>JAQXBV010000081.1 GCA_029252195.1 Yoonia sp.
CTCGGCGTGCTCGATGTCGTCGAGGGCGGCCTGCGGATCGTCGAATGCGCCGACGGCGTCACCGAAGAAGAGCTGCGCAACGCAACAGACGCGACGATCGTTTGATACAGAGCGGGCGCGGCTTTGCCGCTGCGCCCCTTACGCCCCGTTGTTGTGAAACACACAGCCGTCCGTCATCAACTCTGGTGGCGTCTGACACAGGCCCTTTGCCACCTTCCACGCTGCAAGCACCTTTGGCACATAGGCCCGCGTTTCCGCATATGGCGGCACGCCCGCATTGTCGCGCACGGAGCCCTCGCCAGCGTTATATCCTGCCAATACAAGGATCGGGTCATTGTCGAAGTGCTTCATCAGCCACGCGAGATAAGCGACCCCGCCTTTGATATTGTCGGCAGGGTTCAAGCTGTCGGTCACGCCAAAGCGGGCGGCTGTGGCGGGCATAAGCTGCATCAGCCCTTGTGCACCCGCGCTGCTGGTCGCAACGGTTTTGCCCGCACTTTCGACCGAGATCAGCGCCAGCACCAGCGCGGGGGACACATCCGTGCCGACGGTCGCGCGCAGAATATCAATTCCGTGAGCTGACGCGATGGTTTGCAGCGTCTGCAGGCGCGGCGCAGGCACGGCTTTCCCGTCGGGGGCCTGATCAATCTCTCTGAGAGCTTGCTCTAGCCGCCCCGGCCCCGAGTCGGACAGTCTCGGTGACACAGCCATCCAGAACCACTCCAATCCCGTAACCGGCGCTGCAGCATTTGGCACAGCGGCGCCTGCAACTGCGGCACCCGCCAACGTCGGCGAGGCTGGCGGACGCGGCGCAGTGGGGTCGATCTGAACGGTGATCCTGCGCGTGGCGCTCGCCGATGGCACGGTGACCCGCTTAAAGCTGAAGTCGTTCTGCAAACGGGTTGATTCCGCGTTTCCTGACGACGCCACGAGCGAAAAACACGCAACGCATGCGTAAATTGATGTGCGAACCATGAAACTACTGCCTGATATGTCTTTTTATTACGGTCACCATCGCAGGAATCAGCTTTTAAAGCGATTGGTTTGATAAAAATCGCCGCCATTTAGGGCGGTTTTGATACATTTCGCCTCACACGTTAACAAATAATTTACCGAGCGATCACATTTATTTCATTATAAATCAATAGTTTAGCTTGAAAGAACGATATTTTTTACCCTTGCCTGAAATTGTGCGATTGGGGTCAAACTCCCGCCCCATTCAAAGTGCAAAACATATTCAACCAAGACGGGGATTGAGCCAACAAGAGGCCGGCACGATTTGATCCGAAAAGGTTGAAACTGAAAATCTAGCGATACCCTGAGGAGGGACCACAATGCTTAACCTGATCAAAACATTCCGCAACGACGAAGACGGCGCAGTAACAGTAGATTGGGTTGTTCTGACAGCCGCTATCGTTCTCTTGGGCGCTGCAGTTGGCGGTTCCATCAAGACTGGCGCGACAAACCTCGCCACAGACGTTGGCGCAGACATGACAGCGCTCGTTACTGAATAATCCTTCGGGATCTATCGAAGGACCGCCATGCGACATCGTTTGGCGGTCCGTATTCGTCTAGCTTCGTGGGATCATTTGCACAGAATGCGCACTCCCCAGCCATATATGAACCACAATCATTTGGTTCCTTGGTGGCAGCGAAAATAAACGTATACCGCTGCTACTCCAAAATCCGAAAGTTCTCGTGGGTTATGACGCGGAAGTTGTCTGACACCTTTTCGCGGAATTTCGTCCATTCATGCGGGATGGTTTCGCGCATGAATGCGA
>JAQXBV010000082.1 GCA_029252195.1 Yoonia sp.
TCGCATTCATGCGCGAAACCATCCCGCATGAATGGACGAAATTCCGCGAAAAGGTGTCAGACAACTTCCGCGTCATAACCCACGAGAACTTTCGGATTTTGGAGTAGCAGCGGTATACGCATAATTTCCACCGTTTCCGCGCTCACCTTATTAACGGCCTGTGGCACAGGCGAGCAGCCTTTCGTTTACAACACGACTGATACAGCGACGGACTCGAATACCCAGCCCGACGAGACCACGGGCACCACGACTGACGAAGCAAACCAGAATACGAATGCGCTTGATGCCGGTGTCGAGCTTCCTCCGGGAACCGACGAGCCTAATTCCGGCGGTGACATTTTGAGATTCGAGGCCCGTGATGGAGCTGGAGGCGGTTTGATTACGTCGGTTTCTTATAATGCGACCAATGACACCTTTACAGTTGACAACCTTGGCTTTGACGGTGCCAACGTTTATACTCGCGACAATCAGGTCGGCTCGCTGCGCAACTACGCGCTCTATGAAGGTGCCGCGACGAGCACGGATAGCCTGACTGGCCAACCAATCAATCAGCTCACACCTTATCGCGCCTTGCTGGGTGTCAGCAAAAACCTTGTCGATGGCGAACGTCGCTCAAGTTTTGCGATCGTGCGCACTGGTGCCTACTCGGACTACGGCTTTGGTGGCTTCATTTACTCTCGCACGGGCGCAGTGACATTACCAACGACAGGTCAAGCGCGATTGAACGGTGGTTATGCGGGGATGCGCGTATTCACACCAATTGGTGGGATGGAATTGACCCGCGGCGCCATGACGGTCGATATCGATTTCCGCGACTTTAACGCCAACGACGCCGTAAAGGGCCAGATTTCGAACCGTGAAGCTTTTGAGCTGGATGGCACCTCGATCTCTTTGTCTGGAACTGGGACTGGCGATCTTCAATTGCCGAACCTCAACTTCGTTATTCAAGAAGGCGCGCCTAGCTTGACCGCAAGCGGCGAAATAAGCGGCGAATTGAACAATTTCATCTACGATTCCGAATCTGGTACTTATGTTGAATACGAAACGGGTACTTATTACGGCATCATCGCGGGTGATATGACCGACCCGAATGATGGTGGCGAATTGGTTGGTGTGTTTGTCGTCGAATCTGATGATCCGCGCTATGAAGGGGTCAGAGTGCAAGAAACGGGCGGCTTCATCCTGTATCGCTAGGACATGAAGAAACTTCGCTCCACTGTATTACTGTGCTTGCTTCTTGCGCAGCCTTTAGGGGCGCAGCAACAAGGTGACGCATTAAGCCGCGCAACATTCTTCGATCTGGGCGTCACATTGCTGCGCGACAACCACGCGCAAGATGCGGCCAACGTCGCGGATACGCTCATTTCAACCCGCCCGAATGATGCCGCCGCGCTTGTCTTGCGGGCCGAGGCCGCGATCGTGTTGGGTGATTTCGCAGGCGCAGCCCGCTATGCCGCGCGCGCCTATCGCAATACTACGAGCAGATCGCAAAAATTTGGGGCGGCCCGACTGGTGGCTCTGGCGCACGCGCAATTGAAGCAAGATACGCGCGCGCAGCTCTGGTTGCGCCGCGCGCGAGAGTTTTCGCCGGATCAGCAAACGGCCAATGGCCTCGCCAAAGACTATCAGTTTTTGCGCGAACGCAATCCTTGGGCGACGACCTTGCGGTTTGGCCTGGCCCCGTCGAGTAACATCAACAACGGGAGTGCGAGACTGACCTCCCAATTGCTGGGGCTGCCGATTGAATTTAACCTCGACGGCGAGGCCCGCGCGCTCTCTGGGTGGCAGGTTTCAGGCGGATTTGATGTTGAGTATCGCATCGACGCCACTCGCACCTCCGCCAGTTTCGCTACGTTGCCAGCGGACTACCGCACATATTTCCTGAGCAAATCTGCTGAAATACAGGCGCCAGACGCCGTTGGTAGCGATTTCGCTGACGGTGGCTTGAGTTTCGGGATTACACATAAGCAGATACTGTCTGAAGGTGGCAAGCCGACTGACTTCGTTTTGAAAGCGGGTCAAGTTTGGTACGGCGGCGATCTCTACAGTCGTTACATCGAAGCACGGATCGGGCACACGTGGGATCTTGGCAACAAGGATAAGCTGAGCATGTCAGTGTCACGCCAAGCCCGCTTGACCTCCCTCAATAACGATCCGGTTTTGAGCCAAATTGATGGCCTGTCCGTACGGTGGTTTCACAGCCTCTCAAACCGTGATCGGTTTAGTCTGGGCGCAAGCCTGAACAACAGCACATCTGACGACGCCGACTCGACATATGATTCAATGGCTTACTCGGTCAGCTACGATCCATTCGAGCCCATTTTCGGAATGCAGCTTGGTTTTGGCCTCGACACGGAAACGCGCAATTTTGATTCCTTCCGCCTTTCTGGCGGTGCACCGCACGAGGATAAGTCGGTCGGCCTGAACATGTCGGTGAATTTCACCAATGTGGAATATTACGGCTTTCAGCCCGTGATTAATTTCAGCGCGCGACGCAATGACAGCACGTTGGATTTGTTTGACCGCGAATACTTCAGCGCGGGCTTCGATTTGCGCTCTTCGTTCTAAGACACATTGCCGCGTCCTTTGAATGTGCTAGGTTTTGCAAAAGTCAAAGGAGTACCGAATGTCACTGACCTATTTGCACACCATGGTGCGCGTCAAAGATCTTGATGCCTCAATCGCGTTTTACAAATTGCTTGGGCTCGAAGAAACGCGTCGGTATGATAACGAATCTGGCCGTTTTAGCCTTGTTTTCATGGCTCCTCCCGGTCAGCCCGATTGCCCTGTCGAGCTGACGTATAATTGGGACGGCGACGATGGCTTGCCATCCGATAGTCGTCATTTTGGGCATTTGGCGTATAGCACATCGGACATCTATGCCCTGTGTCAAAAGCTGATGGACAATGGCGTGACGATCAACAGACCGCCGCGCGACGGGCATATGGCGTTTGTGCGCTCGCCCGACAATATCTCGATCGAGCTATTGCAGGAGGGCACCGATCTGCCCAAAACGGAGCCGTGGGCCAGCATGCTAAACACGGGCAGTTGGTAGAAACTAAGACACTGACGGGGGCGGCCTTTGCGATCTTCGCTTGGGCCCTTCCTGCCGATGCCTGCCGCTTGGCCCTTGTTTTGGCGATTGATGTTTCCTCTTCCGTGGATGAGCGCGAGGATCGTTTGCAGCGTGCTGGACTGGCCGCGGCCTTGCTTGACCCCGATGTGCAGGCCGCGTTTTTCATAAGCCCCTCTCCTGTTGCGCTACATGTTTTCGAATGGTCAGGGCGCTACAAACAGGAAACGCTTGTCGAGTGGGTCCTGATCCGCAACCCGGAAGAGTTATTGACCGCCGCCGCCGCGGTGGGGCGCAGCTTGCGGTCGCAGACCGAGTTTCCGACAGCGATGGGATCTGCCCTTGGCCATGCCGCGATCCAACTGCTGGCAGCACCCCTATGTGCGTCGCAAACGATTGATATCGCAGGCGACGGGCTGAACAATGAAGGCTTTGGTCCACGCGAGGCTTATGCGGCCTTCCCGTTCTCGGGCGTTGTCGTGAACGGCTTGGTCGTCAACTCCCCCAGTGTAGCTGATCCCTCTGAGATTATTGCATTTTACCAGAGTGAAGTGATCCGCGGGCCGAACGCCTTTGTTGAAATTGCGGAAGGATTTGAGGATTATGCGGCTGCGATGCGCCGCAAGTTAATGCGCGAGTTGTCGAGCCAGATGCTTGGTGCACTCACCATGGAAGTGGACCCTGCGGGATGATGTGGTTGGCCTGCATCTTGTTCTTAACGGCAGGGGCTTTGCAGGCCGCTTGCGGTCAAGCCTTGGCGCTTGGGTTGGATGTATCGGGGTCCGTTGATCCCGTCGAATACCAGATGCAACGCGAAGGGCTTGCGGCAGCTTTGACATCGCAGTCCGTGCGGCAGGTCCTATTAGCCCAGGGGCGCGCGCCGACTGACATTGCGGTGTTTGAATGGAGCGGGCCAACCCATCAGGCGCTCGTGCAGCCATGGACAACGGTCACAGACTCACAAAACTTGAATGCGCTTGCCTCAAACCTCAGGACGACCGCCCGCGTGCAAGGCAGTCTGACCACAGCAATCGGCTCTGCCATGCTGTTCGGGGTGGGCTTGCTCGATCAACGGTCCGACTGCTGGAAGCGCACCCTCGACATTTCGGGGGACGGCCCCGCAAACACCGGACCACGCCCGCAAGACCTGCCAGCCGACGCGATCCCCCCTGACATTATCATCAATGCGCTTGTGATCGGCAATGCCGATCTGTTCGGACGCGATGAGCGATCGGTCGATATCAAGGAGCTATCCTCATACTTCAACGCCTATGTCATCCGCGGGCCAAACGCCTTTGTGGAGGTCGCATTGGGGTTCGAGGACTATGCCGCCGCGATGGAACGTAAACTCTTGCGCGAATTGCAATCATTAGCCCTCAGCGGCACTGTGGAAAGCCTGCCCGTCACGGACGTCTTGCAAGAGATGCATTTGCCGCGGACGCGGCCCGTTTGGATCACGCAGCCCTAGTAAATATAGCGGATCTGCTCCGTCCAATACCGCTCTACGCGCCGCAAAGACATGGTGATGTCGTCGATCCCTTTGTGATCGAGCACACCTTTGCCCATCAGGCCCGCCGCATGGGTCGCAAAAAGTGTGCCAACGATCTTGCGCACTTCTCGCCCCTTTTGCGTGAGGCTGACCCGCACGGAACGTCGGTCGATTTCGGACCGTTGATGGTGCATAAAGCCCATATCAACAAGTTTCTTGAGGTTATAACTGACGTTGGACCCTTGGTAATAACCGCGCGTTTTCAACTCGCCCGCAGTCACCTCGTTTTCGCCTACGTTGAACAGCAATAACGCTTGTACGGCGTTAATCTCCAACATGCCGACCCGCTCGAATTCATCTTTTATGACATCTAGCAAAAGCCGGTGAAGACGCTCAACGAGGGTCAATGAATCGAGATAACTGTGCATGAAAGCGGCCGCATGGGCCGTGCCCACCGCGTCCTCCGATGGTGTGACGTCTGAATGGATGCTCATTGGTGTCTCCGACTAAATCTACTCGGAACAGTTTTGATCTAAAACAACGAACATTCAGTTAAACGCTAAAATGCAATCTATTGCTGCGGCGCGACAATGCCTTTCGCCCCGACAGCGATCTGGGTCACGAGCGTCAAATACTGCGCGGGCGTCGGAAACTGCCCCGCAACCCAGCCATAGATATCGTGATCGTTTTCTTCCAAAAGCGCATCGTAAAGTGTCAGCCCCGCGTCGGTCATGTCCGCAAGGTGACGCTCCGCGAAATCAGAGAGAATCAAGTCCATCTCCTTGATCCCGCGCCGCATTGACCGCATCCGCAGCCGTTTGATCATCACATCGCGTGGTTCGGACATTTTTAACCTTTCATTGCAGCGCGCAGCTGCTTTTCGAGTTGCCCCAGCTTGTTGGCGGATTGCAGAATTTCGACCTGCAGTTTACGGATTTCGATGAGCAGCAAATCTGCCGTATTCGGCACCATGTCAACGGGTTCATCAGGTCCGTCGCCGGCCCCTGTCAACAGCCAGCCGAGCGACACATTCAGCATCCCGGCCAGCATTTGCAAACGGTTCGCGCGCGGTTCTTTCACATCGTTTTCCCACGCTTCCAATGTGCTCAGTTTTACGCCGATTTGCCCTGCAAGGGCGTCTGGGCTCAAACCGGCCGCTTCGCGCGCGCCGGCCAAACGATCCCCGAAAGTGGTTGCATCGGCGCTAAACCAATTGATTTCGCTATCCGTGCTCATAATATTATCCTTCATGCTTGCGTCAGTTATGCAGCCCACCCTATGACATAACTATTGGAAATTAGCCACCGGATGCCTGCCATGACTTTTCTTTCTGCGACACTCGACCGCGTTAAACCTTCACCAACGATAGCTGTGACCACCAAAGCCCAAGAGCTTAAGGCCGCGGGCCGCGATGTTATCGGCCTTGGTGCAGGTGAGCCTGATTTTGACACCCCGCAGAATATCAAAGATGCCGCCATTGCCGCGATCAAAGCTGGCAAGACGAAATACACAGCCGTTGACGGCATCCCCGAGCTCAAGCAGGCGATTTGCGCCAAGATGATGCGCGACAACGGCCTCAATTATGTGCCCAACCAAGTGACCGTCGGCACTGGTGGCAAGCAGGTGCTTTATAACGCTTTTATCGCCACACTGAACGCGGGCGACGAGGTGATTATCCCTGCCCCTTATTGGGTGTCTTACCCTGATATGGTTCTGCTCGGCGGCGGCACCCCTGTCACGATCGAGGCGCAGCTTGAGGCGAATTTCAAGATCACGGCCGCCCAGCTTGAGGCCGCGATAACGCCCAAGACAAAGTGGTTCTTGTTCAACTCTCCGTCGAATCCAACGGGTGCTGGCTATTCGTGGGACGAGCTGAAAGCGCTGACCGATGTGTTGCTCCGCCACCCCCATGTTTGGGTGATGACAGACGATATGTATGAACATTTGGCCTATGATGATTTCAAGTTTTGCACCCCTGCCCAAGTTGAGCCAAAGCTTTACGACCGCACCCTGACCGTCAACGGCGTCTCGAAAGCCTATGCCATGACGGGCTGGCGGATTGGTTATGCGGCGGGGCCAAAGGTGTTGATTGACGCGATCCGCAAGGTGCAGTCGCAATCCACGTCGAACCCCTGTTCCGTCAGCCAATGGGCCGCTGTAGAGGCCCTGAACGGCACGCAAGACTTCCTCGCGCCAAACAACGCACTCTTTGAGGGACGTCGCGATTTGGTCGTGGGCTTGCTGAACCAAGCCAAGGGCGTGGTCTGCCCCAAGCCAGAAGGCGCGTTTTACGTCTATCCGTCGATTGCGGGCTGTATCGGCAAGACCTCGGCTGGCGGCGTTTTGATCGACAATGACGAGGCCTTTGCCACCGCTTTGCTGGAAGAAACCGGTGTTGCCGTGGTCTTTGGGTCCGCCTTCGGGCTTTCGCCAAACTTCCGCGTCAGCTACGCTACCTCAAACGCAGCGCTGGAAGAGGCCTGCAACCGCATTATCGCGTTTTGCGAGGGATTGAAGTAACGAGTTATGTCAGGCGATCTCCCAGACTATTATTTCAGCATTCGCGAGAATGGTGCCGCGGTATTTCGGGTTGATACCGAGAACCGCCAGCGCCGTATTGAGTTGGATCAGATCGCCCTTGTGAACGTCAACAAAGGCGAGGTGAAGCCGAGCTGACGGACGCAGATATCGCCGCCATTCAGGCATGGCTCGACAAGCGCTTGATGCTGCTCGCCCAGCGCGATATCGACGACATCCACCGTGCGGTGGACTATATGAACATCACGACCCAATGGGTACAGTCCAAGGCCTCTGATGCGCAATTGGATGACGTAACCGATGCGCTCTTGCTCGCGATGCACGATTTACGCTCTGTGCTGGTCCGCAAAAAGGCGGATCGCATGATCAAGGCGCAGGAAGAAAAAGCCGCCAACGAAGGTTAGGTAAGATATATTGACCTAACATCTGATCCATGTGTAAATCTCCCGAACCTTGGGAGATGACACAATGGATTGGACCACAATTTTCGCTGACCGGATGGGCCGGATGAAGGCCTCTGAAATCCGCGAATTGCTCAAGCTGTTGGACCAGCCCGACATCATCTCTTTTGCTGGTGGTATCCCCGACCCTGCCCTGTTTCCAACCGTCGCCTTTCAGGCCGCCTTTGCCGATGCGCTCAGCGCGGGCAAACAGGAACAGGCGCTGCAATATTCCGTCTCCGAGGGCTATGCCCCCCTGCGCGCCTGGATCGCGGGCCAGATGGCCAAGATCGGCGTGCCTTGTGACATCGACAATATCCTGATCACCTCGGGCTCACAGCAAGCGCTTGATTACCTTGGCAAACTGATGCTGTCGAAGAATGACACGGCGCTCGTGGGCTGGCCTACATATCTGGGCGCCTTGGGTGCGTTCAACGCCTATGAGCCGCAATATGACAAGCTGGTGGCCCATGGCAACCGCTCTGCGGCGGATTACGCGGGGGCGGCTGAGGCCAAGGGTGGCCGCGTGAAATTTGCCTATGCCTCGGTCGATTTTGCAAACCCGACGGGCGAGACTTTGGACCTCGCCGCGCGTGAAAATATCCTTGGCAAAGCGGATCAGCTCGATTGCGCCGTGATCGAAGATGCCGCCTATCAATCGCTCCGCTTTGACGGCGAAGCGATTCCACCGATGCTGGCGCTCGAAATTGCGCGGAAGGGCAGCATCGAGAACTGCCGCACGATCTATTGCGGGTCGTTCTCCAAGACGCTGTCTCCTGGCCTGCGCGTGGGCTGGATTTGCGCGTCAAAAGATGTGATCGGGCGTCTTGTGTTGATGAAACAGGCCGCCGATCTGCACTCTTCAACGATCAACCAAATGGCGATTTGCCATGTGGCCGAGGGCATGTTTGACGCCCATGTCGCCACGATCCGCGAGGTCTACCGCGCCCGCAGGGATTCGATGCTTGACGCGCTGGCGGCCCATATGCCCGAGGGCGTCTCATGGACCAAACCCGAAGGCGGCATGTTTGTCTGGGTGACGCTGCCAAGGCATCTGAATGGGGCCGATTTGCTGGCCCAAAGCCTCAAGTCAGAGCGGGTTGCTTTCGTTCCAGGTTCAGCGTTTTACGCGGATGGATCGGGGACCAATACGCTGCGGTTGAACTTTAGCCGTGCGGACGGGCCGACGATTGCCGAAGGGATCAAGCGACTTGGCGCGCTGATTTCAAAGGCTTAATCCGCACTGATCGGGTCCAGAATCGCCACATCATAAAGACAGCGGCAAAGCTCAGCCCAACCACAAGGCCGAGCCAGAGCCCCACTGGCCCCACGCCAAGGGTGAAGGCCAAAACATAGGATGTCGGCATCCCGATTACCCAATAGCTGATCGTTGCGATGATCATCGGAACCGTGGTGTCTTGCACGCCGCGCAGCAAGCCTAGCGCCATGACCTGCATGGCATCAACCACTTGAAACAGCGCCGCCATGGCAAGCAGCGCGACACCAACGATCAAGAGCATGTCCTTTTCCGGCTCGCTTGGGTCGATAAAGGCAGCAATCAGGGTCTCGGGGATGGCCAGAAACAAGGCGACAGTGACAAAAGCCACAACCGCCGACATCGCAATCGCCATGATCGCCCCGCGCCGCAGGTTTGGCTCGTCCTGCCGCCCGAGTGCACGCCCTGCCCGCACAGTCGCCGCTTGGCTAAATCCGATATGGATCATGAAGGTCAGGCTCGCCAGTTGGATCGCAATACCGTGTGCGGCCAGCTCGATCGCGCCGATCCAGCCCATCATGACGGCCGAGGCCGTAAACAGCCCCCCTTCCGCCAGTGACGTCAGCCCAATTGGCCAGCCTAAGCGGAACACACGCCAGAAAATCTCCCAATCGATTTTCCAGACGTTCTGCATCAGCTTATATTGAGGCAGCTTAGAAAGCCCGTACCAGACTAGCACGATCACATTGCCCAGTGTAACGAGCAGCGACGCAATCGCCGCGCCTTCGATGCCCAATTCAGGCGCGCCCCAATTGCCGAAGATAAGCGCGTAGTTGACCACCGCATTCATCATCGCCGTGCCAATCGTGGCCCAAAGGATCACGACCGTATGTTCCAGTGCCGCAAGATAGGATTTGAGCGTCATGACCAAAAGCGCGGGGATCATCTGCCATGCAATGATGGTCAGATAGTCTTGAGCAGAAGCCGCAACAAACGGGTCCTGTCCAATCGCGATCAGGATCGGCTCGGCCCATAAAAACGGCAGGGTAAAAATGAACCCGTAGATGACCGAGAGCCACAGCCCCATACGGGTGACACGACGCACCTGACCCTCGTCGCCCGCCTCGGCTGCGGCCGCTACAATCGGGGTCACAGAAAAGGCAAACCCCGCGCCCACAATGAAGGTCACAAAGAACAGCGAACTGGCGAGCGTCACAGCCGCCAGCGCCGTCACATCATACCAGCCAAGCATGATCGTATCGGTCATATGGATCGCAAACTGCGCCATGTTGGACGCGATGAGCGGCAAGCCAAGTTTGAGAATGGCGCTTCGGTGCGCCGCATATCTTTGCAATTCCATGTTCATCCTGACAGGCTTAATCCTGTTATATGCCCCCGTCCAGCCTCAGGAAGCCACACCTATGATCGCCACCGCCCAAGCGTTTTACAAAGCCCTTGCCGCCAACACTACGCGTGACTGGTGGGAGGACAATCGGGGGACCTATGACAAGGCGCTGAAACCTGCCGCACTTGCGTTGCTGGCAGAGATGACTGCCCCGCTGGCCGAGATCGCAGGCGAGCCTGTGAAGGGAAAGCTGTTTCGCCCGCACCGCGATGTGCGCTTCTCAAAGGACAAGATGCCCTATAACACGCATCTTCATATGATGTGGACGATGCAGGTCGATGTCGCGGATGCGCCTGTGTTTTTCTTCGGGATCAATCTGGACAGTGTGACCGTCGGCGCGGGCCGCTGGGCGTTTGAAAAGCCGGTGCTTGAGACGTGGCGCAAGTTTGTCGATCTCGACACCAAACGGGTGATGGGGATCATTGAGGGGGTGCAGGCCCACGGGTATGGCTTGCGCGAGCCTGCCCTGAAACGGGTGCCCTCGGGCTTCGCCTCCGACCATCCGGCGGCGGATTTGTTGCGCATGAAGGGCTGCGTAGCAACCAAGGATATTGGCGCCCCGCAAGATATTGGTGCCGCATTGCGGGTGGCGTTCAAGCAGGCCGCCCCCCTGAATGCGCTTTTGTTGCAGATAGCCGAAGCCTAAAGTGATCAGCTTGCAAAAACGTTCACCAACTCTGTGAGTTCTGAACGGGGTTTCTAACCCGTTCTGGGTCCCGATAGGTCTCGTGAAAGTGACCTAAATATTCAAGGACCTTTCGCTGCGTCATGCTCGAACTCAACAGATGAGGGCAAAAGCTGCAGTTCGCTTCATCCGCACCAAGGACTGCTTTGAGTTCATCGTTTCAGGATCCACGTCCACCCCATTCTGGAGGTTGACGAACTGAACCGCTCTGTTGCCCGCCTTCAAGCATGCTCGTATTTTCGCGCAGCCTTAACTCATACCTGAAGTTTTGGAGCTTAATGCAAGGACTTCATCCGCGCCAACACATCGAGGCCCTGCATGTTCAGGAAATGCAAAACGTCGATGAAAATCCAATTTTCGGCCAATTTGTCACCGTCCCGCCGATACATATCGACAACCCGCATATCTGCAGGCTTCCCGCTTGCAGGTAGCCCCATGTAGCCGCCGGTTGATGTCAGCGTCAGGTTCGGCCAACCAAAGAACCCTCCAAAGTTCCCTTCTGCCAATCGGCAGACATGGCCGTTGAATTTGCGATCCGAGAGTTGGGTGCGAAACGGTCTTTGATGCTGTTCAATATAGCGATCAATCGTGTAAGTCGCGCCAATGCCATCAGGCCCCCACCAGATCATATCGTCGTGCCAACATTGCGCCAGCTCATCTTGCGGCGTCAATTTACCTGCGGCATTGATGTCGCCTATCATGCGATTGATCAGCGCAAGCGTGTCATCGCCGCCAGCCACATCGGCATAAAGCAAGCCGTCATGAGTGGCAGGCCCTGGTTGCACCAAATGTTGGCCCGTCTGTGGTGGCAAAGGCTGAAGACCTGCTTGATGCATCAAATGGATCAGATCACAGAACAGAGCAGTCTCAACGATCTGACCATTCTCGACGCGGTTAAACTCGGCATAACGCAACATCGTAATCTTGCGGCTCGCGGGAATGCCCAAGAAAGGCGCGTCAAATAGGCCCATCAAATGACCCATTGAGACCACCCAAACCGACTTGAACCCGTCAATCTCGTTGTGCCCCGCAATGAAAATATCCTGCCTGCGCTGCACACGCTTCATTGACGCAAGGAACGGAGACCAGAACACTTCGGCCACGGCCCCAGCCCCGTTTTGCTCGTGAAACGGATGCATTCCGCGCCAATGCCAATCAGATGACGTGCTCGTCGCCAAAACGTCTGCAACTGTCTCAGGCGTGGCTTTTGCCAAGGCGTCATAGTGGGCGCGCACCAGCGCCTTTTCAGCTTGGAAACTCATCCCTTTACGGCACCCGCAGTCAGGCCGGACACGATCTGACGCTGGAACACAAGGACCATAACAAACAATGGCGCTGTCACTGACACAACGGCAGAGACCGCAAACATCACATTTCCTTTTGTCTAGGTCGTGCCAAGGAAACTCGCAATTTTCGGGATCATCGTTTGGTTCTCTTTTGGCAGCAACATCGTCGTTACAGCAAAATCGTTATAGGCCAGCAAGAACGAGAACAAGCCCGCCGTAATCACACCCGGCCACATCACCGGAATGATCACGTGGCGGAATGCCTGAAACCGATTGCAGCCGTCCACCATGGCGCTCTCATCCAAATCCTGCGGGATGTTCTTGAAGAACGAATGCAGCATCCAAAGCGTGAAAGGTTGGTTGATCGCAATCAGCACGATAATCGCTGTCGGCAAATGACCCCACATATTGAGCTTAAAAAACACAGGCAAATAGCCCGACACCAACGTGATCTGCGGCAAGGCACGGAACACAAGTGCGATGATCAAAAACCAGAACGCATAACGGTAGGTTGAGCGTGACAACGCGTACCTGAAACAAGCGAGACAAATTCAATAGTTTTTGTTATGAGCGCGCGAATTGATCACTGTTCTCTGCGTTTCCAGGAAGTCCGAATTGCCTGTTGAGGAGCAGTGTCGTTGTTTATGTTTGGTTGAGGCACAGAAAATCGGCCGATTGGTCTCGAAGCCGCCATTTGCTACGGCGGCACGGACCGTTCAAAAACGACATTTTCTGGAACGGCTATTCTGCATGTCGCTACAGCATGCCAAATCTCCACCCCATGCCGCCACCCGCAACACCGTAGGATGGTTTTAACCCATCTGCCCCCGCCAGCCGTGTTTGGGCGCAAAGCCGACCATCTTTTTGGCTTTGCTGATGTCGTAAAACGTCTCGAACTCTCCCATCTGGCGGGTTTGGTGCACGCCTTGGTAAAACTCTGCCATGACCTCGGCACTGGTTGCACCGACGGATGTGTCCTCATTAGCCACGTTAAAAATCTGATAGCCAAGCCCGTCGGTTTTCAGACAGCAATCCACCATATGCCCCAAATCACGCGCGTCGATATAGGCAAAGATGTTGCGGCGGCGTAGGCTTGCGTTGGTCTCGTAGGCGGGGAAATCCCGTGCGTATTCATGGGGTTCAATCACGTTATTGATTCGCAGCCCGTAAATATCGATACCTGTGCGCGCCTGAAATGACTTGGCCGTCATCTCGTTGCAGACCTTTGACATCGCGTAGCTGTCATGCGGCACCGTGGGGTGGTCTTCGTCGATCGGCACATAGGCGGGTTTGATTTCGCCATCGGCAAAACAGACCGCATAAGTCGTCTCGGAGGAGGCAAAGATCACCTTGGGAATGCCCAGCTTCACCGCCGCCTCAATGACGTTGTAGGTGGTCTGGGTATTCGCCTTAAAGCATTCACCGTCAGTGCCGATCATCACGCGCGGCACAGCTGCAAAATGCACAACCGCGTCGTATTTCGGCACGCCCATGCCCTTGTCCAGTTCGTCAAAATCCACGAATTGTGACATGGCCCCGATCACCTGACCAAAGTCCATCAGATCGACGAGCAACTCGTTGGTGCCGTCCCCCGACAGGGTCTGGTCGGCGTTAATAACGTGATGCCCCTGCGCCCGCAGATAGGCGATTGCATGCCTGCCAGCCTTGCCGCTGCCGCCTGTGAAAAATACGCGCATGAGGTTCTCCTATGCCAGAACGTTGATGGGATTGCCCGCGGTCCAAGCCGCGATGGCGGCCACGGTTTCGCGGTAAAAGACAGTGAAAGTCGCCTCGGTCGTATAACCCAAATGGGGTGTGAGCAAGAGGTTGCCCGCGCCGATCAGGTCGACATCCCGCAAGGGGTCGTTTGCGGGAAGCGGCTCAATGTCAAACACATCTAGCCCCGCCATTGCGGGTTTCCCTGCACGAAGCCCCGCCAAAAGCGCCGTCGTATCCACGATCGGCCCGCGAGAGGTATTGATGAACACCTGCCCCGCTTTTGCAGCAGCAAAGGCCTCTGCGCCGATAAGACCCTCACTGCGCGCGGAGAGGACCAGATGGACCGTGGCCACATCGGCGGCGGCCATCAGATCGGTCAAGCTGTCCATGCGCGTCACGCCCACCTCATCGGCCCGCTCTTGGGTCAGGTTCTGCGACCATGCGCAGACGGACATGCCAAAGGCACGGCCCAAAACTGCCATTTGCGCGCCGATATTGCCCAAGCCAATCACGCCCAAGGTCAACCCCGCGAGGTCGCGCCCCAGTCCCGTCTGCCAGCCTGCCGCACCGTGCAGGCTCGCGACCTCTGGCATCAGGCGGCGGTTGAGCGCCAACATCATCAAGGTCGCAAGTTCGGAGGTTGTCGTCTTGCGGCTGGCCGTGCCGCTGACGGTGATGCCAGCAGTCTTTGCCGCATGTAGGTCAATTGCTGCGTTTTTCGGCCCCGAAGTGACGATCAGTTTGAGACGGGACAAATCCGCAATCAGGCTTGCGGGCATCGGCGTGCGCTCGCGCATCAGGCAGATAACATCAAAGGGCTTCAGCCGATCGACCAAGGCCGCGTGATCGGTGATCGTATCCGCGAAAACCGTCACATCCTCATAGGCCGACCAATCGGCCAAGCGCAAAGCAGCCCCTGCGTAATCATCCAGAATTGCAATTTTCATGACCATCTCCCTTTAACCTTAGAAAGCGTGAATAACGCCGAAATGCAACCGCATCTGCGCCCCCAATATGCATTTGCGGACGTGCCCCCTTTTACTAGCCCCGCCGCCCTGCCATACTGCGCCAAACATCAAGAAATGAGCAGCACCACATGACAAACGATCTTTTGTCCACCAAAAGCGCCGATGACTATAACGCCGCCTCGATTGAGGTGTTGGAGGATATGGAACACGTCCGCCTGCGCCCGGGGATGTATATCGGGGGCAAGGATGAACGCGCGCTGCACCATATGGTGGCCGAGATCATCGACAACTCGATGGACGAAGCGGTGGCAGGGCACGCCACATGGATCGAGGTCGAGCTGCACGGAAACGGCCATGTGACGGTGCGCGACAACGGGCGGGGCATCCCGACAGGGCCGCACCCGAAACAACCGACAAAATCGGCGCTTGAGATCGTCTTTTGCACGCTGAACGCGGGCGGCAAATTTTCCGGCGACAGCTATCAGACATCGGGCGGCTTGCACGGGGTTGGCTCTTCGGTCGTGAACGCGCTGTCGGATTATCTGCGGGTCGAGGTCGCGCAGAACAAAGAACTCTTCATGATGGAATTCTCCAAAGGGGTGCCGCAAGCGCCCTTGGCCAAAATCGGAGCGGCCCCCAATCGGCGCGGCACCTCCGTCAGCTTTCACCCCGATCCCGAGATTTTCGGCAAGCTGACGCTAAAGCCCGCGACATTGTTCCGCATGGCCCGCTCCAAGGCCTATTTGTTCTCGGGCGTCGAAATCCGCTGGAAAACCGAAATCAACGACGAAACGACGCCACTTGCCGCGACCTTCAAATTCCCGGGCGGCCTGTCGGATTATCTGGGCGAGCGGCTGGGCAAATCGACCGTCTATGCGGACAAGCCCTTCGCGGGCACTGTGTCGTTCCAAGACAAATTCCAAGTCCCAGGCAAGGTCGAATGGGCGATCAACTGGACCCCTGCCCGCGACGGCTTCATGCAATCCTATTGTAACACCGTGCCCACGCCCGAGGGTGGGACGCATGAGGCGGGGTTCTGGTCCGCGATCCTTAAGGGGATCAAGGCCTATGGCGAACGGGTGAACAACAAGAAAGCCGCGCAAATCACCCGCGAAGACCTGACGACGGGCGGCTGTGCGCTGGTCTCCTGCTTTATCCGCGAACCTGAATTTGTGGGCCAGACCAAGGACCGCTTGGCCACGACAGACGCCCAGCGCATGGTTGAACTCGCGGTGCGCGACCACTTCGACAACTGGCTGGCGGCAGATACAAAAGCCGCAGGCGCGATCCTTGATTTTCTGGTGCTGCGCGCCGAAGAACGGATGCGCCGCAAGCAAGAAAAAGAGACCGCGCGCAAGACGGCCACCAAAAAGCTGCGCTTGCCAGGCAAACTGACCGATTGTTCGTCCAAGGACCGCGCGGGAACCGAGCTTTTCATCGTCGAGGGCGACAGCGCGGGCGGCTCTGGCAAGGGCGCGCGCAACCGTGTGAACCAAGCGCTTTTGCCGCTCAAGGGCAAGATTTTGAACGTGCTGGGCGCGGCCTCCAACAAAATCAACACCAACGCCGAGATCAACGATCTTTGCGAGGCATTGGGCGTGGGCATGGGGACCAAATTTAACGTCGACGACCTGCGCTATGAAAAGATCATCATCATGACCGACGCGGACGTGGACGGGGCGCATATCGCCTCCCTGCTCATGACGTTCTTTTTCACCCAGATGCGCCCGCTGATTGACAACGGGCACCTGTATCTGGCCTGCCCGCCGCTCTACCGGCTGACGCAAGGGGCGCACCGCCTCTATGTGACCGATGATGCCGCCAAAGACGCGGCAATGGCGAAAGGGCTTGGTGGCAAAGGTAAAATCGACGTGCAACGCTTTAAGGGCTTGGGCGAGATGGACGCCAAAGACCTCAAAGAAACGACAATGGACCCCACGACGCGCAAACTCATCCGCGTGACGATTGCTGACGAAGAACCAGGAGATACGGCCGATCTGGTGGAGCGCCTGATGGGGAAGAAGCCGGAACTGCGCTATCAATACATTCAGGAGAACGCGCAGTTCGTCGAGGAGTTGGATGTTTAGGGCTTGAGCGCACCAACCTATAGTTGCATGTTGGAGAAAATTGATTGAAGCTTAATCATGCGCAAAGTTTTTTCTTCACTGCTCTTCGTATTCGCGTCCACAACATCCACCGTAGCTCAGGAAGAGTGCAAAACTATTACAGACGATAGTGCCCGCTTAAGCTGCTATGACGTCGCCTTTGGTGCGTTGGAAACTGATACGGTTGCTGTTGAAGACAATGGCAAGTGGATTGTTAGAACAGACGTATCTCCACTTACTGATGATAAGAACGTTTTCCTGTCTTTGCAGAGTGAAAATGAAGTCCCGGGAAAATATGGCGGTCGAGGGAAGGGTGTAATCTGGCTACGCTGTATGGAAAACACGACAGCCGTATTAATTAACTTCAACAATCATTTTATGAGTGATCACGCTGGCGGGGGAACAGTCGAGTTTCGTCGCGACGATAGTCCTTTGTATAAATCTCGTATGAATGAAAGCAACGACAACAGCTCTCTGGGACTTTGGAACGGCGGCAATGCTATTCCATTCATCAAGGGTTTACTCGGGACAAAGCAACTCATAGTGCGTGCTACGCCATTCCCAGAAAGCGCAATTACTTTAACCTTCGACGTTACCGGAGTCGACAACGCGATCACTGAACTTAGGGAAACATGTAGCTGGTGAGAAAAGCTTAACTCCCTATAACTAGCGAGCGGCACACCGCCCCTACTCCTGCACACTCTCCAGATACTCCGTCAGCGCCAGCAACTCACTCGGCACTGGCGTGCCGATCCCTTCTTTCTCGACGATCACCGTTTCGCCCATGCCGAATGCGCCGAACTCTGGCATGGCGGCGGAGAAGTGGGGCGCGCGGGACAGGCCGTCGATGGTGGACATCACGTAGTCGGTCGGGAACTCGCCGTTATAGCGCTGCGTCAGCGTCGTCAGGTCGGGCGGCATTTTGATCAGGACGTCGGCCATTTCGCCCGTCCCTTTGGCATCAAACCCGTGGCAGGAGGCGCAGTTGTCCATGAAGGCTTGCTTGCCAGTTGGCTGCTCTGGCACATCAATGCAGGCGGTCAGGGCGAGTGCTACGACAATGCTCAATTTTTTCATAGGGAAGTCCTCCGCTCGTGTTTTTTTACCACGATAGCGGAGGCCCCGTTGTTAGGCCATGACGTAAATCAATAGAGCGTCAGATTGCCGATCGCCGCCTCGATCGCCGAGGCGGTATCATCGCTGTCGCCAGAGACCGCCAGCCCGATCAGCGCGCCTTTTTGCCCGCCAAAGGCCCGCGCGTAATCTGCTGCAAGGTTCACCTGCTCGGCGGCGCTGCCTGTGCCAGCTTGGCGCAAGGGGATTGTCACACCGGTGCCCGCCTTGCCGTAAGGTGACGGGATCACCCCGCCCACCGCGTTATTGCCGCCCCAAGCGTATTGGATCACCCGCACATCAGACCGCCCTAGCAGCGACCGGATGCCCGCACCCGCCAGCGTCGGTGCCACATCAGCAGGCACAAAGACGAAGTAAAGCGAGATATTGCGGTCATCCCCGCCTTTGCGCGCAAGGTCCGTCGCAGGCACCGAGCGGTTGACCGTCCAGCTCCAAGACGCCCTTTCAGTGGCCCAATCGGCCTGATAGACGCGGCTCCACGCGATGCTGACCGATCCGTTGGAGGTCATCGAGAGCGCATTCCCGAAGCGGTAATCATTGGAGGAAAACAGCGAGAGCTTCTGCTCGGACCAACCAGAGGCAAAGCTGACAGGCCCCGCCTGTGCAGTGGCAGCGGTCAGGGCAAGGATAGCGGCAAGAAACAGGCGCTTCATAAGCGGGCTCCGATTGAACAACATCGCGATAGTCCTAGACCGATCCCGCCCCAAATACCCGCACAGTTGCAGTATCTCACAGAATTGTCAGACGACCGTGAGTTAATCCTCGCCGCAAATCCGCACCGGTGGGTCCAGCTCTTTATACTCTCGCGCCGAAATCCAGTGCATCTCTGTTTGCGGAATGTGCTGCCATTCGGCCAGATACCTCCGCTTGGCCTCGCCGCGCAGATAGGTCGCCATTTGCTGATTGCCGATGGGACCAAGGTTGATGTTGGAGCCATGGAATCCGATTTTGGCCCGCGACCCGATGCAGGCATTGGGCAGCGTCGTAAAGATCACACAGGCCGAAGCGCAATAATACCGGATCTCGATATCGCCGCCCCAACGTAATAAATCCGCCCGATCGGCTTCTGCACTGATCAATTGCCCGCCGCCGTCGCGGTAGATTTGATAGGGTTCGGTCGTGGGCGCGGGGCGCCTGTCATTACAGGCCGTCGCCAGAAACATCGCCAAAACGGTACAAATACTCATCACGACCTTCATTTCAATTTAGCCCCTGGCGAGCCCTTCAACTTGCGCCCAAAGCGCATCTGGCACATCGACTACGTCCATCACTTTGCGATCAGATCCAGGCAGGCGCGCGCCCTCTTGTTCGGCCACGGCCTCCGCCACCCGCGCGAAGCGGTCGGTAAAATGGGGCCCGTAGGTTGTCGGGTCCATCAGGATGTAAAACTGACCCAGCCCATGGGGCGGACCATCGGGCAGTTTGAGCCCTTTGACATCGAGCGAATTGACCGATCCGGTCATCCCTGCGGCCAAAAGCTCGACCATCAGGCCAAAACCCCAGCCTTTGTAGCCGCCCGCGCTGACCAGCGCGCCCTTGAGGGCGGCCTCCGGATCGGTGGTCGGGCGTCCGTCCGCGTCGACTGCCCAGCCAAGCGGGATTTGCTGCCCTGCGGCTTTGGCCATCGTGATTTTGCCCAAGGCCACGGCAGAGGTCGAGAAATCGAAATGGAGTGCGGGCGCATCAGGCCCAGGCACGGTCATGGCGATTGGATTTGTCCCGATCACGGCCTTGTTCCCGCCAGGAGGGGCCACGACAGGCGAGGCATTGGTCATGCCGATCGCAATCAACCCCTGTGCCGCAATCTGTTCGGTGAAGAACCCCAGCGACGTGCAGGTATGCGCATTGGCGACGGCATAGCTTGCAATGCCATTGTCCCGCGCGGTCGTCACCGCCTCGGCAAGTCCTGCCGCAAATGCGGGTTGCGCAAAGCCGAATTGCGCGTCCGATTTGACCGCCCCGAGGCGCGGCTTGCTCACAACCGGAAAGACCGTGCCAGATACCCGCCCAGAGACCAATTGCGTGCAATAACTCTCCAGATAATAGAGACCGCAAATGACATTGCCCAAGGCCTCTGCGCGCGCAACGGCCGCGGCCACATGCCGCGCCTGCATCTCGGCGGCACCATGGGCCATCAATGCAGCTTTGCTTTTTGTTTCAATCTCTTGCACGGTGATCTTCATAGTGTCTCCAACTTTCCTGAGGTGAGCCGGACCAAGCGGTCCATGCGCGCCGCCAGCTCAAGATTATGCGTTGCAATCACGGCCGACAGCCCGGTGCCGCGCACGAGTTCCATTAACGCATCAAACACGCGGTCAGACGTGTCCGGATCAAGGTTGCCCGTCGGCTCATCCGCCAGCAGCAGGGTCGGCTGATTGGCCAGCGCACGGCAAAACGCGACCCGTTGCTGCTCGCCCCCTGACAGGGCCGCAGGGCGGTGATCGGCGCGTTCTGCGATGCCGACACGTGCCAGCAGATCATGCGCGCGGGCATTCGCTGCAGCCTCGCTGACCCCATTGGCGAGCTGCGGCAGCACAATGTTTTCGCGGGCCGTAAACTCTGGCAGCAGGTGGTGGAACTGATATATAAAGCCCACCTCATCGCGCCGCACCGCGGTGCGTTTGCGATCAGACAGCATCGTCATATCGCGCCCCGCAATCGCAACCGTACCGGTATCAGGCGTATCAAGCAGCCCTGCGATATGCAGCAGCGTCGATTTGCCCGCCCCCGATGGGGCCACGAGGGCCACGACCTCGCCCCTTTTAACCGCAAGATCAACCCCGTGCAACACCTTCACCTCATTGGGTTTTCCGTGATTATAAGCCTTGGTAATACCTTGGACCTGAAGCGCCAAATCATTCATAACGCAGCGCCTCTACTGGGTTCATGCGCGCCGCGCGGCGCGCTGGGAAAATCGTGACGATCCATGACAACCCCAGCGAAAGAGCGACGGACGACAGTACATCGTTCAGCCGCAATTCGGCGGGCAACTGGTAAATGCCGCGAATAGACGGGTCCCAGACGCCCCCGCCCGAGACATAGTTCACGAAGCTGAAAATCGGATCGATATAGAGCGCAAACAAGCAGCCAAAGACCACGCCAAGGATTGTGCCAAGCGTACCGATCCCTGCGCCGCAAATAAAGAAGATGCGTAAGATCGACCCTTCGGTTAGCCCCATCGTGCGCAGAATACCGATGTCGCGCCCCTTGTTTTTGACCAGCATAATCAGGCCCGATATGATGTTCATCGAGGCAATCAAAACGAGGATCGAGAGGATGATGAACATGACATTGTCTTCGACCGTCAGCGCCCGCAGGAAAGCGCCGGCACTGTCGCGCCACGTCCAGACCATCATATAGTCATCACCCACCGCAAGGATCGTAGGCAGCAGGTCGTCAATCGCGTCCGGCTCTTCAACCATCACTTCAACTTCATCGGCTAACCCATCGCGATTAAAGAATGATTGCGCCTCAGACAGCGGCATATAAACCCGCGTTTTATCGATGTCATAGCGCCCTGCGGTAAAGATATACACGACTTCATAGGCGTTCACGCGGGGGCTGGTGCCCATCGCTGTGCGCACACCGTTGGGGCTGATCACCTTGATCTTTTGGCCCACGCTCACGCCAAGTTCGCGCGCCACACCTGAGCCGATCGCGATGCCCTCATAGAAGCGGTCAATCGCGCCGCTGGAGTCTTCGGGGTCGATAATACGCGGGATGGTTTTGAGGTTATCAAGGGTAATCCCGTAAACTTCGATCCCCGCATTGAGGTTTTGATTGTTGGCCATGACCTGCCCGCGCACCAGAGGTGCCGCACGCGTCACCCCGTCGAGCGCAGCAATCTTGGCCGCAAGCGCATCGTAGTCAGAAATCGTGCGCTGCACGATGTTGGTGCCTTCAATGGGCGTCTGTTTATAGACCGTCACATGGGCGTTTGATCCAAGAATCGTATCGACGAACTCCGCCCGAAACCCAGAACGCACGGCAAGTGTCGCAATAAGCGCGAAAACCGCCAAAGTGACCCCGACCAGCGAGATCCACGTCATGATGCTGACGCCCCCTTCTGCCCGTTTGGCGCGGATATAGCGCCACGCAATCATCCATTCGAATTTCGCAAAAGGGGCGGTGCTGGCCATGGGGTTCCCGTTCTAGATTTTGAGGCAAAATGGCTGTCCCCGCCCCGATGGTCAAGCGAACTTAATGGCGGGCGGCGGCACCCTGCTTGAGCTAGCGCCTGCCAACAAGCGGTTCGGTATGGCACCCTTGCGGGTCGATGGCGGGGGCCTTGCGCAGCGCTGGCTCTTTGCGGTGCATCGACACCACCGGAACTGCGATTTTGGAGCGACGCAAAGAGCGGCCAATCAGCGACCGAAGGGCTGCGGCAAGGCTCCAGCCCACCAGACCGCCAAACCCAGCCGCAACAAAACCCGCAACCGACAGCGGTGCTGCGGGCTGAAAGTCGGCCCATGTGTTTGCAAATGTTTCGGGATCGCTCAGGCGCTGCGGCATGGAGAGCCACTGGATAGGCGAAGCGACGCGCAGTTCGGCCAGATTGTCGCTCAGCACGGCGTGCCGCGCAAATGTGCGCCGCATATCCGCCTGTCTGTCGGCCAGAAATGGCGTGCCGGTCATCTGCGCGAAGGCTTGGCTACGGGTCAGACCAGAGCGCATGGCGGAGACCTCGAAATCATTGACAACAACGGTCAGCGCATCAACCTGCCCCGCGAGCCGCTGCATATATTGCTGCGTAAATTCAGGGTATTGAGACAAAGTGGCCGCTCCTGCGAGCCCACCCATGATGGATAAAACCTTAAACATCCTGCCTGATCCTGCTGCTTTTATTTGTTGCAACCTCCCTACCCCAGACACGGCAATCTGGGAACGGGAAATTTTCTACATGTAAGATATATTTGACTCTGAGTATTAAATTTCATACTTAAAGTTAGAAATTGTAGACTAGATTCGCGGGAAATCGCTATGTCATATGAAGAATGCAACGCTTGGAGCGCCCTGATCTCGGGGCTCATTACATTTGCCATTTTCGGCTCTCCCATTTGGGCGGGCACGGTCGGTGGAACATATGAGACCGTCGATGGCCTGACACTTTGGGCGAAAGATGTGCTTTGGCTGATTGGCGGCGGCATCGGGATCGGGATTGCCGTCGTGATCGGGTTTCAAATCGTCTACGCGCTTGCGACCCGCACCGAAAAGCCGCAATTTTTGACCGACGAACGGGATATAATGATTAGCAGACGAGGATCGGTCGTGACTTTGGTGATCGCAAGCGCAGGTTTTATCCTTGGTGTGGTCTTGATGGCACTGGGCTGGACGGCGCTGGCGGGATTGAACGCGATCTTGGGCGGAATGGCCGCAGGTGCGGTAATCTCGGAAGCCTACCGCATCGCTGTCTACCGCTTTGGCCTTTGATCAATGGCGAAACTTAAGATCAGCAACACGATCCGCCGCTGTCGCTTTGACGCCGATGAAATGACCCAAAAGGCCCTGGCCGAGAAGGTTGGCGTCACGCGGCAAACGATCATCGCAATCGAGAATGCCAAATACTCGCCCACCTTGGAGCTTGCGTTCCAGATCGCGGAAGTCTTTGGCAAACCGCTCTCGGACGTCTTCACTTACGAGCCATAACATATTTAAAATTCAGGAGACTTCACATGGAACGCATTCGCGTGACCGCGACCACTTTGCCTATCATCTTGTATGTCTTGAGCGGTCTGACCCTCCTTTTCGCCGCCTCTCAGGTCGTGCAAATCCCCCTTGGCTCCCTGCCCGCAGATAGCCAGCGGCTTTCGGTTGCGCCCTATAGCCACTTTGCCCATGTGCTGGGCGGTGTGCTGTTTGGCATCATCGGACCGCTCCAATTCGGGCGGGTTCTGGCGCATAAATACGGCGCACTGCACCGGATCATGGGACGGGTGTTTGTCGTGGCCGGAGCGTTCTTATCGCTCAGTTCCCTGATGCTTTTGTGGCAATTCCCCGACACTTATAGCGCCCTCGCGAGTGGTGGGCGGTTGGTCTTTGGGATCGGCTTGGGGATCTCGCTCTGGATGGGGATGGCCGCAATCCGCGCGCGACAGTTCCTGCGGCACCGTGACTGGATGATCCGGTCTTATGCTTTGGGGATGGGGGCGACGCTTGTGGCGATCGTATTCCTCCCCATTTACGCGATGACGGGAACGCCGCCAGAGGGGCTATGGTCCGATGTGATGTTTATCGGGTCTTGGGCGGGATGTGTCATCTTCGCTGAAGGCGTCGTGCGCCGCCTGAACCAAAAAGCACAGGCGGCAAACGCTTAGAGATTGGCGTAGATCGCGGCAATCTTGGCAACGGCGTCAGCGGGGGACATTTCCTCGCTCTCGCCGGTGCGACGGCTTGTCACCTCCACGACGCCATTCTTGAGGCCGCGCGGGCCCACGGTGATCCGCCACGGCAGGCCGATCATATCCATCGTGCCGAACTTCGCCCCTGCCCGCTCGTCGCGGTCGTCGTAAAGCGGGTCGAGGCCAAGTGCGATGAGTTGCTTGTAGAGGTCTTCGCAGGCCGCGTCGGCCTCTGCATCACCGGACTTCATGTTCAGGATACCAACGTGGAACGGGGTCACACCTTCGGGCCAGATAATGCCCTTTTCGTCGTGGCTGGCCTCGATGATCGCGCCAAGCAGACGGGACACGCCGATGCCGTGGCTGCCCATATGCACGTTGACCTTCTCGCCCTTACCGTTGTCGACAGCGGCGTTCAGGGCGTCGGAATACTTCGTGCCGAAGTAGAAAATCTGGCCGACTTCAATGCCGCGCGCGGTCTTGCGACGCTCTTCGGGGATCGCGTTGAACAGCGCCTCGTCATGTGTCTCGTCGGTGCGAGCGTATTTGGTGGTGAACTCTTCCATCACTGCCGCACAGGCCGAGTGATCGTTAAAGTCGATCTCGCGGTCACCGAAAGTCAAATCGGTCACGGCGCTATCGTAGAACACCTCTGACTCGCCCGTTTCGGCCAGCACCAGAAATTCGTGGGTATCTTCGCCACCAATCGGACCGGAATCGGCACGCATTGGAATGGCCTTCAAGCCCATGCGCTCATAAGTGCGCAGGTAGGACACGAGGTGACGGTTGTAAGCGTGTAGCGCGTCTTCCTTCGTCAGATCGAAGTTATAGCCGTCTTTCATATAAAACTCGCGGCCACGCATGACGCCAAAGCGCGGACGTGTTTCGTCGCGGAATTTCCACTGGATTTGATAAAGGGTCAGCGGCAGGTCTTTGTAAGATGTCACATGAGAGCGGAAAACGTCGGTGATCAACTCTTCAGCGGTCGGTGTATAAAGCATATCGCGGCCGCCACGGTCCTTGATGCGTAGCATCTCGTCTCCGTAAGCGTCATAGCGCCCGCTTTCGCGCCACAGGTCCGCAGATTGGATTGTTGGCATCAGCATGGCGTGGTGGCCAGCCTTGGCCTGCTCCTCATGCACAATCTCCTCGATCTTTTTGAGAACCTTATAGCCCAGCGGCAACCAAGAGTAGATCCCAGCCGAGGCCTGCTTGATCATGCCAGCTTGCAACATGTAACGGTGGGAGACGATCTGCGCTTCGCGCGGGGTCTCTTTAAGGACGGGCAGGAAATAGCGGCTCATACGCATGATTTGGGGGCCTTTGGCAAAATAATCGTTCGCCAAAGGTTTAGGGCGCGCACGCGGGCGTGGCAAGTGAAGGTTGAACTTCGCGGAATACGAAACCGCTCTCTTGGCGGATCAATAATTTCAGCCGGATAACTTCAAGTTAATATGCTGAAATGTTTGAGTCCAAGCCAGAGGTCGCCCCGTAGAAACGTTACATGCAAACAAGCATGCCATAACATAAGGGATCACTTCTATGGCTACTTTGAAATCTTTCGTTGCGGCAACTTTGACAGCTGTCACTTTGGCAGGTGCAGCACAGGCTGGCGGTCACTCCCAAAACATCGTGGAAATTGCAGCGGGCGACGCGCAGTTCTCGACACTCGTCGCAGCCGTCACAGCCGCAGGTCTTGTCGAGACCCTGTCGGGTGAAGGCCCGTTCACCGTCTTCGCACCCGTCAATCACGCCTTTGCAGCCCTACCAGAAGGCACAGTTGACACACTCTTGATGCCAGAAAACGTGGGCGATCTGACCAACGTGCTGACTTATCACGTTGTATCGGGCAAAGTGATGTCCACCGATCTGGCCGCTGGCGCCTCATTGGTTGGCACAGTTCTGGCCGACAGCAATATCTGCATCACGGCAGGTGACGGCGTCACAATCGCAGACGGCACAGGCATGATGGCAAACGTTGTTGTCGCCGATATCGAAGCCTCCAACGGCGTGATCCACGTGATCGACAAAGTCCTCCTCCCAGGCACAGCACCAAAGTGCATGTAATCTGAACCCGCAGGCGGCGTCGATGATGCCGCCTGCAACCTTGCGCAATCCGCCCGTATCCGCCATTTACAAGTGAAATGGAGTAACGAGGGCACAGATGGCGCTTCCTGTAAAAGATCAGGCGAAATATTGGGGCATCGCAGTTGTGGTGTTCTTGGTGTCCCTTTGGGCCTTAGGCGACGTGATTTTGCCCTTCGTGTTGGGCGGCGCAATCGCCTATATGCTTGACCCGCTCGCCGATAGATTGGAACGAGTGGGTCTAAGCCGCGTTTGGTCCGTGGCGGTGATTGCCGTGATTGGCTCGGTCATCTTCCTGCTTCTGGTACTTCTCGTTATTCCGACGCTGATTGAACAGGCGGTCGCCTTGATCAATGCCGCGCCCGCGCTGATTGACAGCTTGCAAGCCAAGCTGACCGAGCGCTTTCCCCAGCTTTTGGACGCAGACAGCACCATCCGCCAGCAGCTCGACGCCATTGGCGCAAAAATCCAATCGCAGGGCGGCACCGTGGTTAACGGCGTTCTGAGCTCTGCGCTTGGCCTGATCAACATGATCGTACTGATCGTTGTTGTGCCTGTTGTCGCCTTCTATCTGCTGCTCGACTGGGACAATATGACGGCCAAGATCGACGACATGCTGCCGCGCGATCATGCCCCTGTGATCCGCCGCCTGGCGAGCGAAATCGACCGCACACTTGCGTCCTTCATTCGCGGGCAAGGCACGGTCTGTTTGGTTCTGGGCAGCTATTATGCCATTGCTCTGATGATTGCGGGGCTAAACTTTGGCCTGATCGTCGGTGCGATTGCGGGGCTGATTTCGTTTATCCCCTACATTGGCGCGTTGTTGGGCGGTGTTCTGGCGATCGGGTTGGCGCTTTTCCAATTCTGGGGCGATTGGCTCTCGATCGGGATCATCGCCGCGATTTTCGCCGTTGGTCAGTTTCTGGAAGGCAATATCCTCACGCCAAAACTGGTGGGCCAATCGGTCGGTCTGCACCCTGTCTGGCTGATCTTCGCGCTTTCGGTTTTCGGCTCGCTGTTCGGCTTTGTCGGCATGCTGGTTGCTGTGCCAATGGCCGCAATGATCGGGGTTTTGATCCGCTACGGGCTCAGCCAGTATCGCAACAGCCTGCTCTATCGTGGCCAGTCTGACGAGGACAAATGACCCGCCAACTTACGTTTGACTGGCCCCGTGGGGTGGCGCTTGGGCCGGAAGATTTCTTTGTCTCGCCAGCCAATGCGCAGGCCTACGCGATGGTCACTGCACCTGCATCTTGGCCTGATCGCAAGCTGATCGTGACCGGCCCTGCGGGCAGTGGAAAAAGCCACCTGTGTCGCGTCGCACAAGCCCAAACCAATGCCGTGATTTGGCAGGCGCGCGACCTTCCCGACACCATGCCCGACGCAGGTGCGGATGTGATCGTCGAAGATATGGGGGCGCTGCCCGCAGCGGCCCAAGTTTTTATGTTCCACCTGCATAATCACCTGCGCAACACCGGCGGTGCGCTCTTGATGACAGCCGACGCGCGCCCCTCGCTCTGGCCGCTGACCCTGCCTGATCTGGCGAGCCGCATGCAGGCGGCCACCGTCGCCCCAATCGGCGACCCCGACGACGTGCTGATTTCCGCGCTCATCATGAAGCTGATGGCGGACCGTCAAATCATGCCGCCGATGGCCTTGGTCAGCTACCTTGTGCCGCGCATCGAGCGCTCGTTTGCCGCCGCCGCGGCCATTGTCGACGCCCTCGACGCAGAAAGCCTCGCCACGGGGCGCGCAATCAATGTGAAATTGGCCGCGTCATTGCTGGACAAAGCAGGGCAGTCGGGGCGATAACTACCCCAAGACTGCGACTGTTCCGACGCATAAGGCGCCATGATGCAAGCAAACTTTCTCGAAAGCCCATTCCCCGAGGCAACGACCATCGACATTGACACAGCGACACCCGCGCGCTTTGTGAACCGCGAATTGAGCTGGCTTAGCTTTAACTGGCGGGTGCTTGAAGAGGCGGAAAACCCGCGGGTGCCATTGCTTGAGCGGCTGCGGTTTCTGTCAATTTCGGCCACGAACCTAGACGAATTTTACACGGTGCGCGTCGCGGGCTTGCGTGAACTGGCGCTTGCGGGCAATACAACGACCTCGATTGACGGGCTGACCCCTGCCGAGCAATTGGTGCTGATCAATGCCAATGCGCGGGAATTAATGCACCGCCAGCAAGCTGTCTATAACGCGCTCAACGAGGGGCTTGCCGAAAACGATATCCACATCCTGACGCGCAAGAACCTGACGCCCGAGGATGCGGCCTATCTTGATGCCTTCTTTCTGGATCAGGTGTTTCCGGTCTTGTCCCCGCTGGCCATCGACCCCGCGCACCCTTTCCCGTTCTTGCCCAACGAAGGCTTCGCGCTGGCGCTCCAGCTTGAAAAGATCGAGGGCAAACGAACCCTGCGGGCCCTCCTGCCGATCCCTGCGCAAATCGCCCGATTTGTGCGCTTGCCCTCCGAGACAGGCCACCGGTTCTTGCCGCTGGAAGAGCTATTGCTTTTACATGTGGGCCGCCTGTTTCCTGGGTATGCGGTCAAGGGCAACTGCGCGTTCAAAGTTTTGCGCGACAGCGATCTGGAGCTTGAAGACGAGGCCGAAGACCTCGTGCGCGAATTTGAAGTGGCCCTCAAGCGGCGCCGGCGCGGCGAGGTCGTGCGCCTGAAACTCTCCGACAACGCGCCCAATTCGCTGAAATCGATGATCATGAACGAGCTTCATGTGACCGATGACGCGGTCGTCGAAGTGGACGGGCTGATCGGCATCGCCGACCTTGGTGAATTGGTGCTTGATGAGCGGTCCGATCTGCTTTGGCCGCCCTTTACACCGCGCGTGCCCGAACGTGTGCAGGATTTTGAGGGTGATATGTTTGCCGCGATCCGCCAGAAGGACATGCTACTGCATCACCCCTACGAGACCTTTGACATGGTCGTGCGCTTTTTGGCCCAGGCAGCGATAGACCCCGATGTCGTCGCGATCAAACAGACCCTTTATCGCACCTCCACAAAGTCTCCTATTGTCGAAGCGCTTTGTGAAGCGGCCGAAAACGGCAAGTCCGTCACCGCTTTGGTCGAACTGAAGGCGCGCTTTGACGAGGCCGCCAATATCCGCCAGTCGCGCCGTCTGGAGCGGGCGGGCGCGCATGTGGTTTACGGCTTTCTCAACTACAAAACCCATGCGAAAATTAGCACCGTTGTGCGCCGTGAAGGCGAAAATCTGGTCACATATACGCATTTTGGTACGGGCAACTATCACCCGATCACGGCCCGCGTTTACACGGATTTGTCGTTCTTTACCTGCGATGCGGCCTTGGGCCGCGATGCGACGAAAGTGTTCAACTACCTGTCAGGCTATGCCCAGCCCGAAGGTTTGGAAAACCTCGCCATTGCGCCTTTGAACATGAAAGAAACCCTGCTGGAGCGGATCGCAACCGAGGCCGAGAACGCGCGCGACGGCAAGCCTGCGATGATCTGGGCCAAGATGAACTCGCTGGTCGAAGAAGACGTGATAGACGCACTTTATGCGGCCTCTCAAGCTGGCGTCCAAATCAGCCTTGTCGTGCGCGGCATTTGCGGGCTGCGGCCGGGCGTTGTGGGCTTGTCCGAAAATATTCGCGTGAAATCCATTGTCGGGCGGTTCCTAGAGCATAGCCGGATCGTCTGTTTTGCCAATGGCAAGGCGCTGCCTTCCAAGAAATCGCGGGTCTATATCAGTTCGGCCGATTGGATGGGCCGCAACCTCAATCGCCGCGTTGAAACACTGGTCGAGATCCAGAACCCGACCGTGAAGGCCCAGATCGTCAGTCAGGTCATGGCGGCCAATATGGCTGATGTGGCGCAATCGTGGGTCATGGAAGCCAATGGCACTTTCACCCGCGAACCCGTGCCGGACGATGTTTTCGCCTTCAACTGCCACCGCTTTTTCATGGAAAATCCATCGCTCTCTGGGCGCGGATCGGCGGGCGCGTCCGACGTTCCACAACTGACACACTCCGATGACTGAGGGCCCGATCATGACCACCGATAACGACGACCACATTGACTGGGGCGGCTTTGGGCGGCCCTTGTTTGAGGATGCGGCAGCCATGGGGCTGGGGCGTGTGGGCGTGATCGACGTCGGCTCCAACTCTGTGCGGATGGTTGTGTTTGATGGCGCCGCCCGCTCGCCCGCCTATTTTTACAACGAAAAAATCATGTGTGCGCTCGGGGCGGGTCTGTCCGAGACAGGGCATCTGAACCCCGAGGGGCGCGTGCGTGCCCTGTCGGCGATCCGCCGCTTTGCCGCATTGGCAGAAGGCATGGGGATCGCACCGCTGACAGCTGTGGCGACGGCGGCCGTGCGCGAGGCCAGCGACGGAATGGACTTCCGTGACGAGGTCTTGCGCGAAACTGGCGTGAAAATCTGGGTCATCGACGGGCGCGAAGAGGCGCGTCTATCCGCGCAAGGGGTTTTGCTCGGCTGGCCTGGCTCATACGGGCTGGTCTGCGATATCGGCGGCTCGTCCATGGAACTTGCCGACCTTGCAGAAGGCCGCGTCGGCAGGCGCGTGACCTCCGCGTTGGGGCCGCTCAAGCTACGCGAGATCAAGGGCGGCAAGAAGGCCGTGAAAGCCTATGTCAAAGAAACAATGGCCAGCTTGCACAGCGAGATGGACGGCGAGACCGCCATGCGCCTTTTTCTTGTGGGCGGCTCGTGGCGGGCCATTGCGCGGATCGACATGGAAAGGCGCGGCTACCCGCTGACCGTTCTTCACGAATACCGCATGACCGCGCGCCAGATCAGCAAAACCGTCGATTACATTGCGATGTCTGACCCGTTGGAATTGCGCCAGCGCTGCAACATCTCGGAAAGCCGTATGTCGTTGGTCCCGCTTGCGAGCATTGTGCTCAAAGAATTGATGCGGGTTTTCAAGCCCAAGGATGTCGCGGTCTCCAGTTACGGGATCCGCGAGGGGATGCTGTACGAGCAAATGCCCAAAGAATTGCGCGAACGTGATCCGCTGATTGAGGCCTGCCGCTTTGCAGAGGCCAAAGACGCCCGCCTTCCGGGTTTCGGGCGCATTTTGTATGATTTTGTGCGCCCGCTTTTCCCGCGGGCGAACTGGCAGCGCAAGCGGATCATCAAGGCCGCCTGCCTGCTCCATGACGTGAGCTGGCGCGCACATCCCGATTATCGCGGCGAAGTGACATTTGACAATGCGACGCGCGCCAATCTGGGTGGCCTCAAACACTCCGAGCGGGTCATGCTGGGGCTGTCCTTGCTCTACCGCTATCAAAACAAGCGCGGTGGCACACGGCTTGATCCACTTTACGCGATGCTCGATGCGGTGCAAATCCAAGAGGCCGAGATCTTGGGCCGCGCAATGCGGCTTGGCGCGATGCTCTGGCTTGATGCGGATAAATCACCGGGTCAATTGAAGTGGAAACCCAAAAAGCGCGAGTTGACTCTGGTTCTGGCCCATGAAGCGCGTCCGCTTTTTGGCGAGGTCGCAGAGGCACGGCTTGCCTCACTGACCGAGGCCTTAGGGGCCACAACAAAGGTGAAGTTCGACAAGCCGGTCTAAAGCTCGATCTCGCCCGTTTCGACGTCAGGCTCAATGTCGAGACGTGGCACATACGTCGGCGCGTCAGAGTTGCGCCTGATTATGATATCGCCGTTGGGCAGAACCTCGGGTGTCTCGTAATGACGGATATCGTCGATCTGCGCCATCAATGCGATCAAGGCAGGGCCCATCGTCTCGCCTAATGTTGCCATTTCGTCGGTCATAGATTTCAGATCGTCGATGGCGGGTTCCATTTCAGACATCAGCCCGCGCAACAAAAGCTTGGCTCCCTCCTCCATCAGACTAAAGCCCTCGGACATATCCTCGGGGACTTCGGCCTCTTGGGCGGCAAGCGGCAAAGTGGTAAGTGCGACAAGAGCCGTCGTGGCGATGATCTGTTTCATAAGACCAATATAGGGAACCTTGGCGGAAATACCAAATCGGCATTTCAGGCTGCGCAGAAATCCCCGCGCAGCCCGTGTTTGCTCAGGACGCGAGGAGCCTGCGGATTTTGTCCATCGCCCGCGCCTCGCCCTCTTGATAGCCGATCGGCTCGAAGAGCTTGCCGTCCTTGTCAAACAGCAAAATCGAGGCCGAGTGATCCATCGTATAGCCGCCGCCCTCCAGCGGCACCTTGCGCGCATAAATCACAAAGGACTTGATCGCCTTGGCAACCTCCTCGGGCGTGCCTGTCACCCCTGTGACACCGGGCGCCCAAGAGACGTAGTTTGTCAGGGCCTCCAGCGTATCGCGTTCGGGGTCGACGGTGACGAAATAAACGCGCAGTTCGGTGCCATCCTCTTCCTCAAGGATAGCGTTCCATGTGGCGACATCGCCAAGGGTCGTCGGGCAGACCTCCGGGCAATGGGTAAAGCCGAAAAACACAGCCGACGGCGCGCCCTTGAGCGTCTCTTGCGTAAAGGTCGTCCCGTCAGTTGCGCTCAGCGCATAATCGCCCTGCCCGATTTTGTCAGCGATGGTTTCGGTCATCGCAGGTTGGATAACTTTTACCCAAAGCGCACCGGCAAGAGCCAGCACCGCCGCCCCCGCAAGCACGATTTGAAACGGTCTTGGGCCTGCCATGATCTTACTCCGATGCGGCAGGTGCGCTGTGCATCATCGTGCCCATAGCGCCTGCATTTGTTGGACCAACCGGCAAGGTCAAATCAACTTCGCCTGCAGTCTCGAAAAACAGACGCATGGTGATGGTCTCGCCTTCCAAAAGCGGGCCTGTGAGATTCATGAACATCACATGATAGTCGCCTGGTTTCAGGCTTACGGTTTCACCTGCGGGGATGACCAGCCCATCAGGCAATTCACGCATTTTCATCACGTCACCGTCCATCGCCATCTCATGGATCTGGGTCTCAAGAGAGATCGGCGAAACGGCTGCGATCAGACGGTCATCAGTTGTGCCAGTATTGGTGATCTCGACAAAGCCGCCCGCAACGGGGGCGTTTGGTAAAGTGGCCCGTGTGAAAGCGCCAGAAAGGGTCAAATCGCCTGCGACGACGTCCTTCATGTGCTGTTCTGCTTGTGCAAAGGTTGTGCTCAGGGCGAAAAGAACTGCGCCGAAAAGTGGGTATTTCATAGGATATTCCTGTTTTATAAGTCAGAAATTGCGCCCGCCTTTGCGGGGCATCGCCTTGGTAAGATGTCGTGAAAGATTGGGGGTCAGGCCAAAACTGGCGGGCCGCGTGCCCAATGCCGAGCGCGGTCTAACTGGCCATTTGCAACCAAATCAGCGGTTGCCAAAAGCGGCGCTTCAGGGAGCAGCGTCCAAATTTGCCCTGTTGGGGCAACTGGATCAGCTTGGGCCGTCGTGTGGCAAAACGGGCAATGTTCGGCGTGGTTATGCGCGGGCGTATCGTCACAAATATCCGCAACCGTGCCGCCAATCGCCACCAGTGCGATCACCTCAGGGCGGTCGGCGTCCCGCGGTCCCATTTGCGCAGCCGACGCGATCGAAATCACCGCCATCAGAATGGCAGCGGCAAGAACGCTCAGGCGATATGATAGGTCACGGCTCATGCCCCGTCTTACGCCGCCAAACAGAAAGAAAGAAGGGGCTGCGTCAAATTGGCAGATCAATTACCACCGGAAAGTGATCGGACCCGGCGAGCAACGCCTCGCGCAAATCGTAATTCTCGTAGCAGGCGGGATGATCAAAAGGGTGCCAAATCTGCCATTTCGGCCTCAAATCGCGCAGATTGGCCGAAACCATTACATAATCGAGCAGGACTTGCAGATAAGGTTCGTCTTTGCGTCGAAACCGCGAGGTGACCGGCGTTGCCCCGTTCCGTTGCCCCAATGCAATCTTCGCATGGGGGTCAAAAAGGCGCAAAGCGTCGTCCTCGCCCAAGACAATTTCGACGCCAGAGCGGCCAAACAGCTTTTCATACTCATCCAAGCCCGGACCGTCGTTAAAGTCGCCCATGACAATAAGATCGTCACCGCGCGCCAAATGCCAATCGACACGCTGTCGCAGCCAGATGCATTGCGCCAATTGCTTACGGCGGTTCTCAATGGAGATTCGCGTAGCTTCGGCTTCATTTCGCGCGCCGTTTGGTGCCTTGGATTTGGCATGCACGCCGATCAACCGCACAGGCCAGCCGCTGCGCGTTTTCACCGCGATCTCAAGCGGCGGTTTTGACCACCGGATGATATCGGGTGCCGCATCGACATTCAGATCAAGACGAAATGCGCCATCAAACCGTGGCGCGTCGCGGCTGCCTTTCTTGCCGACGGGCGTGCCGACCGGTGCATGTTCCGCCGTCATCTGATCGGGGTCAAACAGGAAGGCGATCTCTTGCTGGGTGTCGTTTTCAAAGCCAGTGATGGCCTTGCGAGCACGCAGATTGAAGGCTCGTGCAAATGTTTCGAGCGCTAAGACCGTGTCACGATGTTTGCTGCTGTCGGGGGCCTCGATGATCATAACCCCGTCAAGATCCATCGCCTGAAATACCACCCCCAGCGCGGCCGTTTGCCGTGCCTTGGTAATGCTCCAGCGGCTCGACCAGCTATCGTCGTTGATCAAATGTCCGTTATCATCAAAGAGCGTGTTAAACCATTCGATGTTGTAGGTGCCGATCCTCATGCGCGATTTTCTTGGATGGCATCCCACGCGGCATTGACCGCGATCAGCCGCCTTTCGGCAAGTTTCACCGCCTCTTCAGGGACGCCGCGCGCGAGCATGCGGTCAGGATGCGTCTCGCGGACCAGTCCGCGCCAGACAGCCCTGATCTCCTCCAGCGGCAAGTCCGGTGACACGCCAAGAACATCATAAGGATCACGCTCTGCGTCCTCGACAAATTGCGCGCGGATACGCATGAACCGCCGTTCGTCAAAGCCCCAAATATCGGCAACACGGCGCAAGAATTGGTCCTCATTGGGATGATATTGACCGTCCGCCAAAGCAATATGAAACAGCCCGCCCATGAGGTCGCACAAAGGGGCATTGTCGCCGTCATACATCGCCCCGATCCGTTCGGCGTAGGCTTCAAAGCCCGCGATATCCTGCCTCGCCAGATTGAAGACACGCGCCGCATTGGGCTCTTCGGCGCGCGGAATATGAAACACCTCGCGAAAGGCCGTCACCTCGTCACGGGTCACCTGACCATCCGCCTTGGCCATTTTTGCGCCCAGCGCGATGACGGCAATCGTGAAGCCTACCGAGCGGTCAGGCGGCGTGCGCAGCTTGTCAAATACCGCCGAAAGCCCCTCGCCCATGGCCAGTGCCGCGATCGCGTCTGATATGCGGGTCCAAAGTGACATAACGCTACCTTACAACAAATGGGGCTGGCCGTCAGAGCCGTTTTTGCATCAAAACCAGATCAATCCAGCGCCCGAACTTGAACCCGACCTCGGGCAAAACCGCAAGGGTGGTAAAGCCGCAAGCGGTATGAAAAGCGACCGCACCCGGATTTTCGGCACTGACGGCAGCGTGCATCGTATGCATACCGGCCGTTTTGGCATGATCGCAAAGGGCTGCCAGCAATGCGCGCCCCGCACCTTTGCCATGGAGCTGATTGGCAAGAAGGATCGTATGCTCACAGCTAAACCGATAACCCTCGCCACCGCGAAACTGAAAATAGCGCGCGAAGCCAAGGACTTGGCCGGAGTGTTCAAATACAAAGCACGGGGTTTCGTCATTGAGCGCGGCTGCAACCTCTGCCAGCGTTTTTTCTGTCGGGTTAAAGGTGATCGTGGTCGCGCGGATGGTTTGGTTCCAGATGCGGGCAATCGCGGGCGCGTCGGCGGGGATCGCGCGGCGGATCACAGTATAATCCGCCCTGCTGGCGCGTCAAAATGGGCCACGAACCGCAGTGTTTCATCTGGCACAAAGGCGATCCGCGGGTCGTCGAACTGGCATAGCGCCCGCAAGGTCTTAGCGTCGGGGTGATGCACCTCCCACCGGATCAGGCGGACCCCGCTCGCAGGCAGCAGCGTTGCAGGATGATCAGTCGCGCTATCCCACTGAATGAGCGTCGGAAAAGCGCCTTGCAGCGGCAAGCTGCCGTCGTGTGGCACCGTGATCTGCCACCGCAAATCACCACGCGACATCGCAATGGCGGGGCCGGTTATTGCGGCATGGGTATCAAAATCGGCTGTGCGGCAAATCCAATTGCCCCAGCGCGGTAGAACGGGTGCATGATCCAGATTGAACCATCGCGGCGTGGTCATCTGCACATCCGGATCAGGTGCGATGACCTCCAGATAAAGCCCGTCCGCGAGCCCGAGCAGCTTGTTATGGGTGCCGAAGGCTGCGTGTTTACCGCCCGCAAGAAGCGGCAGACCAAGCTGGTCCGAAAGCCAGTCCGCCCCTTTGTCCAGATCAGCACATGTGATCGCTAGGTGATCGAGTTCCATCATATACCTCTGCATTCTATCGCGATCAGAGAGGCTTTTCCTGTTGGGAAAAGCCACTGCCTCCGGCGGGAGTTTGATTGGACATAGAAAATCAGCGGCGGGTGTCTTGAATGAGTTTCAGGATGTCTTGCGCCGCTTTGGGGATATTGGTGCCGGGGCCGAAGATCGCCTTTACCCCAGCGTCGTAAAGGAATTGGTAATCTTGTTGCGGGATCACACCACCACAGATCACCAGAATATCCTCCGCGCCTGCCTCTTTGAGGGCTTTCACCAGTTGCGGCGCCAGTGTTTTGTGCCCCGCTGCCTGTGAGGAAATGCCGATCACATGCACGTCGTTGTCAATGGCATCTTGGGCGGCCTCGGCAGGTGTCTGGAACAGCGGACCGACGTCGACGTCGAAGCCGATATCAGCGAAGGCGGTAGCGATGACCTTGGCCCCCCGATCATGTCCGTCCTGACCCATTTTGACCACAAGCATACGCGGACGACGCCCCTCTTCGACCGCAAAATCCTCGACCGATTTCTGGATCGCGGCAAATCCTGCGTCACCCTCATAGGCAGCACCGTAAACACCGGCGAGGGTTTTCACCTCGGCGCGGTGCCGCCCGAACTCTTCTTCCATCGCCATACTGATTTCTCCAACTGTGGCGCGGTGACGCGCAGCTTCGACAGCGGCCTCCAAAAGGTTACCGCCATCGCGTGCGCGGCGTGTGATCTCGGCCAAAGCGGCACCACAGGCGGCCTGATTTCGACTCGCACGGGTTTTTTCGATCCGAGCGATTTGGGACAGGCGCACGGCCCCGTTGTCAATGTCGCGGATATCAATCGGGTCTTCGTTGTCCTTGCGGTATTTGTTCACGCCGACGATCACCTCGGTGCCGCGGTCGATCATCGCTTGACGGGTGGCCGCAGATTCCTCGATGCGCAGCTTGGGCATGCCAGAGGCCACGGCCTTGGTCATACCGCCAAGCTCTTCGACCTCCTCGATGAGCGCCCATGCCTTTTCGGCTAGCTCATTGGTCAGGCTTTCGACATAGTAAGACCCCGCCAATGGGTCGACAACTTTGGTCACACCAGTTTCCTCTTGCAAGATCAATTGCGTGTTGCGCGCGATCCGGCTGGAGAAATCAGTGGGCAAGGCAATCGCCTCGTCAAGCGCGTTGGTGTGCAAGGACTGCGTGCCGCCTAAAACCGCCGACATCGCCTCATAGGCGGTGCGGATCACGTTGTTATAGGGGTCTTGTTCTTGCAACGATACGCCCGAAGTCTGGCAGTGGGTGCGCAGCATGGAGGACTTTTCGTCCTTGGGCTCGAACTCTGCCATGATCCGCGACCACAACAGACGGGCGGCACGCAGCTTGGCTGCTTCCATGAAAAAGTTCATGCCGATGGCAAAGAAGAACGACAGGCGCGGCGCAAATTTGTCGACATCCATGCCGGCAGCAATCGCGGTGCGCACATACTCGCGCCCATCGGCCAGAGTGAAGGCCAGCTCCTGCACAAGGTTCGCCCCTGCCTCTTGCATGTGGTAGCCAGAGATCGAGATCGAGTTGAATTTCGGCATGTTCTCAGAGGTATAGCCGATGATATCCGCGATAATCCGCATCGACGGTTCAGGCGGATAGACGTAAGTGTTGCGGACCATGAACTCTTTGAGAATGTCGTTTTGAATGGTGCCCGCAAGCAAGGATTTATCATGCCCCTGCTCTTCGCCTGTCACAATGAAGTTGGCGAGGATCGGGATCACAGCCCCGTTCATCGTCATCGAAACCGAGACCTTATCCAGAGGAATGCCATCAAACAGGATTTTCATATCCTCGACGCTGTCAATCGCCACACCAGCCTTGCCGACATCGCCCTCAACACGGGGGTGGTCGCTGTCGTAACCACGGTGGGTCGCGAGATCAAAGGCGACCGAAACACCTTGCTGACCACCCGCGAGGGCCGCGCGGTAGAAGGCGTTGGATTCCTCGGCGGTCGAAAAGCCAGCGTATTGACGGATCGTCCAAGGGCGACCTGCGTACATCGTGGCCTTAACGCCGCGTGTGAAGGGCGCCTTGCCCGGAACGCCGCCCATATGCGGCAAGCCGTCTGTGTCCTCGGATGTGTAAAGTGGCTTGACCACGATGCCCTCAAGGGTGTTCCACGTCAAAGCATCCAGTGGTTTGCCGCGCAGCTCTTTTGCTGCGATCTTATTCCATTCGTCGAATTGTCCCATAGTGTCCTCCGGTCATGGCGCCGCGCTGGATCGTTGCCAGTCGTTCAGTGCCGATTTCGTCCATGTCAGTTTTAGATTGCGGGGTTAATAGACGGGCAATGCCGCCCGCCCCGTTTGCGAGCCATTCCAAATCTTTGTCGTAGCGTCGGCGTAGTTTCAGTTGTGTTTGTGTATCAAAAGGAGACGCGCGCCCAGCTTTGCTGACGTTGTGTTGGACGGATGAGCCACCCATTCCCGCCGATAAACCACGGTATCCGGTCGCAGCCTCCAGCGTTTCGTCGACCTTCCCACCGAATGTTTCATAGGGTAACACGGAAATTTGAGCGCGCGGAAACAAGCCGTGAATGTCTTGGATCACGTGACGCCAGCGGCGCGGGTGCTCGACGATCCGCGTTTCTGCCTCCGCATCGAGGACAGGAAACCCCGTGACATGCCCGAAAGCAATACTTGAGGCCCAGAATGTTTCATACGACCTGATCGACAGCAGGATACGGTCGCATAAGTGGCCAAAGGCCTTGCCAAAACGCGCCAAACGCGGGGTAAGCTCGTTATATAGGCTTTGCGACCGCAAGTTCACGCGGATGGTGCCGATCATATTTTCTTCGGAGACGATCAGCTGGCGCGTCTTTGTGCGCCGCAACCGCGCGCAAGTCAGGCCGATCAAATTGGTCGAACGCTCTGCTGCGACACTAGTCTCATGGGGCGGGCGAACCATGCCGGAAAACAGGCCTCCACGGATCACACTTGGGGTCCAAACGGCAACGCCCGCACCGTCAAGCCGCACGGCATTGCGATCAAGATAGTCTTGAAACGTGGTTGTCGCCGTTCGATGAACGCCCAAATGCAAAATTGTTTCCATGGTACGCATCCCCAAATGCACACAGGCCGCGACACAATGTCGGACATATGATTTCATCCCGATCATGCACATGGAATTCTGACCAACGGCTTAAAATGAAAATTGTATCGATTTTTGAAATCAGAGGTCGTTTTCTGCCAAACACCCCCTATGTCTAAAACTATGAAACGCACCCTGCTCAGTATCGTTTTGATCGGCATCGCCAGCACAGCCGTCGCGCAATCCGCGCTTGAGCTGTGGGAAGATGACCGCACACAGATCTTTGATGCCGCTGACCTCACGCCGGAAGATTTCATTTGGCGCGCGCGGCCCATCGTTGTCTTTGCGCAAAGCCCGCTTGATCCACTGTTTGTGCAGCAAATGGAGCTACTTTCGGAACGTAAGGACGAACTGGCCGAGCGGGATGTGATCGTGATCTCGGACACAACGCCAGAACCGCCCTCGCAACTGCGTACGAATTTGCGCCCCCGTGGGTTCATGTTGGCGATCATTGACAAGGACGGGAAGACAGCCATCCGCAAGCCCGCCCCGTGGGATGTGCGTGAAATTTCCCGCACCATCGATAAGACGGCCTTGCGCCAGCAGGAAGTCCGCGATCGGCGCGTCTCTGAATAGACGCGCGGGATCATCGTCTTTGTGCCCCATAAATCTGGGTGGCCAGAAACGCCATCGCATAAAGCGCAATTGCGCCAGCAATGGTTGCTTGCCCATCCGACATCAACCCGACTGACACGATCCGGCCACAGGCATAAAGCAGGCTATAGATCGCGATTCCGCCAAAGAGGAAAACGCGCATCGGATTAAGCGGAGCGCCCAAGATCCGCGTGACGGCCCAAAAGCCCACGACGGCAATCATCGGCGTGGTCATTGCGACTGTGGGCAGGCCGCTATTAAGGCTCAGGCTTTTGATATCGACCAAGCCCACAATCGCCAAAACCGCCCCTAAGACGCCAAAGACATAGGCGATAAAACTAATCACAATGCGACGCAGCAGGGGTGGCACGATTATTCAAACTCCATGATGATTTCGTCCACTGCGAGGCTATCGCCTTCGGCGGCATTAATCTTGGAAACAATGCCCTTCTTTTCGGCACGCAGGATATTTTCCATTTTCATGGCTTCGACCGAGCAAAGCGATTGCCCCTCCTGCACCTCATCCCCGACCGCGACGTTGATCTTAACGATCAAGCCGGGCATCGGACAAAGCAACAACTTGGACGTATCGGCGGGCACTTTCTCAAGCATAAGGCCCGCAAGTTCGGCCTGCCGCGGAGTGCGCACATGTACCTTGAGGTCAGCGCCGCGGTAACGGATGCGGAACCCGCCCGAAATTTTGCCGACCTTCATCACTAATGGCCCGCCGTCTACCTGCATTCGTGCAAGCGCCTCACCAGGTTTCCAGTCGCCTTCCACGCGCAGGGTCTTGCCGTCAACCGTGACATCAGAGCCCGATTTATCCGCAGCAATCGACATTGGGAATGTCTGCCCTTGCAGGCTCACCATCCACTCGGTGCCAACCTTGCGCTCGTGATTGTCCATCCGCCCCGAAATACGCGTGCGCCGGATTTCGGCCACGCGGTGCATCGCCGAGGCCGCCGCCCCAATGCGGATCAATGTTTCGTCCGGCAAAGTGGCGCCATCGAACCCGTCGGGGAATTCTTCCTCGATAAAGGCTGTGGTCATATTGCCGGACGTGAATTTCTCATGGTCGTAAACAGCTGCCAGAAACGGCAGGTTGTGACCGATGCCCTCAACCTCGAACCCGTCCAATGCAAGGCGCATTTCTTCAATGGCAGCGGCACGGTTCGGCGCCCATGTGCACAGCTTTGCGATCATCGGGTCGTAATACATGCTGATCTCGCCGCCCTCATAGACGCCGGTATCATTGCGCACCGCGCGTGTCGGATGCGCCTCTTCTGCGGGCGGGCGGTAGCGGGTCAAACGGCCAATGGAGGGCAGGAACCCGCGATAAGGATCTTCGGCATATAGGCGGCTTTCCATCGCCCAGCCGTTGATCTTCAGGTCTTCCTGCTTCATTGGCAGTTTCTCACCGTAGGCCACGCGGATCATCTGCTCAACAAGGTCAACGCCTGTGATCAGCTCGGTCACCGGGTGTTCCACCTGCAAACGGGTGTTCATCTCAAGGAAGTAAAAGTTGCGGTCGCAATCGACAATAAACTCGACCGTGCCAGCCGAGGAATAATTCACAGCCTTGGCCAGTGCGACCGACTGCGCGCCCATGGCCGCGCGGGTCTCTTCATCAAGGAACGGGCTTGGCGCCTCTTCAATCACCTTCTGGTTACGGCGCTGAATGGAACATTCACGTTCGTGCAGGTAAACACCGTTGCCATGTTTGTCGCAAAGCACTTGAATTTCGATGTGGCGCGGCTGTGTCACGAATTTCTCGATGAAGATACGGTCGTCGCCAAAAGAATTGGCCGCCTCGTTCTTGGAGGACTGGAACCCCTCGCGGGCCTCTTGGTCGTTCCACGCGATGCGCATGCCCTTGCCGCCGCCGCCCGCAGAGGCCTTGATCATTACAGGATAACCGACCTCGCCCGCGATCTTGACCGCATGTTCGGCGTCGTCAATCAGGCCCATATAACCCGGCACAGTGGACACATTCGCCTCTTGGGCCAACTTCTTGGAGGTGATTTTGTCGCCCATTGCCTCGATGGCACCTTTTGGCGGGCCGATGAAGACAACGCCAGCCGCCTCAAGCGCCTCCGCAAATTTGGAGTTCTCGGACAAGAAACCATATCCGGGGTGAACCGCTTCGGCGCCGGTCTGCTTGATCGCGGCCATCACCTTATCAATCACGATATAAGACTGGTTGGCGGGTGCGGGGCCAATATGCACAGCCTCGTCGGCCATTTTGACATGCAGCGCATTGCGATCCGCGTCGGAATAAATGGCGACTGTTTTGATCCCCATCTTCTTGGCGGTCTTGATGACACGGCAGGCGATCTCGCCACGGTTAGCAATCAGGATTTTCTTGAACATGAGGATGGTCCTTCAAAAGCAAAACCGCCGCGCGCAGGGCTGACCTGCGGCGGCGGTTTCAATTGTTTTTGTCGTGTTGAGAAAGGCGACCTTAGAGGTCGTTTGCAAGTGCGCCGATGAGGCCGCCAGCAAGTGCGCCTTCAACGCAGTTGTTGTTGCCGATAGTTTCGCCAGCAATACAGCCAGCGCCAGCGCCAACGAGTGCGCGCTCTGCATCGTTCTCGAGGCAAGCGGTGAGGGAAAGCATTGCAGTTGCAGCGATGATCCAAGCGAAAACGCAAGACCCGCAAACACCCTCCAGCCATTTTTCGCCACAGCGCAAAAAGGGGCGACCGGTAAGCGCCAGCTTGACGCAAACCGGTCAGGGGAAGGGTAACAGTGCAGACAATCGACAGCAGACGAGAAGGGTAAGCCCGCTGCTGCACCATCAGCATGACACGCGTTATGCGCCGCTGAAAAGCGCGCCGTAATTAGCAACGCAAAATCGGCCATATCCTGCCGGATCGACATATTATTGCGCAACAATTGGCCCATTAGCGCCACTTAATTTCTGGAAAGCTGATCGCAGCAACTTTCACATCTATCCGCAGCAGAGCGTCATAGCTTGCGGCATCAAACGGGTCTTCGGCAGGCACAACTTCGCGGCCGAAAAGCCAGCTCAGGCGTCCCGCGTCCAGATTGCCGCGCACAAAGGGCTCGTCGCCGAAATGTTCATAGAGCGCTTGCATAAAGCCCGCATCGGCCCGCTTATCGGGCGGGCGACGATCAGGATGCCGCACCCGCTTTATAATCTCGGTTGCACCATCTTTATTGTCGCGACGGATCACAAACTGAAAGTCAGTGCCCGCCAAACGCCCCGGAAATCCACGGTGCTTTTCCATATCAAAACTCTTTCCAAACACAGGCGTCGGCCACGCGGCGAAACGGCTGAAAATATTGAACAATCTCCGTGGGCTCGCCAAAAGCCACTTCAGCGGCGGACACCGAGATCACGAGTTGGGATACATCTGATCCGGCTTGGGTCAAGGCCGGAAGCGCGACTTGGGAACAAACATAGTCGATATCGTCCACGATATCCTCAAAATCGACCCCATCGGCAATTTCTGGCAATACAAAGCGGAACCGCCCCATGTCGTCTTCGATGATCACTTCAAAAAGCGATAATACACGCCCCGACGGCACAGCGATCTGTTGCGCCGTGACGGGCAAAGCCAAAAAGCTTGCTATGATCGCCAAGTACCGAATGGGGTTGTCCTTCTTTTGGCCGAAAATACCTTTGGGGCGCGCGGAGCGCGGGGGCAAACAGCCCCCTCACCCTCACATCAAAGCGGAATGTTGTCGTGTTTCTTCCACGGGTTCTGCAACGACTTGCCACGCAAGGAAGCAAAAGCACGACACACGCGTTTGCGCGTCGAATGCGGATAGATCACCTCGTCAATGAAACCGCGCTCGGCGGCCACAAACGGGTTCGCAAAACGGTCTTCATAGTCTTTGGTGTGCTGGGCGAGCTTATCTGCGTCGCCCAAATCCGCACGGTGGATGATCTCGGTGGCCCCCTTGGCCCCCATCACAGCGATCTCGGCGGTTGGCCATGCGTAGTTAAAGTCGCCGCGCAAATGCTTGGACGCCATCACGTCATAGGCACCGCCATAGGCCTTACGCGTGATCACGGTCACTTTTGGCACCGTCGCTTCGCCGTAAGCAAACAAGAGCTTTGCGCCGTGTTTAATCACGCCGCCATACTCCTGTGACGTTCCGGGCAAAAAGCCGGGCACATCGACCAGCGTCAGGATCGGGATCTCGAAGGCATCACAGAACCGCACAAACCGCGCCGCCTTGCGCGAGCTGTCGATATCCAGACAGCCGGCCAACACAGTCGGCTGGTTGGCCACAACACCGACAGTCGATCCTTCCAAACGGATGAAACCCGTCAGAATGTTTTTCGCAAAATTCTCTTGAATCTCGTAAAAATCGCCCTCATCCGCCAGCTTTTGAATAAGCTCCTTCATATCGTAAGGCGTGTTGGCGTTATCGGGGATCAGCGTATCAAGGCTTTGATCAATGCGGTTCACATCATCAAAGAACGGACGCACAGGCGGTTTCGCCTTATTGTTGAGCGGCAAGAAATCTACCAAGCGGCGGCATTCGGCCAAAGCCTCAACGTCGTTCTCAAACGCACCATCGGCAACGGATGATTTCTTGGTGTGGGTGGAGGCCCCACCCAATTCTTCGGCAGTCACAACCTCATTGGTGACCGTCTTGACCACATCAGGCCCTGTCACAAACATATAAGAGCTGTCTTTGACCATAAAGATAAAGTCGGTCATCGCAGGGCTATAGACCGCGCCACCGGCACAAGGGCCCATGATCAGGCTGATCTGCGGCACCACACCGGACGCCATGATGTTGCGCTGGAACACTTCGGCATAACCCGCAAGCGAGGCCACACCTTCTTGAATACGCGCCCCACCGGAATCGTTGATCCCGATCACAGGCGCGCCGTTTTGCATCGCCATATCCATGATCTTGCAGATTTTCTGGGCGTGGGTTTCGGACAAAGAGCCGCCGAACACCGTAAAGTCCTGGCTGAACACATAAACCATCCGGCCATTGATCGTGCCCCAGCCTGTGACAACACCATCCCCCGAAGGACGCTGTTTCTCCATGCCGAAATCTGTGCAGCGGTGTGCGACGAACATGTCGAACTCTTCAAAAGAGTCATCATCAAGCAACAAATCAATGCGCTCGCGGGCGGTCAACTTGCCTTTGGCATGCTGTGCGTCGATCCGTTTTTCGCCGCCACCAAGGCGGGCTACGGCGCGACGGGTTTCAAGCTCTTGCAATACGTCCATGTTAGACTCCCCCAAATATGAAAGCGATCCTAGCGAGCACTTCTTCAGAGGGGAAGCGGGAAACGGGATATTTGCAAAGCTAACACTTCGCAAAGTTTCAATGTTGCAAATCTGTTAATTTTTGACCTGATGGTCAGAGCCAATGGACAGGAGCAATCCCGAGGACTAGATCATTGCCATGACAACAACACCAATCATGCGGTTTCTGGACCGAAGCACCCCGCCCCATATCGCGACGCTTATCTTGATCGCAGGTATTTCCGCGCTCAATATGTCGATCTTTCTGCCCAGCCTGCAAGCGATGGCGGGCTATTTCGAGACCGACTACGCGACAATGCAATTTGCACTCTCGGGGTATTTGGCCGCGACGGCTGTGCTGCAAATCTTTGTCGGGCCGATTTCCGACCGCTTTGGCCGGCGCCCCGTTCTACTTGCGTCGCTCACCATCTTTGTGATCGCCAGCATCGGCGCCTATTTCGCGACCACCATCACCGTATTCCTCGCATTCCGCATGATGCAAGCCGCCGTGGCCACCGGTATCGTGCTGTCGCGCGCCATCGTGCGCGACATGGTCCCGCAGGCCCAAGCGGCGTCGATGATCGGCTACGTCACCATGGGCATGTCGCTCGTCCCCATGGTCGGCCCGATGATTGGCGGCGCGATTGACCAGTTCTTCGATTGGCACGCGACATTTTTGTTCCTCTCGATCTGCGGCGCTGCGGTTCTGGCACTTTGCTATTTTGATCAGGGCGAGACTTTGGCCGAGGGCGGCATGCCATTCCGCGAACAGCTTAAACGCTATCCCGAACTTTTCGCATCCCCCCGCTTCTGGGGCTACGCGCTATGTGCGGCCTTCGCCTCTGGTGCCTTTTTCGCCCTGCTTGGCGGGGCCTCATTTGTCGCCAGCACCGTCTTTGGCCTCTCGCCGCTTTGGTCTGGTATCGCACTGGGCGCACCTGCCATCGGCTACGGTTTGGGCAATTTCCTCGCGGGCCGCTACTCTGTGAAACTCGGCATCAACCGCATGGCAATCGCAGGCTCGCTGCTCATCATCGCGGGGCTCGGCCTCTCGCTTGGCCTTGCTCTGCTGAGCTTTCATCACGCGCTGATCTTCTTTGGCTGCTGCACATTCCTCGGCCTTGGCAACGGCATCGCCTTGCCAAACGTGACCGCAGGCCTGTTGTCGGTCCGCCCGCACCTCGCGGGCACGGCATCCGGCCTTGGCAGCGCAATGATGGTTGGTGGCGGCGCGGCATTGGCGCAATTTGCGGGCTCACTTCTCGACCCCGCAACGGGCGCGATGCCACTGCAATGGCTTATGTTCCTGACGGCCATCGCCTCGCTTATGAGCGTGCTCTTTGTGATCTGGCGCGAAAAGCAGGTCATCTGACCCTTGCTTTGCAATCTTTGCAGGCGTTATTCTACACCATAGCGCGACTTTGCAAAGGTGAGATATGGCCGTTCAAAAGATCTATGCCGGAGCCAAGCTGCGCGAGTTGCGCGGCAGGCTGTCGCTCACGCAAAAAACCTTTGCGCAAAAGCTGGGCGTTTCGCTCCCCTATCTCAACCAGATGGAGAACAACAATCGCCCCGTAAGCACCTCGGTCGTGCTTGGCCTCGCGCAGGAATTCGGCTTTGACGTCACAGAGCTGCAATCAGGCGACGAGGCCCGCCTTGTGGGTGACATGCGCGAGGCTTTGGCCGATCCAGTCTTTACCGCCGACAGCCCCGCACTTGCAGATTTACGACTTGCGGCGGCCAACGCCCCTACCCTCGCCCGCGCGTTCCTCGACCTGCACGCAGCCTACCGCCAGACCCATGAACGCCTAGCCAGCTTGGACGAAGCCTTGGGCCGCGAAGACGCACGCCTACAACCCAGCCCATGGGAAGAGGTCCGCGACTTCTTTCACTATTGCGACAATTACATCGACGCGGTGGACCGCGCCGCCGAACATTTTGCCGACCAATGTGCGGCAGATGAGACCAAAGCGACAGCCGCCAAACGCGTGCTTGGCGGCTATGGCGTCAGCGTCGCCGTTAAGCCTTCTGACACCTTGCGTCACTATGTTCCCGCGATCAAAACCTTGACCCTTTCGGCCCATGCCGCCGAGGCAACCCAGACTTTCCAACTGCTGCTGCAAATGGCGCTTCTGACCCAAGAACCGCTTATTGAGGCCACGCTCGATCTCGCCCGCTTCGGCTCTCCCGAGGCACGGGCCATTGCCAAGGTGGGGCTGGCCAATTACTTCGCGGGGGCGGCCCTAATGCCATATGGTGCCTTCCTGCAAGCTGCCCAAGACACCCGGCACGACCTCGAAATCCTCGCCACCCGCTTTGGCGCATCGCTTGAACAAGTGGCGCACCGGCTTTCAACACTACAACGCACTGGCGCAAAGGGTATTCCGTTCTTTTTTGTGCGTGTCGATCAAGCGGGCACGATCACCAAGCGTCACTCGGCCACTACGCTGCAATTCGCCCGCTATGGCGGAGCTTGCCCCTTGTGGAACGTGCATGCGGCCTTCGAGACACCCGCCCAATTCCTGCGCCAACTCGCGGAAACACCCGACGGAGCGCGCTATTTCTGCCTTGCGCGCGATGTGTCAAAATCGGGCGGCGCGTTCAATGCACCCATGCGCCGCTACGCCATCGGATTGGGCTGCGAAGTGCGCCACGCCGACGCGCTCGTCTATGCAGACCACATGGACCGCGCAGCGCCAAGCGCCTATGCCCCCATCGGGATATCCTGCCGGATTTGCGAACGCCGCAACTGCCACCAGCGCTCGGTCCCGCCCATCGAACGCCGCTTGAGGGTTGACCCCAACGCGCGCGGCATCCTGCCCTATCAGGTCGATTAACGCTGCGACGTTTGCCAGTTCGGATGAATCGAAGGCGCATCGTTTGACGGCGCCAACGGATGCCGCCCGAGGATATGATCGGCCGCTTTCTCACCCACCATGATCGACGGACCGTTCAGGTTACCGTTTGTTATTCTTGGGAAAATAGAGCTATCTGCGACGCGCAATCCATCCACACCAATCACGCGGGTCTCTTGATCGACCACCGCCATCGGGTCATCGGCACGGCCCATCTTGCAGGTGCCACACGGGTGGTAGGCGCTCTCGACGTGCTCCTTGATGAACGCGTCCAAGGCCTCATCGGATTGCACATCTTCGCCCGGTTGAATCTCGTGACCGCGATAGGGCGCAAAGGCCTCCTGTCCGAAAATCTCGCGGGTCAGGCGGATGCAAGTGCGGAAATCCTCCCAATCGGACGGGTCGGACATATAGTTGAACTGAATGCGCGGATTGTCTTTTGGGTCCGCAGATTTAAGCGTCACCTGCCCCCGCGAGACAGAGCGCATCGGCCCCACATGGGCCTGAAACCCGTGCCCGTCTGCGGCGACCTTGCCGTCATAACGCACCGCAATCGGCAGGAAATGATACTGGATATCGGGGTATTCGACGCCCGCCTTCGAGCGCACGAAAGCGGCGCTTTCAAACTGGTTCGACGCGCCAAGACCCGTCTTGGTAAACAGCCATTGCGCCCCGATCTTGGCCTTGCCCCACAGGTTCCAATGCTTGAACAACGACACAGGTTTGGTCGCGGCCTGCTGGATATAGAGTTCAAGGTGGTCTTGCAGGTTTTGACCAACGCCCGCGCGGTCGGCAACAACCTCGATCCCATGCTCGGCCAGATGTTTTGCGGGACCGATCCCCGAGAGCATCAACAGCTTGGGCGAGTTCAGCGACGACGCCGCAACAATCACTTCGACATTGGCGCCGATCACCTCGACCTTGCCTTTGCGCTCGACTTCGACACCAACAGCACGCCCGTTTTCGATTACGATCTTGCGGGCAAAAGCGCGGATCAGGTCGCAGTTCGGACGCTTGAGCGCGGGTCGCATATAGGCATTCGCCGCTGACCAGCGCCGCCCCTGCCAGATGGTCGCATCGAAGGGACCAAAGCCCTCTTGCTGTTGCCCGTTATAGTCACCCGTGACTGGATAGCCCGCTTGGGCGCCTGCTGTAACAAACGCTTGGGTCAACGGGTTTTTGCGCGGGCCACGTGTGATATGCAGTGGGCCATTATCACCACGCCATGCTTTGTCACCGCCATGACCGCCAGAATGCCAATTCTCCATACGTTTGAAATAGGGCAGCACATCGGCATAGGCCCAGCCCTGCGCCCCACTTTCCGCCCAATGATCGAAGTCGCGGGCGTGGCCGCGCACGTAGATCATGCCGTTGATCGACGATGATCCGCCGATGACCTTGCCGCGCGGCGTGACCATTTCGCGCCCGCCAAGGTGCGGTTCAGGTTCGGATTTCAGGCCCCAATCGTACATCTTCATGTTCATTGGATAGGACAATGCGGCGGGCATCTGGATGAATGGCCCCGCGTCCGATCCGCCGTGCTCAATCACAAGCACTTGCTTGCCTGCTTCCGCCAAACGATAGGCGATCGCACAGCCCGCAGAGCCTGCGCCGACAATAACGTAATCAGCCTTCAAAATGGAGCCTCTACATCGCCCATGGCCACATAGACGCCTTTGATCTGGGAATAGTGTTCGATGGCCGCTTTGGAGTTTTCGCGCCCGACGCCTGACAGTTTGGAGCCGCCAAATGGGGCTTCGACTGGCGCAAGATTGTAGGTGTTGATATAGCAAGTACCCGCTTCAAACCCTGCGACCATGCGGTGCGCCCGGGTCAGATCGGCGGTGAATACCCCTGCTGCAAGGCCAAATTCGGTGTCATTGGCACGGGCAAGGATCTCGTCTTCGGTGTCGAAATCGAGTACCGACAAGACAGGTCCGAAAATCTCCTCGCGTGCAATGGTCATGTCATCGGTGACGTCGGCAAAGACAGTGGGTTCAATGAAAAACCCATTGCCATCAACGACCTTGCCACCTGTGACAAGGCGCGCGCCTTCCGCGATGCCTTTGGCGATAAAGCCTGCGACGATGTCGCGTTGGCGCTGGGATACCATCGGGCCAAAGTTGACCTCGGGGTCTTGCGGGTCGCCCATTTTGACGCCCTTTAGGCGTTCGGCGATACGGGCAAGGAAGGCCTCTTTGATGCCTTTTTGCACGAATACGCGGGTGCCATTCGAGCAGACCTGTCCAGAGGAATAGAAGTTGCCCAAAATGGCGCCAGAGACTGCGTTCTCTAAGTCTGCGTCGTCGAAAATCACGAGGGGTGATTTGCCGCCAAGTTCCATTGTAACCGCGCGAATGCCCTCGGCGGCGGCGGCATAAACCTTGCGGCCCGTTGGCACGGAGCCCGTCAGCGAGACCTTGGCCACCCGCGTGTCGGTAATCAGCGCCGCACCGACAGCACCGTAGCCTTGGATCACGTTGTAGACGCCTGCGGGGGCGCCGGCCTCGTGCAAAATTTCCGCGACTTTGAGGGCGCAGAGCGGTGTGGTTTCTGAGGGTTTGAAGACCATTGTATTGCCGCAAGCGAGTGCAGGGGCACCTTTCCAGCTTGCGATTTGCGTCGGGTAGTTCCAAGCCCCGATGCCCACACAAACGCCCAAAGGCTCACGGCGGGTATAAACGAAGTCGTCGCCCAACTGGATGTGCTCACCTGTGATCGCGCCCGCCAAACCTCCGAAATACTCCAGCGCGTCCGCGCCCGATGTGGCGTCGGCGACGGAAGTTTCCTGATAGGGCTTGCCGGTGTCGAAGGTCTCCAGAACGGACAATTCGTGGTTCCGTTCGCGCATGATATCCGCCGCGCGGCGCAGCACCCGACCGCGCTGTGTGCCCGTCATTGAGGCCCATTCCTTGCCTGCACGTTTTGCGGCGGCCAAGGCTTGGTCGATGATCGCAGGCGTTGCGGAATAGACCGTCGCAATGACCTCGCCTGTCGCAGGGTAGATCACAGGGATCGGATCGCCCGCTTTGTCTTCGACGTATTTACCATCGACAAAGTGGCTGGCGGTGGGCTGTGTGTTGTAGGTCATGTTGCCTCCGGCGGGAGTTAATTAGGGACATAGAAAGCGTTATTCACCACGTGGGAACCGTTTGCTTTCTTCGAGAACGTTGAGGTCCATGTGGTTGCGCATGTAGCGCTCGGATGCTTTTTGCAGGGGCTGGTAGTCCCACGGGTAGTAAGAACCATTGCGCAGCGCTTCATAGACGACCCAGCGCCCAGCCTGAGAATGGCGCACGGCGGCGTCATAGGCTTTGAGGTCCCAGCGGGCCTCTGATTTGGCGCGAAGTTGGTCGCGGGTGCCTTGATGGGCGGGGACTTCAGCGAGGTTGATCAGCTCATGAGGATCCGCTTCGAGGTCGAACAGTTGGTCGGGGTCCAGTGCGCAGCGGTTGAATTTCCATTTGCCGTAGCGCAATGAGACCAGCGGCGCATAGGACGCTTCGGCGGCGTATTCCATCGCGACATGTTCGGAGCGTTCCCCGCGTTGCCCCAAGGATACAATTGACTGTCCATCGGTCCATGGCATGACCTCCGACATATCGACGCCTGCGAGATCACAAAGCGTTGGCAGGATGTCGATGCTGCTGACGGGTGTGGTGTTCAGCCCTGGCTCCATTTCTGGCGCGCAAATCATCAAGGGCACCCGAGATGCACCCTCATAGAACGACATCTTGAACCAAAGCCCACGCTCGCCCAACATGTCGCCGTGATCCGAGACAAACAGAATCGTAGCCTCTTGGCGCGTGTCCTCCAGCGCCTGCAAAATCTCGCCAACTTTATCGTCAATGTAGGAGATATTGGCAAAATAGGCGCGGCGGGCGCGCTGCACATGATCGTCAGTGATCGTGAAGTTGTCGCGGTCATTGGCGTCCAGAATCCGTTTTGAGTGTGCGTCTTGCGCCTCATAAGGGATAGGCCCGATCTCTGGCATCAGATGCGCGCAATCCTCATACAAATCCCAGTATTTCTTGCGCGCGACATAGGGGTCATGGGGGTGCGTGAAACTGACCGTCAGGCACCAAGGGCGATCGTCCGCCCCGCGCGACAGATCATAGAGCTTGCGGGTCGCGTGGTAGGCGACCTCATCGTCATATTCCATCTGGTTGGTGATCTCGGCCACCCCGGCGCCCGTCACCGAGCCCATGTTGTGATACCACCACTCAATCCTCTCGCCAGGTTTGCGATAGTCGGGGGTCCAGCCGAAATCAGCTGGGTAGATGTCCGTGGTCAAACGCTCTTCGAATCCATGCATTTGATCGGGGCCGACGAAATGCATCTTGCCCGACAGGCAGGTTTGATAGCCCGCGCGGCGCAGGTGGTGCGCGTAGGTCGGGATCGCGGAGGCGAATTCGGCTGCGTTATCGTAAACGCCTGTGCGACTGGGCAGTTGCCCCGACATGAACGCGGCCCGCGCAGGCGCGCAAAGCGGCGAGGCCGTATAGGCGTGAGCGAAACGGGTGGAACGCGCTGCAAGTTTCTTGAGGTTTGGCGCATGCAACCAGTCGGCCGGGCCGTCAGGGAAAAACGTCCCGTTCAGCTGGTCAACCATGATTATCAAGATATTCGGCTTGGTCATGCGGCACCTTTGGTCAATGTGGACAGTGCGGCAAGCGCGCACCCTTCGGGGTTAACGTCAGGCGAGGTCAGTGCCGCGCGGATGTAGAGCCCATCAATCAGGGCCGCGAGTGTAGTCGCCACGGCTTCTGGCGCGTCGCAGATCGGCCGCAGGGCGTGGGTCAAATTAGAGTGCAACCGCCGCTGATAAGCGTGCAACAGACGCAATGCGGCTGGGTTCGTCTGGGCTTGGCTATAGAACGTCATCCACGCCGATACCGCCGCAGGATCAAAACAGGACTGCGCGAAATTGGCACGGATGATCGCGCGCGCCCGCTCTGTTGGGGTGTTCGCTCCTGCCAGCGCTGCCCTGACCTCTGCACTGTAATCGCGTAAGATCTGGCGCATCGCGGCCTCGAAAATCTGATCCTTACCGCCAAAGTAGTGGTGCGCCAGCGCCGAAGACATCCCCGCACGCTTAGCTATCCGGCTTACTGTCACATCAAGCGACCCCGCAGCGCCAATCTCGGCAATCGTCGCTCTCACCAGTGCGTCTCGGCGGATCGGCTCCATTCCTACCTTTGGCATCTCAGAATCCCCTTTCGATGACCAACTTTATTCCTTATTGACTGATCAATCAACAAAATCCTAATGCCTCTTTGGCTTTCAAATATCCTCGCCGAAGGCTTGCGATCTTTGATCGCAAATCAGACCTTGGTCGCATGCACCAAGGGGATAATTTTGCGCCGCGCGACGGCCTCACGCCATGTAATAAAGCTGACCGAGGCCATGATCACCGCACCGCCCAACATCACCCAGCCGTCAATCGGCTCGCCAAAAAGTACTGCGCCCAAAAGCACCGCCCAAACGAGCTGCAAAAACGTCACAGGTTGGGTTACGGTCATCGGCGCGGCCGCAAAGGCCTTGGTCATCGTCAAATGCCCCGCCGTGGCAAAGCAGGCGACCAGAAACATCCAGCCCGCCTCCGCCCATGTCGGGGTGACCCAGACAGCACAGGCAAATGGCGCAAGCCCGATCGCCACCGTGATCGATAGCATCCCCACGACCACGACCGCAGGCACCTGGCCCGACATTTGCTTGGCCAGCAGATAACTTGCGGCAAATCCAAGCGCCGTGAACAGCATCGCGAAGTGCCCCGGATCAAGCTCGCGCGCGCCGGGACGCAAGATGATAATCGCACCAATCAGCCCGGCCAAAACCGCGGCCAATCTGCGCGGCGGCAGGCGCTCGCCCAAGAACAACGCCGCCCCAATCGCGATATAGATCGGCGAGAGATAGTTCATTGCGGTCACTTCGGCCAAGGGGATGCGCGCCATGGCATAGAACCACAGGATCACGGCCCCGGTGTGCACAATGCCCCTTGCCGCAAAGAGCTTGATCTGGCGGCGGGTGATGTGAGCGGCCAAGATCGGCTTGATCATCGGGATCAGGAACACCAGCCCGAGAATGTAGCGCAGAAAGGCGCCCTCGGCGGCGGGCAATTCGGCGCCGACATATTTCACAATGACGTTCACGCAAACGAACATCAGCCCCGTTAGGACCATCCACAAGACCCCGACAAAGGGGCGATCTGCTGCTGTTTCTGCCATGTACAAGCGGTCGCAGACCTCTGCGACCTTGCAACCCACCAAACGCAAAAGGGCGCGCCGGTGGCACGCCCTTCTGGTCTCTGTGACATGCGCGGTTATGCGTCGCCGAAGGCTTCCATCACCGCGTCCGGTGCGGTGAAGTTTGTCGTCACGCGCTGCACATCGTCGTCATCTTCAAGCGTATCCAACAGCTTCATCAGCTTGGTCAACCCGTCCAGATCCACTTCGGTGGTCAGGTTCGGCTTCCAGATAAGCTTGGTTGTCTCGCTCTCGCCCAGCGAACTTTCCAGCACCGTTGCAACCTCGTTAAGGTCGGTATCCGCGCAATAAATCACATGGCCATCTTCGTCCGATTGCACATCCTCTGCGCCAGCCTCAAGCGCCGCCATCAATACGGTGTCCGCGTCGCCTGCCGAGGCCGGATAAACAATCTCGCCCACCCGGTCGAACATGAAACCAACGGAGCCGGTCTCGCCCAAGTTGCCGCCGTTCTTGGTGAAGGTCGAGCGCACGGTCGACGCGGTCCGGTTACGGTTGTCGGTCATCGCTTCCACGATGACAGCGACGCCATTGGGGCCGTAACCCTCGTAACGGATCTCGTCGTAGTTTTCCGCATCGCCACCGATCGATTTCTTGATCGCGCGGTCAATCACGTCCTTGGGGCAAGAAACGGATTTCGCCTCTTTCACGGCAAGGCGCAAACGCGGGTTCTTATCGGGATCAGGGTCGCCCATTTTGGCGGCCACGGTAATTTCTTTTGCCAGTTTAGAAAACAGCTTAGAGCGCAGCTTGTCCTGACGCCCCTTGCGGTGCTGAATGTTCGCCCATTTTGAGTGGCCAGCCATGTCGGAATCCTATGAAAAATCGTTTGGCGTCTCTTACGCCAATTTCGGGGGCTATGTCAAAGCGGCCAAATCATCGGGATCGCAATTGAACACACGACGGCCAGCGACAGGTTCAGCGGGACACCCACACGCAAGAAATCGGTGAATTTATAGCCGCCCGGGCCGTAAACAAGTGTATTGGTTTGATATCCAATCGGCGTCGAGAAACTGGCCGAGGCCGCCATCATCACCGCGATCACCAAGGGGCGTGCGTCAACGCCCAGCGCAGAGGCAAGCCCGATGGCAATCGGCGTCATCACCACCGCGACGGCATTGTTGGACACCAGCTCTGTCAGGACCATCGACAGCGCATAAATGACGAAAATAACAAGAGAGGGCGGCATCACCTGCATATAGGGTGACAAGGTGCCTGCGATGATCTCGACCGCGCCCGAGGATTCCAGCGCAGCCCCCACCGCCAGCATCGCAAAAATCAGCGCCAGCAAGGAGCCGTCGATGGCCTCCATCGCCTCTTCTGCGTCGATGCAGCCCGTAAGCAACACCACGGCCACCGCCATAAAGGCCAGTGCCAGAATTGGTGCCGCGTTGAGCGACGCCAGCACAACAACGGCCAACATCGCACCAATGGCAATCGGCGCATGAGAGCGACGATAGGCACGGGCCGTGGGCTTGGTCACGTCCGTCATATTCATATCGACCGCAAGACGCTGGATATCTTCAGCGGCGCCCTCAAGCAGCAATGTATCGCCCACTTTGACAATCAGGTCATCCAACTGGCGACCGATATTCTTGTCACGACGGTGCGCGGCCAGCGTATAAACACCATAGCGACGGCGCAGGCGCATCGAGCCCAAAGTGCGCCCAACCATCTTACAATCAGGAGAAATCAGGACTTCAACGGTATTGGTCTCAACTGCAGACACCTGATCCACGCGGCGCAAATCTTTGGTGGCCTGAAGCGACAACAATTCGGTAATGGCCGAGCGCAAAACAACGCGGTCACCGGTCTGCAAAACGACGGCCTCCAAATTGCGGCGCAAGGATTGGTCGCCGCGGATCACGTCGATCAAGCGCACCCCTTCGCGCTTGAACAACTGCACCGACAAGACCTCGCGGCCGATCAGGTTGCTGTCGGGGGGAATGACGGCTTCGGTGAAAAACTTCATCTTCGAGCGATCAGACAGCATCATGGCGAGACTGTCGCGGTCCGGCAAAATTTTGTTTCCAAACAGATAAAGATACAGCATCGACCACAGCGTGATAATGATCCCGATCGGCGTGATCTCGAAAATGCTGAATGGCTCAAGGCCGGACTGTCGCGCCACGCCGTCAACCACGAGGTTCGTCGAGGTGCCGATGAGCGTGAGCGTCCCGCCGACAATGGACGCATAAGACAAGGGGATCAAAAGCTTTGACGCGGCGACCTGCAAAGTGCGGGCCATTTGGACAAAGACCGGCAACATGACGACCACAACGGGGGTATTGTTGACAAAGGCCGACGCGGCGATCACGAAAGTCATCGAGCCACCGATCGCTTGCTTTGCGTTGCGCCGTGCTGCGCGTTCGGCCAATTGGGTAACATAATTGAGCGCACCTGTGCGCACTAAGGCCCCCATCACAATGAACATCATCGCAATCGTCCAAGGCGCCGAATTGGACAAAACCTTGACCGCATCATCGTATTTCAAAATACCCGTGAAGAGCAAAAATGCAGCTCCGCCCATCGCGACAACTTCGGTCGGAAAGGTTTCGCGTAAGAACAAAGCAAACATCGCGGCCAAGACCAAAAGCGCGATGATCGCTTCTTGGGTCTGCGTGAGGGAAAACAGCTCGCTCATGGGAGTATCCTATTGGGGCCCGGCAGGTGACAATCGCCCGCCCTGACGCACCATTTCAACGCGGGTCGCTTTGCCCGTGCGATCATCCGTCTCGACGTAAAGCCCCGAAAGCGTTGCCTCTGCTGCGGCGGGCGTAAAGCGTTCTTTTGGCATGCCTGTGATAAAACGGCGCAGCGGTTCGACCTTATCCATGCCGATGACCGAATTATAATCTCCGCACATGCCTGCGTCCGATTGATAGGCCGTGCCAGCAGGCAAGATCATCGCATCCGCCGTCGGGACATGGGTATGGGTCCCCACAACAATGCTGGCGCGCCCGTCACAATAGTGTCCGACAGCCATCTTCTCGGATGTTGCTTCGCAATGGATATCAATCAGGCTTGCTTGCACCGCGCCACCCATCGGGTATTGGCGCATAACCGTGTCCAGTGCCGAGAACGGGTCATCAAAAGGGCGCTTCATAAAGACTTGGCCCAAGGCCTGAGCGACCAAAACTTTGCGGCCATTTGTGGCGTTAAACACGCGAGCGCCGACACCTGGGGCCGCTTTCGAGAAATTCAGCGGACGAATGATGCGTGGCTCGGAGGTGACGAATTGGATCATGTCCTTTTGATCAAAGGCATGATCGCCCAAGGTCAGTACATCCGCACCAGCATCAAGCAGGATCCGCGCATGCGGGGCGGAAAGCCCCATGCCGCCTGTCGCGTTTTCGCCGTTCACGACCACAAAGTCCAACCGCCACTGTGTCCGCAAACGTGGCAGATGGTCCACCACAGCCTGACGGCCAGCACGGCCCATCACATCACCAAGGAAAAGTATTTTCATAGCGACCCTGTTACGGCTTGGCGCAAAATTCTTCCACAAGAATTTTGTCCCAAATTTTGAACAAAATTTGGCGCCCCGCTCAAAGCGACAAAATCCCGTCTTCGGTCACGATCAGATCGAGCGGCTGGTCTGTCGCTTCCAGCGGCAAATCCTCCGTCTCTTGGCCCGCGTAAGCAAAGCCGATCGCCAGCGTTGGCCGCTTTGCCCGCAACATCTCGAGCGTCCGGTCATAAAAGCCGCCGCCATAGCCCAATCGTCCACCTTTGCGATCAAAGGCCACCAATGGGACAATCAAAATCTCGGGCTCCATCCACTCCCCCGTTTGCGGGATCAATGCCCCGAAACCGCCCTTCACCATGACGGCATCCGGTGCCCATGTCCGAAACCGCAAAGGCATTCCAGCCCCCATAATGACGGGAACACCAACGACACCATGTGCCGCCGCCTCTTCCATCGCAGGCGTCGGATCAATCTCGGTCCGCATCGCCATATAGCCGCCCAACGGCACGCCCCGATACCCGGCCAGCACCGACGACAAATGCGCCGCCGTCCCCTGCCCCATTTCATGGGAAATTTTGCGGCGTGCAAAAGCCGCCGCGCGTGCCTCGGCTTTTCGTTCTGTTAAAGTAGCCATAGTGCTGCCAATCCTAAAAATGCAAAAAAGCCGACGACATCCGTCACGGTCGTCACAAAAGCCCCGGAGGCCAACGCGGGATCAACGCCGATCCGTTCGAGCATCACCGGCACCATCGTTCCTGCCAAGCCGGCGACAACCATATTGATCACCATCGCAACCCCGATCACTGCACCAAGCATCGGTGAGCCGAACCAGAATACGCCGACCAACGCCATGACAACCGCAAAGACCAGCCCGTTCAGAAAGCCCACAATGGCTTCGCGCCGGATCACCCGCCAGACGTTTGCAGGCGTCAAGTCACGGGTCGCGATTGCACGCACGGCCACCGTGAGCGATTGCGTGCCCGCATTGCCCCCCATCGAGGCCACAATCGGCATCAACACCGCCAAAGCAACCAGACTTTGTATTGTGCCTTCGAACAATGAAATCACCATCGAGGCAAAAATCGCGGTCAGCAAATTGACCGCCAGCCACGGAAAGCGCTGGCGCGTTGTTTCCAGCACGCGGTCGGACAAGGAGCCCTCGCCCACGCCAGCAAGGCGCAAAATGTCCTCTTCTGCCTCTTCTTCCAGAAACGCCATCGCGTCATCAATCGTAATCACACCGACCACACGGTCATCATCATCGACAACGGGCGCGGTAATCATGTGATAGTGGTTAATGGCTTGGGCGACCTCTTCCACATCCTGCTCGACATGAAATGTGCGAAAGCTGTCTTCGACGATATCAGCCAAAGGCACGTTGCGCCGGGACGACAAAAGGCGGCCAAGTGTGACATAGCCCACTGCCTTTAGGCGCGGGTCCACCAGAATAATGTGGTAAAACTGATCAGGCAGCTTAATGTCAGAGCGCAAATAGTCAATGGCGTCCCCCACCGACCAATGCTCTGGCGCACGGACCAATTCGGACTGCATGTGGCGGCCGGCAGATTCCTCTGGGTAAGAGAGCGCTTGCTCAACGGCAACACGGTCGCTCGCATCCAGAGCGCCCAGCGCCGCCTCTTGCTGCTCGCCGTCCAGATACTCAACCAGATCAACAACATCGTCTGTTTCAAGATCGCGGACGGCCTCGGCAAATTCCGCCGCATTCAGGCTCGCGATGACCTCGTCGCGCAAACCTTCATCCAGTTCGGACAGGATGTCGCCGTCCATCCCACCTTTCCAGACTTCGAGCAAGTCACGCCGGTCTTTCGCGCCGATCTGTTCGATGAGGTGGGCAATATCTGCGGGGTGGAGCGGGTCAAGCAGCGTCTCGATGCGGGCCGCGTCTTGGGCCTCAACCGCATCCATAACATCAGACAGTAAGCGGTCTGTGATGCCGAAAGCCTCGTCGTCGATCTCGTCGAATTCTTCGGGCATGGAATCCTCCAACAGGTTAACCGCAACATAGCGGCTTGCCTTGGCGACACAAGGACACCGTCGCGGCTTTTTGACAATTTACAGGCCCCTTTTGGCGGTCTAAGCAAAAGGAATGACAAAACATCTTCTCCTCGGCCAAACCCTACAATTTCATGCCAATCCGCTGCATGGCGACTGGCAAGACGCCCTGTCCTTTGACAGCGAGGGCGGTGTTTTGATCATGGACGGTCGGATCGCCGCCACTGGCAACGGCGCCAAACTGCGCGCCGACAAGCCCGACGCAATCGTCACCGATTACGGCCAACACCTGATCTCTGCCGGTTTTGTCGATGCGCATATGCACTACCCGCAAACGGCGATGATCGCGAGCTGGGGCAAGCAGCTTATCGACTGGCTCAACACCTATACGTTCCCCGAAGAATCCCGCTTTGGCGACAAAGCCTATGCTGACGAGATCGCGGGACGGACCATGGACCTCGCGCTCTCGCATGGGACCACAACGCTGACCAGTTTTTGCACAATCCATCCGACCAGCGTGGACGCCTATTTCGAGGCCGCAGCCGCGCGCAATATGGCGGTGGTCGGCGGTAAAACCTGCATGGACCGCAATGCACCCGATACGCTGGTTGATTCCGCCCAATCCGCCTATGACGACAGTCAGGCGCTCTTGCACAAATGGCACAAAACGGGCCGCGCGACCTATGCGATTACACCACGGTTTTCGCCAACTTCGACGCCCGCGCAACTGAGTGCGCTTGGTGCTCTTTGGGCCGAAAATCCCGATTGCCTGATGCAGACGCACCTGTCCGAGCAACATGACGAAATCGCTTGGGTTAAATCGCTTTTCCCGAAGGCCCGCGATTATCTCGACACCTACGAGGCCTACGGGCTACTTGGTCCGCGCGGACTTTACGGGCATGCGATCCACTTGGAGCCCCGCGAAATCGACAGGCTCGCAGAGGTTGGCGCGGCCGTCGTGCATTGTCCGACCTCCAACACCTTCATTGGCTCTGGTCTGTTCGACACGCTTGGGCTTGCCGCGCGTCAGATCCGGACGGGGCTGGCCACAGATACAGGCGGGGGGTCAAGCTTCTCGATGCTGCACACAATGGCAGCGGCATATGAGATCGGGCAATTGCGCGGCACAGCTTTGCACCCTGCGCAACTGATGTGGCTGGCCACCGAAGGATCGGCTCAAGCGCTTCACATGGCAGGGGAAATCGGACATCTCGGTGTCGGTGCAATGGCCGATATTGTGGTCCTTGATCTGGCGTCAACCGCCGCGATTGCGCAGCGGCACGCCCGTGCGACTGACATTTGGGACGCACTTTTCCCGACCATAATGCTCGGCGATGATCGCGCTATTGCTGATGTGTGGGTGGCAGGTCGGCGGGTTGCCTAACACGGCGCGTAAAGGATCAACACCCAAGTGTCGCCAGATCGACCCAACCCATATGACGCCATGCGCGGGTTCAGAATATTGCGGCGGTGTGGTCCTGAACCCATCCAGCCTTCAAAAACCTCAGCGGCGCTGATTTGCCCCTGCGCAATGTTTTCGCCCAACCCGCAGGCTGGCAAACCTCGGTCGGAGGCGCGGGCAGTCACATTAGCCCCTTCAGGCGATACATGGCTGAAATAGCCGCGCGCCACCATATCGGCAGCATGGACCTGCGCGACAGCGGCCAGTTGGGCATTGAATGCCAACGGCGCAAGGTTTCGCTGTTGGCGCACCTTGGCCAAGACTTGATCAAATCGAACATCCAAGGGCGCTTGAGCGGTGAGAGTGCGGACTTCTTTTGGAGGCGCAGATATCGGCACGGGCACAATGATCGGCACACATGCCCCAAGAGCCAAGGCCGCCAGCAGGGAAAGTACCTTAAACATGCGCGGCCAGCCTTTTTGCGAGGGTATTCTGCTTAGCGATTATCGCACCCATGTCAATCGTCACCATCCGACCGTCAGCCACGATACGGCGACCTTCGACAAACAGATCGCGCACTTTTGACGGTCCGGCAAGCACCAAAGCTGCGGGATCCCAGCTGCCCGCACTTTCAATGCCGCGCGTATCCCAAATCGCGATATCCGCACGCTGGCCAACCGCGATCTGGCCGCAATCATCACGGCCCAGAACCTGCGCGCCACCACGGGTCGCGATCCACAATGCCTCATCGGCCGACATCGCGTCCGCACCGTTTTTGACGCGCTGTAACAGCATCGTCTGACGCGCCTCACCGATCAGATTTCCGATGTCATTGCTGGCAGAGCCATCCACACCAAGCCCGACCTTCACGCCCGCATCTCGCATCTGGCGCACGGGGGCGATACCGGAGCCAAGCCTGCAGTTCGAACAGGGGCAATGGGCAACGCCCGTTCCGGATTTCGCGAACAGATCAATCTCTTGGCCGTCCAGCTTCACACAATGAGCGTGCCAGACATCATCGCCGGTCCAGCCAAGATCCTCAGCATATTGACCGGGCCTGCACCCGAACTTCTCCAGCGAATAGGCGATATCCTCGTCGTTCTCTGCCAAATGCGTGTGCATCATGACCCCCTTGTCGCGAGCCAAAATCGCGGCATCGCGCATCAGGTCGCGGCTTACGGAAAATGGCGAACAAGGTGCGACGCCAACACGGACCATCGCGCCCGCTTTAGGATCGTGAAAGGCGTCGATAACCCGAATGCTGTCTTCGAGAATCGCGGCCTCTTTCTCGACCAAAGCGTCAGGCGGCAATCCGCCGTCGCTCTCGCCAATACTCATCGCGCCCCGCGTCGGATGAAAGCGCAGACCAACCTCGCCGGCGGCGGCAATGGTGTCATCAAGGCGCGACCCGTTGGGATACAAATACAAATGGTCCGACGTCAGCGTGCACCCTGACAATGCCAACTCTGCCAAACCGACTTGTGCCGAGATAAACATTTCCTCAGGGCCAAATCGCGACCAGATCGGATAGAGCGTTTGCAGCCAACCGAACAGCAAGGCGTCTTGCCCGCCGGGCACCGCGCGGGTCAGCGTCTGATAAAGATGATGGTGGGTATTGACCAAACCCGGTGTGACGACACAGCCCGCGACGTTCAAAACCGCGGCACCGGGCACATCCAGATACGCCCCGATCGCCGAGATCACACCGCCCGAAATATGGATATCAACGCCCGTTAACCGATTGCGCCCATCGTCCATTGTCAGGATAATGTCAGCGCCACGCAAAATAGCATCAGCCATCAACAACCTCTTGTAAAACAGCCAAAGCGACCGCATGCACGTCCGCATTTGCAGCTGCAATAATCCGCCCACCGTGATGCGCGGCCCCGCCCTGCCAGTTCGAGACGACCCCGCCCGCCGCCTTTATAACGGCAATGGGGGCGTGAATGTCATAGGGTTGTAGCCCGGCTTCGATCACCAGATCGATGTGCCCTGCGGCAAGCAAGGCATAGGCATAGCAGTCCATCCCAAATCGCGTAAGCTTGACCGCTTTTGAAACCGCCTCAAAGGCGCGTTGCTCAATCTTTGTGCCCACCTCGGGGAACGTGGTGAGCAAGGTTGCTTCTTGAAAACTGGTGCGTTTGCGGGTGACCAGAGGTACGATCCCCTTCGGTCCGGTAACCTCTGCAATGTCAAATCCACCGACAAAACGCTCGCCAATGTAGGGCTGGTCAATAATCCCGAAGATCGGGCCGCTTGCATCGGACACGGCGATCAGAACCCCCCATGTCGGGGTCCCGCTGATATAGCCGCGCGTCCCGTCAATCGGATCAAGCACCCAAGTATAACCCGAGGTGCCCGCCTTTGTTCCGAATTCCTCGCCCAGGATGCCATCGTCCGGCCGCTCAACTGCAAGGATATCTCGCATAGCCTTCTCAGCGGCGCGATCTGCCTCGGTCACAGGGTCAAAAAGGGCGTCTGGCCCAGACTTATCATCCGCAACGAGCCCTTGCACACGGAACAACCGAAGCGTTTCGACCCGTGCCGTATCGGCAAGCAAATGCGCGACACGTATCAGGTCTGTCTTTGTCCGAGCATCTGCAAACATAATGGCATCCCGATCATTCTCTTTGGACGTAATCGGTAACGTGCCGCAGGTGACGAGGTCAAGTCCTAGGCGGCTTCACTCAAGACGCGGGCCAGATCAAACAAGCGGCGGCGCTGGTTTTCTGGAATAGCATAATAAGACCGCAAAAGCTCCAAAGCTTCTTTATCGGTTAGCAAATCACCTGGAACATCTCCCGTCGTTTCCGACGTCGCCCCTGATGTTTCCAACCCTTCAAAGAAAAAGGACACCGGCACATTCAGAACATGCGCAATATCCCAAAGACGGGATGCGCTCACACGGTTCATGCCTGTCTCGTATTTTTGAATTTGTTGGAACTTAATCCCGACTGCCTCGGCCAACTGCTGTTGCGTTGTGCCATTCATCCAACGGCGTTGACGAATACGCTTGCCAACGTGGACGTCTACAAGATGTTTCATTCGGATATCCTTACTTTTTAAGTTCACAGTTTCTGTGCCGTTGTCTGTGGCGACCTGCCGTCAACGCGGGGCTTCCGGGCGTTAGAAAATGTTTTGCAGCTTGGCGAGCAGACACGCAACGGTTGCACCGGCTCACCTGCCCTTAAAGACAGGTGAAACCCTTAAAATCTCACTCATAAGACCCCGTCTTCCAAAAATTTCGTGACAATTGCACAATTGGAATCAGTCAAATTGCAGCTTATGACAGGTTCACAACAGAAGGATTTGAACCATGCGGGCTTTCCAAGTGACTGGTTTCGACCAGAAACCGACACTCATTAACCTCCCCATGCCTGAGCCCGCCAACGGCGAGGTTTTGGTCCGGATCGAGGCCTGCGGATTGAATTTTGCCGATCTGCTCATGGCCAAAGGCACCTATCAAGACACGCCAACCCTGCCCTTCACCCTAGGTATGGAGGTTTGCGGCACGGTGATAGCGACCGGACCTGACGTTACATCACCCGCAATAGGTGAGCGGATCGCGGTTTTTGGCGGGGATGGCGGGCTCGCGGACTATGGCCTGTTTCCCGCAGCAAATTGCGTCACGGTGCCCGACACCATGCCGTCCGAAGTCGCGGCTGGATTTTATGTGGCTTACGGCACCTCGCACCTCGCCCTGACGGACCGAGCACGCCTTCAGGCGGGCGAAACCCTGCTTGTGCTGGGAGCGGCAGGGGGTGTTGGCCTTACCGCTGTCGAAATTGGCAAGGCCATTGGGGCCACCGTCATTGCCGTGGCACGCGGGGCCGAAAAGCTCGCCATCGCATCGGCCGCTGGCGCCGATCATCTGATCGACAGCGAGACCGACGACATCACGCAGGCTGTCAAGGCGCTGGGTGGGGCAGACGTTGTCTATGATCCTGTGGGTGGGGCGAGCTTCACCGCCGCCATGCGCGCCACCAACCGTAAGGGCCGCATCATTGTCATCGGTTTTGCCAGTGGCGACGTGCCGCCGATCCCAGCCAATATCATTCTTGTCAAGAACATCGACGTGCTGGGATTCTACTGGGGCGGCTACCTAAAGTTCCGCCCTGATCTGGTGATGGATAGCATCCGTGAGCTGATGGCGATGCACGCCAGCGGTAAATTGCACCCGCATATCAGTCATATTTTGCCACTTGATCAGGCTGCCGAAGCCCTCGACCTGCTGGCCACACGCAAATCCACAGGCAAGGTCGTCGTTAAACCGTAACTGGCGCAGGGCCCTTGCGATACCCGTTGCGGATCATGTTTGCGAGGTCCGGAAATACAGGCCCAGTCGCGTGTTCCGACAAATAGAGGTTCACGTTCATCGCCAGCAGGCTGGGCAAGGTGCCGCCATGGTCAATCGGCTCCACATAGCGCGGCTCGGTGCCTTCGAACATCGTATGCACGGCCAGATCAGCGCTGACCGTGGCCTCAACGGCCCGCGAATTGTCGGTCTCCACAGCCATCTCCCACGGTATCCCCGCTTCATCCAAGCGGCGCTGCGCGAATTGGCGAAATGCGCAGCGGTGTTCATGGGCAAGCCGCAAGGGCCTGCGTTTCCATGCCTGCCCATTGGGCGCACCAACCCACAAGAGCGGAATGCTCGCCATCGTCTCGCCGCCTTGGCCAACCCCGTCTTCGGTCGTCAGGATCAAATCCATCTGGCCCCGCGAAAATTCATCCAAAAGGACTTTGGTGAATGATGACACCAGATGCACCTTGATGCGTGGATATGCGGCGGCAAAGCGCTGCAAAACACCAGGGATCACGGGATAAACGATGTCGTGCGGGACGCCGAGGGTGATTTCCCCCTCATATTCGATCGCTGTCAGCTTGCCATATACCTCGTCATTTAACGCCAGCATGCGACGGGCATAAGACACCAATTGCTCACCAGCTGGTGTCAAGCCAATCGTGCGGGCCGAGCGATCCAAGAGCGCCACATTGAGGTTCTCCTCCAACCGCTTCAACTGCATGGACACCGCAGATTGGGTGAGGTTTAAAAATCCCGCCGCCTTGGTGACGCCGCCACTATCGGCCACGGCCACGAAGGAACGCAGGGCAGTCATATCGAGATTTCGGGTCATATCACATTCCTTGATGCTTAATCCATAAATCACTCATTTTGCTTATATACTGGACCACCACATATATCAAGAATCCGAATGATAATGATAAGAAATATCACAAAATGAACTACGACATGACTCTCGCTCACACCAACTGCGCCCTCAGCGCCGCCGCCCAAACCTCGTCAAGCTCGCCGGCATCTTGGTCAGCATCGCTCGCCAACGCAGGGCATTGCTCGGCCTCACCGAGGCGCAGCTACGACATTGGAACCAGCGTCCAGGACGCAGAAACCGAAGCAAATCGGGCAATTTGGGACGTGCCTGCCCACTGGCGGCGTTAATTCCGACAATTCTGGTCATATTCATCGAATATCTTGGAGGGCGCTCCTTGATTTTTCACCTGTCTCTGCCAATATTTAACCCAAGGTGCCACTTTGGGCACCACTGAGTTTTTTGGAGGTCCGTAATGGCTCAATTTGATACCATCCGCACATCCGGTGCCGTGCGCACCGCTGAGATCGATGAGGGCCTGCGCGCCCATATGAACAAAGTCTACGGCACAATGTCCGTAGGCCTGCTTTTGACATTCGCCGCCGCTTGGGCTGTCGGCAATAACGCCGCGATGATGCAGACGCTCTTCACAGGGGTCACCCGCTACATCGTGATGTTTGCACCGCTGATCATGGTTTTCGCCTTTGGTGCGATGATTAACAAACTGTCTGCCGCTGGCGCGCAGCTGTTCTTCTACGCCTTCTCCGCTGTCATGGGCGTGTCGATTTCCTACATCTTCGCGGTATACACAGGCGTTTCTGTCGCACAGACATTCCTTGTGACATCTATCGCCTTCGCGGGTCTGTCGCTTTACGGCTACACCACAAAGAAAGACATCTCTGGCTGGGGCGCGTTCCTGATCATGGGCGTGATCGGCCTGATCGTGGCGAGCGTTGTCAACATCTGGTTGCAGTCCCCTGCGCTTTACTTTGCTGTTTCCGCAATTGGTGTGCTGATCTTCGCAGGCCTCACAGCTTACGATACACAGAAGATCAAGAACGACTATGTCGCACACGCGGCACATGGCGACAGCGAATGGCTTGGCAAAGCGGCCATCATGGGCGCGCTGAACCTCTACCTCGACTTTATTAACATGTTCATGTTCTTGCTGTCGTTCTTGGGCAACCGCGAATAACACCAATCCCAACTGGATTGAAACAATAGAGAGGGCCGGTGCACGCACCGGCCCTTATTCTTTTTCTGCGGGCAAAACGCGGGGCCTTCAGCCGTGTCAGTACCCCAAGACCAGAAGAAGCTAGAGCGGGCGTTCCATCGTCGCGGCGTCAAAAGGCGCGTCTTCATGCCCTGTGTCGATCTTCACCCAGCCGGTCTGTCTATAGCCAAGTGCACAGTAGAATGGCACCGCGTTCAGGCTTGCAGCGCTCCCGATACGCTCGTGACCTGCTGTACTGGCAGACCCATGCACATGGGTCAGCAAGCTGCGCGCGATGCCTTTGCGCAAATGGTCAGGATGCACAGCCAGCTTGCGCACTTCGGCCCCGCGCGGCCCGTCGGTCCAACCGCAGGCCCCAACGATGATATCATCCTGAACGGCCACAAAATAGGTCCCGCATTGCGCCAAGCCGACAGGCACATGGGCCATATGCGGCAAAGCCACCTTAAGCGTGTCAGGCGCGTAGTGACTGATCAGCACGCTGCTATAGCAGGCATGGGCCATTTCGCTGATGGCGGTGGTGTCCTGGATAGTCGAGGGTCGGATAATAATAACACGGGTCCACAACTAAAAAGGGCTGCGCATTTCTGCGAAGCCCCCGTTTCTTGCAAGTGGCAATCAATTACTTGATTTTGCCTTCCTTGTATTCAACGTGCTTGCGCACAACTGGGTCGTACTTGTTGACTGTCATTTTCTCAGTCATCGTACGTGCGTTTTTCTTAGTGACGTAAAAGTG
>JAQXBV010000083.1 GCA_029252195.1 Yoonia sp.
CTCAAGCTCAAGGCGTTCTGCTGCGGAAAGAAAACCGGGACAAATCATACCCGTAGCTGAATCGTTCCACGCCCAAGCGTCAAGACGTCAAATTCGGCTTCCGAAGGACTCAGAGTATACATCACTTTTAGCAATTAACCCTACGTAAACATTGCGACTCATTGTGGCGATACCGGCTCAGTCTGCGCTGCCTTGCCGCAATTTTGCTGCAATTCTGGGCTGCATGTCGACCCAATCGCCATCAATTGAAAACAGGACAAGTTCTGCAATTTTGTCTCTTGTGCATTTTCTCGGCCAAAGTTATTGAGCACGCGTTGGCCGCGTGGTGGAATGGTAGACACGACGGATTCAAAATCCGTTGCCTCACGGCGTGCCGGTTCAAGTCCGGCCGCGGCTACCAACAAAAAAGGCGACCCAGCCAGATGGCGGGTCGCCTTTTTTCTTTTCTGCAAGGCGCTTAGAGCTGGGTCGCAGAGAAGGTATCACATGTGGACAAATCGCCGCTTTCATAGCCGCGCACGAACCAGCGTTGCAGTTGCTCTGACGTGCCGTGGGTGAAGATATGAGGCTGCACCCTTTGGCCTGCGTTGCGCTGCAACGTATCGTCGCCGATCTGCTTGGCGGCATTCATCGCTTCGGCAATGTCGCCGCGCTCTAAGCTGCCGAATTTGGATTGCACCGATTGCGCCCAGATCCCTGAGAAACAATCGGCTTGCAGCTCGATCCGCACGGAAATCGCGTTCGATTGGGTTTCATCGACCTGGCCCCGGATACGGTTCGCCTGTCCCAAAATCCCCAGTTCGTTTTGCACATGGTGCGCGATCTCATGGGCGATCACATAGGCCGCCGCAAAGTCGCCACCTGCCCCCATCCGGTTTTCTAATGTTGTAAAGAAGTCCGTATCCAGAAACGCCTTTTTCTCCGGCGGGCAGTAAAACGGGCCTGTTGCAGCAGAGGCGCCGCCGCAAGCGGATTGTGTGCTACCTTTGAACAATACCAAGATCGGTGGAACATAGGCTTGCCCGACCTGCCTGCGGAAAATATCGGCCCAGACCTCTTCGGTATCGGCCAATGTCACCGAGACGAATTCGCCTGCCTGAACATCCTGAGGGGTCATTTCGGTCGACTGCGTCGTCGAGGCACCGCCGCCGTTGTCCCCGATAAAGCCGCTGACATCGACCCCGAAATACCAGCCAACCAGCAGCAAAACGATTGCACCCAGCCCGCTCACGCCACCTGCGCGCCGTGTGCCGCCACTTTTGCGCCGGTCTTCTATGTTGCCGCTGCCGCGTCTGCCTTGCCACTTCATCTCATGTCCTTTCGCATTTGCGCCATAGTATGATCTATCTTGTAAGGCACAAGCTTGACGCCAAGGCCTTGACATGGCCTAAGGCAATCCAATGTCGGTCAGACGAGGAAAAATCATGCTGCGCGGCCTCTATAACTGGACGATGTCACTGGCAAGTTCACCTTATGCGCTTTGGGCTCTGGCCGCTGTCGCTTTCATCGAATCCTCATTCTTTCCGATCCCGCCCGACGTGCTCATGATCCCGATGATCATCGCAGCACCGCGTCGTGCCTTTCTGATTGCAGGGATTGCCACGGTGGCCTCCGTGGCAGGTGGTTTGTTTGGCTATTATATCGGCGCGGTTTTGTTCGATAGCGTCGCCCAGCCGATCCTCGATTTCTATGGCAAAGGCCAACATTTCGCAGACTTCGCAGTGAAATATAATGAATATGGCGCATGGGCGGTCTTGATCGCGGGGGTCACACCCTTCCCGTTCAAGGTCATCACGATCGCGTCAGGTGCAACGGGCCTGTCTTTACCTGTCTTCTTTTTCGCATCAGTTGTCGCACGCTCGCTCCGGTTCTTTCTTGTTGCGGGTCTGTTGTGGAAATTCGGCGAACCGATCCGCGATCTTATCGAACGCCGCCTTGGATTGGTGTTCATTGTCTTTTGTGTGCTGCTGATTGGCGGCTTTATGGTGGTAGGTGCCCTATGACACGTCAAAACCTGATCCGTCTCGCGGCCTTTGGCTCTTTTGCTTTGCTCGCAGGGGCATATACGTTCCAAGCTTTTGGCTATCCGCCCTGCGCCATGTGCTATTGGCAGCGTTGGCCGCATTTCGCGGCTGTCGCAGTTGGCGTTGCGGCCGCTTTGATCCCTGCCCGCGTCTGGCCGTATCTTGGCGCGCTGGCGGCGGCAATTACATCTGGCATTGGCGTTTATCATTCAGGTGTCGAGCGGGACTGGTGGGAGGGCCCGACGAGCTGCACTGGTGGCGGGCTGGATCTGACGAGTGACCTGCTGTCCACCTCCGGCGACCGCCTGATCATGTGCGATCAGGTGTCGTGGGAGTTGTTCAGCCTTTCGATGGCATCTTGGAATGCGCTGTTCTCGGCGGTTCTGGTTCTGATCTGGCTATCGGCGGCTCGTAAGCAGTAGGCTGGTTTCCGACCGTGTGACGCCCTCAAAAGTGCGGATCGCAGTCAGCGCCGCGTCGAAGCTTTCAAGGCTCGCCGTCCCGATCTCCACAATCAAATCCCATGTCCCATTGGTGGTATGCACGGCCGTCACGGCCAGCATTGCCTGCAAGCGCTTGACGATCCGTGCCGTGCCGCTGCCTGCGATCTCCAGCATCATCAAACCGCGCACAGGATGCGGCGCCACATCGGCACGGGTCAGCACCGTAAAGCCTGCGATTTCACCTGTTTGCTGCAGGCGGTCCATATGGGCCCGCACCGTCGCGCGCGTCACCTTCAAATACGCCGCAAGCTCGGACAATGAGGCCCGACCGTCACGGCGCAGCAGTGCGATCAGTTGACTGTCCAAATTGATCATATTACCCATCCATAATGATTAATTACATATCATATTGCACAAAATGTCTGATGCATCCATCACCATTCTGCGCAATGATGCCCTATGACACAAACACATTGCATCTTGATTGGGGCCCCTGTTGACTGCGGCAAACGCAGAGCAGGCTGTCTCATGGGGCCAGACGCCTACCGCGTAGCCGGTATCGCCGAAGCCATCACCGCCTTAGGGCATACCGTGGCTGATATGGGCAACCTTGCCCCCAAATATGTTGAGCCGACCACGCCCAAGAACCCTGCGGTGCACAAGCTCGAAGAAAATATCGGCTGGACCAAAACCCTTTCAAAGGCCGCGAAAACCCACGCGCCTCAAGGGATGCCGATTTTCCTCGGCGGCGATCACGCGCTTGCGCTTGGCTCGGTTTCAGGCATGGCGGCGCATGCGAAATCCATTGGCAAGCCGTTCTTCGTGCTCTGGCTCGACGCGCATAGCGACATTCACACGCCCGACACCACCGATAGCGGCAATTTGCACGGCACCCCCGTCGGCTATATCACCGGGCGCAAAGGGTTCGAGCAATTCCCCGAACTCGAGGCCGTCGTCGCTTCCGAAAATATCGCCATGATTGGCCTGCGCTCCGTGGACCGCGCCGAACTTGCGACGCTAAAAGAAATGCATGTCTCTCTGGCCGATATGCGCCATATCGATGAAAATGGCATCCGCGCGCCGCTGCAAGCCTTCCTCGACCGCGTCATTGCGGCTGACGGCATCTTGCACGTCTCGCTTGACGTCGATTTCCTCGACCCGACAATCGCGCCCGCTGTTGGCACAACCGTGCCTGGTGGCACAACCGAGCGCGAAGGCCACCTCGTTATGGAAATGCTCTCCGACAGCGGCGTGGTTTGCTCGCTCGACCTCGTCGAACTCAACCCGTTCCTCGATAATCGGGGCAAAACGGCCTCTTTGATGGTGGATCTCACTGCTTCTCTCTTGGGACGTCGCATCTTTGATCGCCCGACACGGAGCCACGCATGATTATTATCCCTTCAAAACTTGCGATGGTGCCCTTTGTCTCCGTCGAGAACATGATGAAACTTGTGCATCATGTCGGATTAGAACAATTTCTGCGCGATCTTGCCGTTGAGATCGAGGCAGATTTCATGCGCTGGCAGCTTTTCGACAAAACGCCGCGTGTTGGGTCGCACTCGGCTGTCGGCGTGATCGAATTGATGCCAACATCTGACGGCGAGCTTTACGGCTTCAAATATGTGAATGGCCATCCCAAGAACATGAAAGAAGGCCTGCAAACCGTTACAGCCTTTGGACTTTTGGCCGATGTCTATTCTGGCTATCCCGTCCTGCTCTCGGAAATGACAATGCTCACCGCGCTGCGCACTGCCGCGATGTCGGCTGTTGCGACCAAGCATCTTGCGGCGAAAGGAGCCGACACGATGGCGATGATCGGCAACGGCGCGCAGTCCGAGTTCCAGTGCCTTGCGCAAAAGGCCGTGAACGGGATCACCAATATCCGGCTCTATGACATCGACATGGCGGCGACTGAAAAATGTGCAAAAAACCTCGCGGGCCTTGGTCTTAATATCACCAAGTGTAAAACTCCCGAAGTGGCCATTGAGGGCGCACAGGTCATAACGACGGCAACCGCCGACAAAGACATGCAAACCATTCTGACTGATAACATGGTCGGCGCAGGTGTGCATATCAACGCCATTGGCGGCGATTGTCCGGGAAAGACCGAATTGCACCGCGATATCGTCTCGCGCTCTACGGTTTTCGTGGAATATCCGCCGCAAACCCGCATCGAGGGCGAGATCCAGCAGATGGCCCCTGACCACCCTGTCGTGGAGCTTTGGGAGGTCATGACAGGCACCGCAAAGGGTCGCCAGTCTGATGCCGAAGTCACCCTATTCGACGGTGTTGGCTTCGCGATCGAAGATTTCTCTGCGCTGCGCTACGTCTTGGGCAAGATCAAAGGCACATCTTTCTACGACGACCTTGATTTCGTTGCCGACCCCGACGATCCGCGTGATCTATTTGGCATGTTGCAGCGCGCCAAGGATTAAACCGCGTCAAAAACCAGCACCTGCATGGCGCCCTCTGGCGTCGTGTGGGTGCCCCACCATTGGCCCTCGATATGGTCAATTATGGTCGTATCAGTGTAACCTTTTGGGAGCATGAACGGCATCGCTTCACCCGTTTCGAGATCAATCGCAACGGGTTTGCCTTTCCAGATATCTGTCGGGCGATAGCACCCTTTCGCGATGAAATAGTCTCGCGACTGGGTAAACTCACCCGTGAAGCCATGCTTCTTTTCATCTTTCAACTCATTGTAATCTTGCCAAAAAGTGCGTTTCGTGACCGCACCGCGAGCGCCAATTTGTGCGATGGCGGCAAAGCGATATCCCGCGCGCGGTTGCCCGAATTGGCCCTGACTATGGATAATAATCTCGCCATTGCGGATGATTGCGCGTTCAAAATAAACGGGCTTCCCGAGGTTTGAGGGAAAAGCGGACGGATCAAGGGCGAGACTGTTGCCTCCTCCTGCGAATGTGATCAACCGCGCGCGGCCTTCATGCAAATCCAAATTCAGTACAGCAAATTCCGCCGTTGTGCTTTCGCGCAAGGGCACTGCAACACTGCCCCCTTCCGCGATCAGCCGATAAGCAGGCGAGAGTTTGCGTGATGGTTCAAACGGATTGTCGATCGCAATGCGGCGCGGTGATTGACCCGCACCGTGATACGCCACGTCGCCATTGTCTTGAAAACCCAAAATCCCGCACCGAGAAGGGCGGCAAAGACAAGTGGCGGGCGCCCTATTTGCGGCACAATTATTTGCGCACGACATCCCGTCACATGCTCGGGCTCTTTCTCAAGGTCATAGGCAAGCGATGCGAGTCCAACCTCAAAGCAATTGTGCAAACTTAGTGTAACCATTCGCTCCTCGATTCCGCTTAAGTCCACAAACGTATCAGGACCGATATCAATCGACTCCGTCAATACCCAAGAAAAGACCCTTTGCCGTTGAAGCCACCCCTTGTGTCTGCTAAGTTTAGCCCTACGAAATATGGACAATGACGTAGGGCGGAAAACAGCGTGAACGACACACCGGAAACACCTGAAAATACTGATGAAAATCCGAAATATGTATCGCCATATACGGGGCCTTCGGTCACAATCGAGCACGAGCTGAAAACCAGCTATCTTGATTACGCGATGTCTGTGATCGTTTCACGCGCCATTCCCGACCTGCGGGATGGTCTCAAACCCGTTCACCGCCGCATCATTTACTCGATGTATGAAAAGGGGATTACCGCAGATAAGTCCTACCGTAAGTCTGCGAAATCTGTGGGCGACGTCATGGGCTCCTACCACCCGCACGGCGATAGTGCGATTTACGAGGCACTCGTGCGGATGGCGCAGGGTTTTTCGATGTCGTTGCCTTTGATCGACGGCCAAGGGAACTTTGGTTCAATGGACGGCGACGGTGCGGCGGCGATGCGCTACACGGAATCGCGGCTTGCGAAATCGGCAGGTGCGTTGACCGAAGACCTGCTCAAGGACACCGTCGACTTCCAAGACAATTACGATGGCAAAGAGCGTGAGCCCACCGTTCTGCCCGCCCGCTACCCCAACATGCTGGTCAATGGCGCAGGCGGCATTGCCGTCGGCATGGCGACCAACATTCCGCCTCATAACCTTGGCGAGGTTATCGACGCCACTCTTGCCCTGATTGACAGCCCTGACATGACGTCAGAGGAGCTGATCGAATATATTCCGGCCCCCGATTTTCCGACGGGCGGCATCATCCTTGGCCGCTCTGGTGCGCGCAAAGCCTACCTTGAAGGGCGCGGTTCCGTCATTGTACGAGCCAAAACCCGTATCGAAGAAATCCGCAAGGACCGTTGGGCCATCATCATCGACGAAATTCCTTACCAAGTGAATAAATCGGTCATGATCGACAAAATCGCCGAGGCCGCCCGCGACAAAAAGATCGAGGGCATCGCCCACGTGCAAGACGAATCCGACCGTAACGGCGTGCGGGTTGTCATCGAGCTTAAGCGTGATGCCACTGCCGAGGTTGTCCTCAACCAGCTGTTCCGCTTCACCTCCATGCAGACCTATTTTGGCTGTAACATGCTGGCGCTGAACGGTGGCCGTCCCGAGCAGCTGACGCTCCGCGACTTCCTGCATTATTTCGTTAATTTCCGTGAAGAGGTCGTCGCGCGCCGCACGGCGTTTGAGCTTCGCAAGGCCCGCGAGCGGTCTCATATCCTCTGTGGTCTGGCCGTAGCAGTCACCAACATCGACGAAATCGTGGCGACAATCCGGTCTTCTGCTGATGCAGCCGAAGCGCGCCATCAGTTGATGACCCGTAAATGGCCTGCCCGCGATATCCTTGAATATATCGCGCTCATTGATGATCCGACCCATACGGCCAACGACGATGGCACCTATAACCTGTCCGAAACACAGGCCCGTGCGATACTAGAGCTACGTCTGCAGCGCCTGACACAGATCGGTGTCAAAGAAGTAACGGATGAGCTGCAAGAACTTGCCGGAAAAATTCGCGAATATTTGGAGATCTTGGGCTCTCGCGAACGGATCATGCAGATTATCCGCGATGAATTGCACCTTGTACGCGAACAATTTGCCGTCCCGCGTCGCACCCAGATCGTCGATTGGTCCGGCGATATGGACGATGAAGACCTGATCGAAAAAGCAGAAATGGTCGTGACCGTCACATCTGGCGGCTACATCAAACGCACAGCACTCGCCGACTTCCGCGCACAACGTCGCGGCGGCAAGGGTGTGGGTTCCATGGCGACCAAAGAAGAGGACGTTGTTACGACCCTGTTTGTGGCAAATACCCACACCCAGCTTTTGTTCTTCACAACAGACGGCATGGTCTACAAACTCAAGACATGGCGCCTGCCCCTTGGTTCGCGCACCGCAAAGGGCAAGGCTATCGTCAACATCCTACCGATCCCGACGGGTGTTTCCATCGCGGCGATCATGCCCGTGGACCGCGCAGAAGAGGAATGGGACGACCTGCAAGTCGTCTTTGCCACCTCCGCAGGGACCGTGCGCCGCAATAAGCTATCCGATTTCACCAATGTGATGCGCAATGGCAAAATTGCGATGAAGTTTGAAGGCGAAACAGCGGATTACACGTTGATCAATGCCCGTATCGCATCGAACGACGATGATGTGATGCTGGTCACCAACTCCGGTCGCGCTATCCGCTTCCGCGCGACCGACGTGCGCGTGTTCAACAGTCGCAACTCGGTTGGTGTGCGCGGGATCAGGCTGCAAGGCGACGATAAGGTCGTCTCCATGTCGATCATCCGCCACTTTGACGCGGAATCGTCCGAGCGCCAAGCCTATCTCAAGATGCGCCGCGCGATGGCGGGTCTGACCGATGAGGCCGAGAACGAAGACGAGGACGCCGTTGTTGGTGAAATCAGCCCGGAGCGTTACGCCGAAATGTCGGCTGCCGAAAACCTGATCCTGACGATCACGGAAAAAGGCTCGGGCAAACTCTCCTCCTCACACGACTACCCACTGCGTGGCCGTGGCGGTATGGGTGTGAGTGCCATGGACAAGGCGATGCGCGGCGGACAATTGGTCACCTCCTTCCCTGTTGAACTCTCCGACCAGATTATGCTCGTGACCTCGACAGGCCAGTCGATCCGCGTGCCTGTTGAGGGGATTTCGTTCCGCTCGCGCAGTGCTGGCGGCGTGAAGGTCTTTGACACCGCCAAGAAAGAGGTCGTCGTCTCTGTCGCTTGGATTGCAGATCAGGGCGAAGAAGACGGCGTCGAAGATGCGGAGATCGTGCCAGAGGCGTGATTTTTCGCCGCAGCGGGTATGACAACAAATCCGGCGGGGCTATAACGGCCCCGCCTTTCCCATTTGGAACGAGAAAATGACCGAAGTTTTGAACATTATTGGCGGCGGTATGGCCGGCTCCGAGGCCGCATGGCAGGCCGCAAACGCAGGCGTAAAAGTGGTGATCCATGAGATGCGCCCAAAGGTTGAAACCTTCGCCCATCGCACGGGGCTATTGGGGGAAATGGTGTGCTCCAATTCCTTCCGCTCTGACGACGATGAACAGAACGCCGTCGGGCTCTTGCATTGGGAAATGCGGGCCGCTGACGGCCTGATCATGGCCACGGCCCACAAGCACCGTTTGCCCGCAGGCGGCGCCTTGGCGGTGGACCGCGATCCCTTTGCCGAAAGCGTCACTGCCGCATTGACATCGCATCCTAACATATCGGTTTCATACGAAGAAATTACTTCTCTCCCCACTGACGGGAACTGGATAATTGCCACAGGGCCGCTCACGTCCGGTGCCTTGGCAGAGGCAATTGCAACTGAGACTGGTGCCGAGGCACTGGCCTTTTTTGACGCGATTGCGCCCATTGTTTACCACGACAGTATCAACATGGATATCGCATGGATGCAGTCGCGTTATGACAAGGGCGAGACGCTTGAAGAGCAAACCGCCTATCTCAATTGCCCGATGAGTAAGGAGCAATATGAAGACTTTATCGACGCGCTTTTGGCTGCTGAAAAGACCGAATTCAAAGAGGGCGAAACCGCATGCTATTTCGACGGTTGCCTGCCCATCGAAGTCATGGCCGAACGCGGCCGCGAGACCCTGCGCTTTGGCCCGATGAAACCCGTGGGCCTGACCAATGCAAACGATCCTGAAACCAAGCCCTACGCTGTCGTGCAGCTGCGCCGCGACAATGCGCTTGGCACACTTTATAATATCGTCGGGTTCCAGACCAAGATGAAGTATGGTGCGCAAAAGGCTGTTTTCAATACGATTCCTGCCCTTGAGAATGCAGAGTTCGCCCGTCTTGGCGGCATCCATCGCAACAGCTTTATCAACTCGCCGACACTGCTCGACAATCAAATGCGGCTGAAATCCAAGCCGCATATTCGCTTTGCAGGTCAGATTACAGGTGTTGAGGGCTATGTTGAAAGCGCTGCGATGGGCCTGCTGGCGGGCCTCATGGCTGTTGCTGAAATGACAGGTAAAACCGTGCCAGAGGTGCCCCATACCACGGCCATGGGCGCGCTTGTGTCCCATATCACGGGCGGTGCAGACGCCAAAACATTCCAACCAATGAACGTCAATTTCGGCCTGTTCCCACCGTTGGAAGGTATGAAGGCTGGCCGCCGTGGCCGCAAAGACCGCTACAAAGGGTATACGGACCGCGCAAAAATTGACTGGCAGGCGTGGCTCGACCAACTGGCATGATCACCCGCTTCGCCCCATCGCCCACAGGGCCGCTGCACTTGGGCCACGCCTACTCGGCGATACTGGCCCACGATATGGCGATGGTGGAGGGTGGCGACTTTCTTTTGCGGATTGAGGATATCGATCAATCCCGCGCACGCCCCGAATGGGAAGCACACATTTACGAGGATTTAGAGTGGCTTGGGCTATGGTGGCCCAAGCCGGTGATGCGCCAGTCAGAGCGGCTCGACGCCTATCAAGAGCGATTGCAGAACCTGTGGAAACGGCAGTATCTGTTCCGCTGCACTTGTAGCCGCCGCGACGTGCAAGAGGCCGCGAGCGCCCCGCAAGAGGGCACAGCCCCCCTCATTGGTCCCGACGGCATTATCTATCCAGGCACCTGCCGCGAAAACCGCTCTTTTGCGATTGGCCCCGCGCTCCCGACAGACGCTGCGCTGCGGCTGTGGATGGACCGCGCGGCGACGATGGCGGGTGAAATCCACGAAAACGGCAAAGTGATCTCATTCACTGAAACGGGACATGGCCCAAACGGCGAGACGGGATTGATTGAATTCACCGCCGAGGAGGTGATTGAAACCATTGGTGACGTGGTCCTTGCGCGGCGCGATATGGGCACGTCCTATCACCTCTCTGTCGTGCTGGATGACGCGGCGCAAGGGATCACCCATGTGGTGCGCGGCGAGGATCTGTTTGAGGCGACCAAGATCCATGTGATCCTGCAACGGCTGTTTCGGCTGCCCACCCCGACCTATCATCACCACCGCCTGATCCGTGACGGAAACGGGAAGCGACTGGCCAAACGCGACGATGCGCGCGCCCTGTCAAAATACCGCTCCGATGGCGCAACGCCCAATGATATCAGGCGCTTGGTGGGGCTTCCTGCGGCATAGGCTGCATGGTTTCAACCTCTTGGCCGTGGCGCACAGAGGTATAGAAACAAGTGCGGCGCCCAGTGTGGCAGGCAGCCCCCCTTTGGTTCACTTTTATCAGCAGACAGTCGCGGTCACAGTCGATGCTGAATTCGACAAGCTGTTGGGTATGGCCACTCGTCGCCCCTTTGAGCCAAAATGACTGACGGGACCGCGACCAATAGGTCACCTCACCCGACGCAAGTGTCCGCGCGACACTTTCGGCATTCATCCACGCCATCATGAGAACTTCGCCAGATGTCGCATCCTGCGCAATTGCAGGGATCAGGCCTACCTCATTGAATTTTAGGGTTGAGGGATCAAACGTCATGGGGGAAAACCTTTGCAACTGCCGCGTTGGGCACTATCTAAGGCTTTGATGATGAAAGGGCAAACGCCGTGACCGCAGAACTCGACATGATGAAGCTTTACTCCGCCCGCATTCTTGCGCTCGCCGCAGATATGCCGCGCACAGAGCGTTTGACAGCCCCCACAGCCACCGCGAAACGGCGCGCGCCGCTGTGTGGATCGACGGTCACTGTTGATCTTGTGGTACGGGACGGTGTGATCGTCGATTACGGGCAAGACGTGAAGGCTTGCGCCTTGGGGCAAGCGGCGGCTTCTGTTGTAGGCAGTGCCATTGTCGGGCTGACGCCTGCGCAAGTGGTACGCGGGCGCAATCAAATGTTGGCGATGTTAAAGCAGGATGGCCCCGTGCCCGACGCGCCCTTTGACGGGCTTGAGGTTTTGACACCTGCGAAGGAATACAAAAACCGCCACGCGTCGATCATGTTGGCCTTTGATGCAACGCTCGACGCACTGGGCGAGACCACATAAAAAACCGCCGCGCATCCGTTGCGGGATGGCGGCGGGTGAGGGTTGCGGACGCAGCACCTGATACGAATTTCCCAAGGGGAGAGGCAAAACCCCCGCTACGGAACGCGACAGGCAGGTCATCAAATTGCAAGGTGGGACAAGGCAAATTGATGGATCAGGCGCTGCATTCGCTGGGCAGGTCAGACAATCCCGGGCAAGGATAGGCCGACAAAAAGCATCACAAGCAGGGCGGCAGCACCAATGGCATCTGCGATAATCGTGTCGCTAGAGCGGATAATCACAGTTTTGATTTCTTTGGCCATTGTCACTCTCCTCAGTGTCTTGTTTCTCTTTGTTGCTCCTTTGTTCCATAAGGTTAACAACATGTAAAGAACAGAAATAGAACAAATGAGAACAAAATTATTAACCCACTGATATTAAACGAATAGCTTTGTCTTGTTCCATGAGCCAGAGGGCTGTTCTTGCGGCCTTTCCGCGCGCCGTTTCAAGCTTTGGATCGTCTGATAGCAATTTTCGCGCGTCATTTTGAGCGATTTGCATGAGGGCGGCTTGGCGTTCCAAATCGGCAATCCGAAACCGTGGCAGCCCCGATTGCGCCGTGCCAATGACATCGCCCGCACCCCGCATCGCCAGGTCTTCTTCCGAGATACGGAAGCCGTCTTCGGTCTCGCGCAAGATTTCCAGCCGCCTGCGTCCCGTTTCGCTCAGCGGCTCTTGAAACAACAGCAAACAGGTGGAGGCCGCAGAGCCGCGACCGACCCTGCCCCGCAATTGATGTAATTGCGCTAGGCCAAATGTTTCGGCCCGTTCTATCATCATGATCGAGGCATTGGGCACGTTCACGCCAACCTCAATCACCGTGGTTGCGACCAGAACCTTGGTTTCACCCGACACAAAGCGTGCCATCGCGGCGTCTTTTTCGGCAGGCGGCATTTGCCCATGCACCAGCCCGACGACGCCTTCGCCCAAAGCCGCGCGCAAACGCGTGAACCGTTCTTCGGCGGCGGTCATGTCGAGGAATTCGCTTTCTTCAACCAGCGGACAAACCCAATAGGCTTGCCGCCCGTCGGCAACCGCGCGGCGCAGCTTGTCAACGACCTCGTCCATGCGCCCCGTTGAGACGAGTGCTGTTTGCACAGGCGTGCGCCCCGCCGGTTTTTCGTCCAAGATCGAGACATCCATATCGCCATATTGCGCCAAAGCGAGCGAGCGCGGGATTGGCGTTGCGGTCATCACCAAGACGTCAACGGCGACGCCTTTGGCTCCCAATTCCATCCGCTGATTAACCCCAAAGCGGTGTTGTTCGTCGATAATGGACAGGAGAAGATCTTGAAACTCCACACCTTTCTGGAATACGGCATGGGTACCGACGAGGATCTGGAGTTCACCTGATGCGAGACGGGCCAGCTTTGCCGCGCGCTCTGCGCCCTTGTCCCTGCCCGTCAACAGCTCCAAAGTGACGCCCGCGCTGGCGGCCAAGTCTTGCAATCCATCCAAATGCTGCCGCGCCAAAATCTCCGTGGGTGCCATCATCACACCCTGCCCGCCCGCTTCCACCACCGCCAAAAGCGCCATAAAGGCCACAAGCGTTTTCCCTGATCCAACGTCGCCTTGTAGCAAGCGGTTCATACGGATCGGCGCTGCAAGGTCTGCGGTAATTTCAGCAATCGCCCGCTCTTGCGCCTTTGTCGGGGCATAGGGTAACTGCGCCAAAACCTGCGCTTGCAGCTTTCCTGTGGCCATTGAAACCCGCCCCTTACCGCGGCGCGCGACGGCCCGCGCCAAAGCCAAGGTCAACTGGTGTGCAAAAAGCTCGTCATAGGCCAACCTTTCGCGGGCCTTTGCATGTGGCGAAAGATCGGCCATCGCCTCGGGCGTATGGGCATCGCGCAAGGCTTGCTGCCATGAGGGCCACTCGTGTTGGGCCTTCAACGTCGGATCGATCCACTCGACCAAATCCGGTGCCAATCCAAGGGCTGCACGGGTGCCCTTCCACATCAATTTTTGCGTGATCCCTGCATGCAGCGGATAAACCGGTTCAAAAGCTGGGATGTCGCCCGCATCTTCGACACGGACGATATGATCGGGATGGACCATTTGCGCGAGGCTGTCAAAGACCTCGATTTTCCCTGAAACGACACGTTTCTGGCCAGTCGGGAGTTGCTTGGAGAGGTAATCACCACGGGCATGGAAGAAGACGAGTTGAAACGTAGTCTGCATATCGGTGACATGAACGCGGTACGGGCGGCCGCGCGCAGTTGGCGCATAGTGCTCGCCAACGATCACCTCAACGGTCACCGTCGCAGGAGGAACGATGTTGCGAATGCTGGCTTTCTGCCCTCGATCAACACCCGAAAACGGCAAAGTCATGAGCAGATCTCGCGGCCTGCTTATGCCACTCTCGGCAAGGATTTGCGCGGTCTTCGGGCCGATCCCGTCGAGCGTGGTGAGCGCGGCAAAGAGCGGAAACAGGATCTCGGGGCGTGAACTCATAACCCGTCAATCATCGCAAGCCAGCTATCTTCGTCGATGGTCAGCACGCCCAAGCTTTCGGCTTTCGCGGCTTTTGATCCGGCGCCGGGCCCGGCGACCAGAATATCCGTCTTTGCACTTACCGAGCCTGCGACTTTTGCGCCAAGGGCCTCCGCGCGGACTTTGGCCTCCGCACGGCTCATTTTTTCCAAAGTGCCTGTAAAGACGATGGTTTTTCCCGCTACAGGGCTGTCAGAGACTGCAACAGCCGTGGCCTCTTGCACGTCCAGTTGCGCAATCAGCGCATCAATGGTCGCCCGTTCGTTGTCATTTTGGAACGCAGTAATCAGCGACGTCGCCATCACCGCCCCAACCCCATCTATTCCAAGAAGGTCGTCCCACGCGGCCCCTTGCCCGATTGTGGCGGTCGTCAAAGTGGTCTCCATCGCATCCCAAGTCCCGTAATGCGTCGCAATAAGACCCGCGCTCGCCTCGCCCACATGCCGGATACCAAGGGCAAACAGGACACGGCGAAACGAAATTTGGCGTTTCTCTGCGATCGCGGAAAAGAGTTTTTCGGCGCTTTTCTCACCCCACCCTTCGCGGTTTTTCAATTGCTGCAAGCCGGTCCCGAAACGGGCCTGCAACGTGAAAATGTCCGCAGGTGACCTGATCCAGCCATCGGCATAAAATTGTTCGATCTGTTTCGCGCCAAGGCCTTCAATGTCAAACGCACTCCGCCCGACAAAATGTTTCAGCCGCTCGACCAATTGCGCGGGGCAAATGAGCCCCCCCGTGCAGCGCCGCACGGCGTCGCCTTGTTCGCGCAAAGCAACAGAGCCGCATTCGGGGCAAATCTGCGGGAACACATAGGGTGTCGACGTGGGGTCGCGGCGGCTCGGATCAACATCTTTGATTTTGGGGATCACGTCACCCGCTCGGTAAACCTGCACCCAGTCGCCGACGCGAATATCGCGCCCTTCCCGAATGGGCGCGCCGTCACCGCCGAGCCCCGCGATGTAATCTTCATTGTGCAGTGTCGCATTAGAAACGACGACCCCGCCGACGGTGACAGGCGACAGGCGCGCGACGGGAGAAAGCGCACCTGTGCGGCCGACTTGAATTTCAATGTCGTTCAATGTGGTCCATGCCAGTTCGGCAGGGAATTTATGCGCAATCGCCCATCGCGGCGTTGTGCTGCGAAACCCGAGCCGCTTTTGCAGCGACAGATCATCGACTTTATAGACGACACCATCAATATCATACCCCAGTGTGGCACGGTTTTCTTCAATGTCCCGATAATGTGCAATCATAGCGTCGGGGCTGTCGCACGACGTGGTGAGCGGATTGGTCTGAAAACCAAAGCGGGACAGCGCCGCGATTGCATCTGATTGGGTCTTTGCGAAAGCCTCGGAGACCTCGCCCCAAGCATAGGCAAAGAACCGTAACGGTCTGGATTTTGTGATCACCGCGTCAAGTTGCCGCAAAGATCCGGCTGCGGCGTTGCGCGGGTTGGCGAATTGTTTGCCTTTGATTTCGGCTTGCCGCGCATTCAAAGCAGCGAAATCCGCGGTGCTCATATAGACCTCGCCGCGGACTTCAAAAATCGCGGGAACGCTAGTGAGAGTGTGTGGAATATCGGAAATGACCCGCGCATTTGCGAGCACATTTTCCCCAACCTCGCCGTCACCGCGCGTCGCGGCCTGCACCAACGTGCCGTCCTCGTAGCGCAATGACAGCGACAGGCCGTCAATCTTTGGCTCGGCGGTATATCTGAGCGGCGCCGTTTCATTGACACCCAGAAACTTGCGAATTCTTTGATCAAATTCAATGACATCTTCATTGGTAAAGGCATTACCCAAGCTCAGCATCGGCTGCGCATGGCGCACCTTGTCGAAACCCTCCGACACAGGCGCGCCGATTTGTTCGCTCGGGCTGTCGGAGCGTTTTTCGGTGGAAAACCTGTCTTCGATCGCTTTGTTGCGTTGTTTGAGCCGATCATAATCGGCGTCGGACATCCGCGGCGCGTCCTTGGTGTGATAATCGCTGTTGGCTGCGGCTAATATTGCAGCAAGACGCGCGAGTTCTTGTGCCGCCAAGTCCGGCGTCATTTCATCAATCGCCAGTGTCGACGTATCTGTTTGTATCGAACCGCTCACGGAATCCCCCAGAAAAGCGCCGCAGATTTTCGGCAGCGCTTTCTAAGTTTTAACAGTCCCGCAGCATAGGTAAAGGACCACAGCACATGGAAACTGCGTCAGGCGCCAATCGCTAGCTTTTCGGCATTCACCATCGGCTCGGGGTCGCGCAAGACATAGCCCCGCCCCCAGACCGTTTCGATATAATTTTCGCCCTGCGTCGCCTCTGCAAGCTTTTTGCGCAGCTTGCAGATAAACACATCGATGATCTTCAATTCGGGTTCATCCATGCCGCCACAAAGATGGTTCAAAAACATCTCTTTGGTCAGCGTGGTCCCTTTGCGCAGGCTCAAAAGCTCGAGCATCTGATATTCCTTGCCCGTCAAATGCACAGTCGAACCACCGACATCTACGGTTTTTGCATCCAGATTGACCGCAATACGACCCGTCTTAATGATAGATTGCGCATGGCCTTTTGACCGCCGGATGATCGCGTGAATGCGCGCGACAAGCTCTTCGCGGTGGAAAGGTTTTGTCATGTAATCGTCGGCACCAAAACCAAACCCCTTGAGTTTGCTTTCCGTATCATCGTCACCCGACAAAATCAGAATGGGCGTATCAATGCGGCTTAACCGCAATTGCCGTAGAACCTCATGGCCGTTCATGTCTGGCAGATTGAGGTCAAGCAGGATGAGATCGTAATCATACAGCTTGGCCAAGTCGATCCCTTCCTCCCCAAGATCAGTGGCATAAACATTGAGGTTGGCATGGGTCAGCATCAATTCGATGCTTTTCGAGGTCGTTGGATCGTCTTCTACCAATAGGACGCGCATATTTTCTATCCGCTCTCTTCCGTTAATTCACCGTAACCCGCTAATGGTTAATTGTGCTTTAACGACGCGTAACAACTTTGCATTTCCATCTATGGTTGTCTATACCGCTTAAGCGCAGTCACCCGAAGCCCTGCAAATCCATGATTTTCCACAGCATTTTTCCACTCGTTGAACTCGTCTTCGGATAATCCATAAGTTTCGCGTGCGTATTCCTCACTGATCAAGCCCGCGCCGACGGCCCGCACAACGATTGCTTTTCGCGATGCAACCCACCGCCGCGTGTCTGCCGACGGTAAATCCGCACGGGTTATGATCGTTCCATCTTGTAAGGTCACCGATCTCGGTCCTTCCACTTTTCTCAAATACATCTCTCACACCCCTTTCAAGGTTTTCCCGAGACCGTTATGAGGTGACACTCTTAATGATAGGTATAGCTGCGCCTTGTTCATCTGGCGGATTTTCCTATATTTCGAACAAAGCTTTCATGATCGGACGTCAAAATGCCCCTCGACCCTGCGCTCAACTCCCTTGGCTTTGCCAAGTCCCCTGCTGAAACGCGGGTCGTCGTTGCCATGTCGGGCGGCGTTGATAGCTCTGTTGTAGCCGCGCAATTGGCTGAAGAAGGTTATGATGTCGTAGGTGTTACCTTGCAGCTTTATGACCACGGCGCGGCCTTGGCCAAAAAGGGTGCCTGCTGTGCGGGGCGCGATATCCATGACGCCCGCCGTGTCGCCGAGGAAATGGGCTTTCCGCATTATGTGCTCAACTATGAAAACACCTTCCGCGAGGCGGTGATGGATGAGTTCGCCGACAGCTATCTTGCGGGTGCCACCCCTGTGCCCTGCATCCGCTGCAACGAGCGTGTGAAGTTCAAAGACCTGCTTGAAACCGCCAAGGATCTGGACGCCGATTGCATGGCGACAGGTCACTATATTCAGCGGCTGATGGGTGAACATGGCCCTGAATTGCACGCGGCGGCGGATGCGAGCAAAGATCAAAGCTATTTCCTGTTTTCCACGACGCCAGAACAGTTGGCTTACCTGCGATTCCCGCTCGGGCATTTGAAATCTAAGGACGAAACCCGCGCGCTGGCGCAAAAATACGGGCTTGGCGTGGCCGATAAGCCTGACAGCCAAGACATCTGCTTTGTGCCCAATGGCGACTATGCGGCTGTGATTGAAAAGCTGCGCCCGGGGGCGGCGGAAGCTGGCGATATCGTCGATGTGACTGGCAAGGTCTTGGGCCAGCATAACGGCGTTATTCACTACACGATTGGCCAGCGGCGCGGGCTTGGGATTGGTGGATTGGCTGATCCGCTTTATGTGGTGCGGCTGGACGTGGATAAGCGCCATGTGATCGTCGGCCCTAAGGAGATGCTGGCGACGCGCAAGGTGCCGCTGCGCGAGATCAACTGGCTCGGTGACGGGTCATTGATGGAGGGTGGCGAGCGCCAGATTGCTGTCAAAGTCCGCTCGACCCGTCTACCGATTGACGCGATCCTGCGCCCGATCTCTGACACCGAGGCCGAGGTCGAGCTATTGGTCGCCGAAGAAGGTGTGTCGCCCGGGCAGGCTTGTGTGTTCTACGATCCGGACAGCACCCGCGTTTTGGGCGGTGGCTGGATCTGGCGCGGCTATTGAAAAATAGATAAAATCTGAGACATTGCCGCGCAAACACGCGTTGTCGCGCAAAATCATCTAGAACAAAAGACACAGGCAGCATAGGCAAGACTCATGATTTATAGCACTGCTCAAGAATGGCGCGACGCTGCGCAAAAACGTGTCCTGCTTTTTGCAATGTCGGGGCTTGGGAAAACCTATTTGTCCAATCTGGTCCGCGCGCAGGGCGATTGGTTTCATTACTCGATCGATTACCGCATTGGCACGCGCTACATGGGCGAATTGATTGCGGATAATGCCAAGCGTGAGGCGATGAAGGTGCCGTTTTTGCGCGATCTCTTGCGCTCGGACAGTATTTATATCGGGTCGAATATCTCGTTTGATGATCTCAAGCCGATGTCGTCATATTTGGGCAAACCGGGCAATCCTGATGAGGGTGGCTTAGAATGGGATGAATATACCCGCCGGCAGGACCAGTTCCAAAAGGCGGAAGTGGCGGCCCTTTATGACACCGGGCATTTCATTAAGCGGGCCTATGACCTCTATCAATATCCGCATTTTATCTGCGACACGGGCGGGTCAATTTGCGAGTGGGTCGATGTGAACGACGCGGATGATCCGATCATGACCTATCTGTCGTCAAAGACGCTCATGATCTGGATTGAGGGGTCCGATGACCACACCGCCGAACTGATCCGCCGTTTTGACCGCGAACCCAAGCCGATGTCCTATGATCCTGTGTTCCTGCTCAACACATGGACTGCCTATCTGGCTGAATTTGATATCCAGCCAAACAAAGTGAACCCTGACAATTTCATACGCTGGGCCTTTGCCAAGGCGCTGGCGCACCGACAGCCGCGTTATAAGGCGATGGCGGATCGTTGGGGCCTGACGATTCCGATGGAGGCCGTTGCAAAGGTGAAGACCTCCGACGACTTTGTGAATATGGTCGCCGACGCCCTTGAGATGCGGGGCTCTGCCGCTTAACTCTCGTTTTCCCCACGACAACAGGATCAAGACAATGCCCATTAAGATTCCAGCCAACCTCCCCGCCTTTGACGTGCTGACGCGCGAAGGTGTGATGGTGATGGACCCTGATGCGGCGGTTCATCAGGATATTCGCCCCTTGCGGATTGGCCTGCTCAACCTGATGCCCAAGAAAATCCAGACCGAGAACCAGTTTGCGCGATTGATCGGGGCGACGCCGCTTCAGATCGAACTCACGCTCATTCGGATGTCCGAGCACCAGACCAAGAATACCGCCGCCGAGCATATGGAAGAGTTCTATAAGACTTTTGCCGAGGTGAAGGACGAGAAGTTTGACGGGCTGATCATCACAGGCGCGCCGATCGAGCATTTGCCATTTCATGAGGTCACCTATTGGAATGAGCTGACGCAAATCTTTGACTGGACGCAAACCAATGTGCATTCCACGTTTGGTGTCTGTTGGGGTGGTATGGCGATGATCAACTACTTCCACCATGTGCCAAAGCATCTGACCGATCACAAAGTCTTCGGATGTTTCCGGCACCGCGTGACCGCCCCTGCCTCGCCCTATTTGCGCGGGTTCTCGGATGACTGTGTCATACCCGTCAGCCGCTGGACCGAGATGCGCCAAGACGACATCGACAAGGCAGGCGGATTGCAAACGCTGATCACCAGCGACGAATCCGGTCCCTGTTTGGTCGAAGACGCCGCCCACCGCGCACTCTATATATTTAATCACTTTGAATATGACAGCGGGACGCTCAAGCAAGAATACGACCGCGACGTGGCCGAAGGCACGCCGATCAACATTCCGATGAATTACTATCCCAACGATGACCCCACGGCACCACCGATGAATAAGTGGAGAAGTCACGCGCATCTTCTATATGGTAACTGGATCAACCAGATTTATCAGACAACGGCGTATGACATTAATGACATCGGGACGTAAAATCCTTCGCGCCGCCTTTACTGCTTTTGGCGGGGCGGCACTTTTGGCCAGTTGTACCTCTTTGACCAAGGACACGCAGATCGAAACCAGCTTTCCGCCCGTCGGGAGCTTTGTCGAGGTCACAGGTGGCAAGGTGCATTATCTACGCGAAGGCACTGGCCCCGAATTGATCTTGCTCCATGGCGCGGGGGGTAATTTACGCGACTATACCTTTGATTTAGTCGATTTGCTGAAAGATCGCTACACCGTCACGGCCTTCGACAGGCCCGGTCACGGATATACCGACCGCGTGCCGGGCATTGAGACAGGTGCCTTCGCGACTGATGGCGACAGCCCGCAAGCCCAAGCGCTTATGTTGCGGGAAGCGGCGTTCAAGCTGGGGATCACCGATCCTATTGTTGCGGGGCATAGCTACGGTGGCATTGTGGCTTTGGCTTGGGCGGTTGAGGGGCTGGACGTTGACAGCCGCCAGAACGCAAAGGCCGTGGTAAGCTTTGCGGGCGTGGCGATGCCTTGGCCGGGCGGTCTGGGCGCTTATTACACGGTCAATGGTAGCGCGCTTGGTGGTGGGCTTGTGGTGCCGATCCTATCGGCGCTCGTGCCCAACGGGACGATTGATAAGGTCGTGGATGCCACTTTTGCTCCCAATCCTGCGCCCGCAGGTTACGCACAGCACCTCGGCGGTCAGCTTGTTATGCGCCCCGCGAATTTCCGCGCCAATGTGCGGCAGGTCAAAACGCTTTATCCAAACGTGGTAGCCCTTTCAAAACGCTATCCCGAGCTCACCCTGCCCATCGAGATTTTACACGGGACGGAAGATAAAACTGTGCCGATCACGATCCACGCTCGCGAAATCGCCAAGATCGTCCCCTCCGTGACTGTGACCGAACTGGCAGGCGTCGGTCATGTGCCACATCATGTGGATACCGCCGCCGCAATTGCCGTTATCGATGCGGCAGCCCACCGCGCCGGATTGCGCTAGGCGGCACGGATGCGCATAGTGGCCCTAACACTGACCAAAGGATGACCCATGGACTTGCCATTTGACGGAGGCATTAGCCGGTTTTATGCGGATCACGCGCCCGATGATGTCCGCGAGGCGATCCGCACCGCAGACAAGAAAGCCATCTTGAACGCGCGGTTCCCCTATCAGAAACGCATGGGCAAAACCGCCTATGAGGCCGAAATCGAAGCGCTCCAAGTACAGCTTGTGCGCCTGCAGGCATGGGCGCGCGACAAAGGCGAGCGGATTGTCATCGTCTATGAAGGCCGTGATGCGGCGGGCAAAGGGGGAACAATCTCGCGGTTCCGCGAGAACCTCAATCCGCGCAATGCTCGCGTCGTCGCCCTGTCCAAACCGTCGGAGGCCGAGGCCTCGCAATGGTATTTTCAGCGCTACATCGACCACATGCCCTCTGCGGGTGAAATCGTCCTGTTCGACCGGAGCTGGTATAATCGGGGCGTTGTCGAACATGTGTTTGGTTTTTGCACGCCAGAGGCGCGCGAAAAATGGTTCGGGCAGGTTGGTGCCTTTGAAAAGCTGCTTGTTGATGAAGGGATCAAACTCTTTAAAATCTGGCTCAACATCGGCCAAGCGACCCAGCTTAAACGGTTTCTGGACCGCGAGCGCGATCCGTTGAAACAGTGGAAACTGTCTTGGATTGACGTAGAGGGGCTGTCGAAATGGGAGGCCTATACTGCTGACATCGACGAGACCTTGGCGCGCTCCGATACGGACGCCGCGCCTTGGACGGTCATCCGCTCTGATGACAAGCGCCGTGCAAGGCTGAATACAATCCGCGCGGTCCTGAGCCGCATCGACTACGACGGGCGCGACGCGGATGCGCTGGGTGAGCTTGATCCCAAGATCGCAGGAGGCGTTGACCTCTGGCATGGCTAAACGCGGGTATCATCATGGCAATCTGCGCGAAGCTTTGGTCAATGGCTGCCTGTCGCTGATCCAAAAACGCGGACCAACGGGGTTTACGCTGTCTGAAGCCGCGCGCGAGGCTGGCGTCACGCCTGCCGCCGTCTACCGTCACTTTGAAGGGCGCGAAGATCTGATCGCAGAAGCCGCCTTGCAAGGCTACGGCATATTCGCCGAGATGCTTGAGCAAGCCTACGCAAGCGGGAAACCCTCGGATTTGAAGGCCTTTGAAGCGACGGGGCGCGCTTATCTTGCTTTTGCCAACAGGTATCCGGGCCACTATGTCGCGATGTTCGAGAGTGGCATTTCGATCCAGCGCACATCCGAGCTGAACAAGGCGGCACAGCGCGCACTTGGGGTCTTGGAAACCGCTGCTGTCGCCCTGAGCGAGCATATCCCGATTGAAAAACGCCCGCCGCCGCAGATGTTTTCAGCGCATATCTGGGCGATGTCCCATGGTGTGGTCGAGCTTTTTGCGCGTGGCAGCCCAGGCACGAAGTCACCTTTCCCGCCCGAGGACTTGCTTGAAACAGGGATCGGAATATACCTACGCGGGCTAGGGCTCGTGGCGCCCGACTTATAGGAGGACATCATGAACGGAACGCTTGCTGTTATTTTTCTCGTCGCCAGTCTCACGGATATGGGCTTCAATGATTGTGCGACCGGATGCCTTGGACCAGAACAAGCCGTGCAAAGGTTGTCGTTTCAGGCCGCGAAAGTCGAGTTTCAAGAAGATATCATCGGCAACGAAGTCTATGTCGGCTATGATGTGGGGATGTCTTATGGGCCGTTCCAGCCGACCCTTGGTGCCTCTGTGACCGACGATGGGGCCTATTGGATTGGCGCGGGCGCAAAGTGGACAAGCCAAGGGGTTTTTGACAGCCCGTTCTTTATCGAATCGTCCTTGATGCCCGGCTATTTTGAGAAGGGCGACGGTCCAGACCTGAGCGGCCATTTGCAGTTCCGCTCGTCATTGGGTCTCGGCTATCCCTTTGCGAATGGCGCAACCATTCTGGCGTCATATGACCACCGCTCGAACGCGGATACGCAGATGCCCAATCCAGGGCTAGAGACCATTGCGGTCAGGGTTGCGTTTCCCTTTTAGCACGGGCGATGGGTCAAGACCCATCCTACGCAGTTACGGCAAAAGCACCAGTGAGCGCGCGTCCCAGACGACGGTGGTCTTTTCACCGACGTCAAGCACAGGCCGTCCAATCAGGTTTTTCATCGCGATATTCAGGGTCTCTGTGACCCCGTCAATCCGCACGTCATAATAGGTCATATCGCCGTAATAGACGACCTCATCCACGACCCCGGCAATGGTTTCGCGGTCCGTGGTCTCACCCTCGAACAAGATTGCCAAGGTTTCAGGACGTATGCCCACAGCCGCCGCGCCAACCGCGATCCCCGCAGGGGCCTGTTCGGCGTCCACATGGCACAGCCCCAGTCCCGCAACGGTAACCTCGATCTTGTCTCCGACAGAGACCACTTCCGCGTCAAGAAAGTTCATCTTGCCGATAAACTCTGCGACGCGGCGCCCGTTGGGCCGACGATACAGGGTTTCAGGATCGGCGAGTTGCCCGATTTCGCCCTCGAACATCACTGCAATCCGGTCCGACATCACAAGCGCCTCCTCCTGATCGTGAGTGACCAGAATGAATGTGATCCCGACGTGGCGCTGCAAGCGCATCAATTCGACCTGCATCTGCTCGCGCATCTTTTTGTCAAGCGCCGACAAAGGTTCGTCCAGCAGCAGCACCTTTGGCTTTAGGATCAGCGCACGGGCCAAGGCCACACGCTGCCGTTGCCCGCCTGACAGCGCATGGGCCTGCCTGTCGCCGAAGCCCTTGAGGCCAACCATTGTCAAGGCTTCGTCAACGGCCGCAAGCTTGGCCGTCTTATCCATATCCTTGCGTTTGCGCAGGCCAAAAGCCACGTTCTCACCAACGGTCAAATGCGGGAAAATGGCATAGGACTGGAACACCATATTGGTCGGCCGCATATTGGCAGGCACGCCTGCCATATTCTTGCCGCCAAGCATCACCACACCTTCTGACACCCCCTCGAATCCGGCAATCGTGCGCAAAAGCGTCGTCTTCCCGCACCCTGACGGGCCAAGCAACGAAAAGAACTCGCCCTCATTGATCGTCAGGTTGATGTCACGCAGGGCGTGGTAGTCGCCGTAATATTTGTTCACACCCGTGAGTGAAATCAATGCGGTCACAAGAAGCCCCCTTTGTCTTTCACACCAGCGCGGGCCATGCCGCGTCGGCGCAAAATCTCGGCGATTGTCAGAAGAATAATGGAAAGCCCGACCAGAAGCGTGCCCAATGCCATCACAATCGGCAGCGACCCCGGAAAGCGCAACAAGCCCCAGATATAGACCGGCATGGTTGGATTTGCGCCTGTCAGGAAGAAGGCGATGATGAATTCGTCCAAGCTGATCGTGAACGCAATAAGCATGGACGAAATGATCCCTGGCATGACCAGTGGCAAGGTCACAAGGCGAAACGCAGACCAGCGGCTTTCGCCCAAATCCATCGCGGCTTCTTCCATGCTCGGATCAAGGTTTTGAAACGCGCCGTTCAAAATGGCAATCGAGAACGGTGTGCAAATCAGGACGTGGGCCGCGATCACCGTCCAGTTTGACAGGCCAAGATCAAGGAACTGCACCACAACCACCAAGAGCGAAACCGCCACGATGATTTCGGGCAAGACCAGAGGCAGCATGACAAGACCCAGAATGCCGCGCTTCAAGGGGAAGTTATACATCGCCCCTGCCCGCGCTGCACAAATCCCTAGAACCGTCGACATCACAGCGGTGATCGCGGCAATAAAGAGCGAGTTCTGCACGGCGTTATGCAACGCTTTTGTCACCCACAGCTGGGAAAACCATTCCGTGGTAAAACCCGACAACGGAAAGGAGATGATCGTGCCGTCGTTGAACGCAAAGATCGGCAGCAGCACGATCGGCGCATAGAGAAACACCAAATAGGCAATCGCGTAAATCCGCAGACTCATGACCGGCCCCGCAAATAACGGCGGTTCAGAAAGACGAACAGCAGGCTGACGGCCGTCACGCAAATCATGGCGACAATGGCAAGTGCTGCACCCAGCGGAGCATTGTTGAGCGCAAGGAATTGGGTCTGAATCATATTGGCAATCAGCTTACCACCCGCGCCACCCATCAACTCCGGCGTCACATAATCACCAATCGTCGGGATAAAGACGATCAGAACCGCTGCCACGAGACCCGGCATAGACAGCGGCAACGTGACACGGAAAAACGTCGAGACTTTGCTCTCTCCAAGATCCTGCGAGGCCTCCAGCAAGGAGCGGTCAATCTTCTCCAAGGCCACAAAAATCGGCAAAATGGCAAAAGGCGCAAAAGCATGGGCCAGCGTAATAATCACCGCGTTGATATTGTAGAGAATAAATGTCAGCGGCTCGTCAATAATACCTAGGTTAATCAACCCCGTATTGACCACCCCGTTATAGCCCAAGATCACCTTCCACAAAAAAACGCGAATCAGGTAGCTCGTCCAGAACGGAATCGTAATCAGGAAAAGCCAAAGCGATTTTCGGTGCGCGGGCACATGAAACGACACGAAATAAGCCACCGGAAACGCTAGAAGGACCGTCACACATGTCACTGTACCAGAGACAAAGAGCGATCGTTTCAACAGCGCAAAATAGATCGGCTCTGTAATAATCTCGCGGTAATTGTTGAGCGTGAATGTGGTGTCCACATCCATAAAGTTCTGGGTCCAGAAACTGAACAAAATGATCGCGCTCAACGGGACGGCGAGCAACATGAGAGCATAACCCAAGGGCGGGCTGACCATCAGCAGTCCGCGGCGACCTTCTGTTGCTGTTAACTTTTCCCACATAGTTTGATTTTCACTGCGGCGCACAAAAGTGCAAGTGACAAAGTGATTTAGTCATCAGAATTGCGCAATTTCATCCGGCTGGCCATGCGCTCGGCCCCGTGCAACGATAGCATTTTCGCCACGTTCTCAATGTCTTGTGGTGCTTTGTTCTGGTTCAACTTTGACTTTGCAACGATCCGGTTGATCTGCATTTTGAACGCCACAATATCTGCAAGGCGCGCTTTCAAATAGTCTTGCGGCGCGTCGGCCAACCGCCAGCCATCTGCCCCGTTGGTGCGTGTCTCGAACTCTTTGGTCAATTGGCCGACGGCGGCAATCTTAGCCTTCGCGTCATGCTGAAACAGGATGCGGCCATGCACATGCACGACCTCGTAGTTCCACGTCGGAACCTGTTGATGGGTTTCAAGCTTTGTCGGATACCAATTCGGCGAAACATAAGCGTCCGCCCCTTGAAAGATTGCGAGCACATCTTGGTCCGGGGTGATCAACTGATGCATGGGATTGGCCGCAGCAATGTGCCCGACCAAGGTGCCGTCTCGGTTCATCATCAGCGGGATATGGTTCGCGACCAGCCCGTCGAGCGTCTGCGCGACGAGCGTTGCGAGTGGAAACGCCGAAATCAGATCGCGGATGGTCTCTTGGTCTGTTTCTTCAAAGTGCGCAGGCAGATACACATCATAAATCCTTGTTATTGAACAAAAAAGGGCAGCCAATATTGGCCGCCCTCTTCCAAAAACAAGTTGTCGAAGCTTAACGCTTAGAGAACTGGAAGCTCTTACGGGCTTTTGCTTTACCGTATTTCTTACGCTCAACAACGCGGCTGTCGCGTGTCAGGAAGCCAGCAGCTTTCAAAGCAGCGCGCAGGGTTGGATCATAAAGCTGAAGCGCCTTGGAAACACCGTGCTTTACTGCACCAGCTTGACCAGAAAGACCGCCACCAGCAACAGTCGCCATCACGTCGAACTGGTCAACAACACCAGCAACCTGGAATGGCTGACGCAGGATCATCTGCAGAACCGGACGTGCGAAATACACAGCCATTTCTTTGCCGTTCACGATAACTTTGCCCGAACCTGGCTTGATCCAGACGCGAGCAACCGCGTCTTTACGCTTACCGGTTGCATAGGCGCGGCCGAGTGCGTCACGCACAGGCTCACGGTTGATCGCAACAGGAGCAGCAACAGGCGCGTCAACGCCTTCTGCGACTTTGCCCAGATCTTCGAGCGAGTTTACTTGATCAACCATTATGCAGTCCTCGTGTTCTTTTTGTTCATGGATGCAACATCCAGAACTTCAGGCTTCTGCGCTTCCATGCCGTGCTCTGTGCCTGCGAAAACGCGCAGGTGAGTCATTTGCTGGCGGGACAATTTGCCACCAGGCAACATGCGCTCAACAGCTTTCATGATAACGCGCTCAGGGTGCTTACCCTCAAGGATGTCCGCCTTGGACTTTTCCTTGATGCCACCTGGGTGGCCAGTGTGCCAGTAGTACATCTCGTCACGCTTGTTGCCGGTCATCTGGATTTTCTCACAGTTGATCACGATAACATTGTCGCCCATATCCATGTGCGGTGTGAAGGAAGGCTTGTGCTTGCCACGCAAGCGCATTGCGATGATCGAAGCAAGACGGCCCAGAACAACGCCTTCAGCGTCGATCAGGATCCATTTCTTGTCGATATCCGCAGGAGTCGCGGTAAAGGTATTCATTTGTCACCAGTTTCTTGTGGGGCCAGAGGTGGCCCGTCATTCGGATAGGTGGCTTATAAACCTGCCAAACCTTGCGTCAAGCGGCACTTATTTTAAATTAGATATTAAAATCAATGCCTTGCAAAATAGGTACTATCTTACCCCATCATCCATCGATCAATCGCGCCAGATTTGCCAGCAATCCGTTCATTTTGCCCAATGCATCGAGGTAGACTTGTGTATCAACGCAGGTATTCAGGGCAAGCCGCACCGCGTTTGGCGTTTTGGCATCCGCCAACGCAAACTCATCGGCGGGCCGCACTTTGATCCCCTGCTTTTCGCAGGCCATTGAAAAGCTCGACGCACGCCAGCCAACGGGCATTTGCAGCCAAACGAAGGGCGCATCCTCGCGCCAGCGAATATTCCACGCGCCCAAGGCATTGACCGCAAGGCGCACGCGCTGTGTCGTTGCCGCGAACACATCCCTGCGGATTTGATGAGCAGCACCTGACGTGATCAAGTCTTCGCAAAGGTCAGTGATTGGCTGCGAAACCCCGTAAAACGAGCTTTGGGCCACCTGCCGCAGGTTATCTTGCTGCCCTTGTGGGCCAACCATATAGCCAAAGCGCAATGCGCCGCTGACGGTTTTTGTCAGCGATGAAATGTAATAGGCATTCCCGCCCATGAGCATCCGGTAGCTGGGCACATTACTTGCAAACGGCGTGTGGCAATCGTCTTCAATCACCGTGACACCTAACCGTTCGCATAAGGTTGCCAGCTCTTGTTTGCGCGCGATCGTGGTCTTAATCGTCGTTGGGCTGTGAACCTCGGCCGCCGTCAAGAGGACCTGCCCGCCATGGGTCCGATATGCGGCCTCCAACGCCTCCGGGACGATCCCATCATCATCCAGGGCAACGCCCACCACTTTCGCCCGCAACAACTGTCCCGCGTGGCGCACGCCCGGATATCAAAGCTCCTCGGTCAAAATCACGGGTGCAGCGCCATGTAAAACCGCCTGCAAAGCCAGCAAACAACAGTTTTGTGCGCCATTGCCAAGGACAACATCATCGGCCGTGATATGGCCCAAGCGACCAGAGTCCATCCAGCCTGCAACGGCCTCGCGGGCCTGATAATCGGTCTGCGCCGTCGGGTAGTTAATATGCCGCCTGCGATGCGACTGCCCAAGACGTATCAAGGCATCGTCAATCACACGGCCCTGCCCGACATCTGGCACGCGACTGCTCCGAAAATCGGCAAATCCCTCGTCCACATGGTAGATCAGGCTATCGGGGTTCACAGGTGGCCGCGCCGCTTTGCCGGCCACAAAGGTGCCGCGCCCGACCTGCGCCTCCAAGCGCCCCTCTTCGGTCAAAATCGCATAGGCCCGCGCCACTGTGCCGGGGGTTAGGCCAATCCGGTAGCCCAACTCGCGCATTGGTGGCAGTTGCTGACCTGCCGCCAGCTCACCTGTCATGATCGCGTCGCGCAAGGCTTGCGCCAGCGCTTTGTACTTAGATTTTCCTGCAGCGGAGAGGTCTGGCGTCCATATTGTATCGGATACAATCATTTTGTTTACCTTAAACTGCGCACAATGTAGCAATTGTAGTGCAGTATTGTGCTGCATTGTGTCAATACAATTTTAAGGAGCTACCCCATGTCACCAGCGCTTCATTCCGCGCATATCGCCCTGCTCAGCAATCAAAACCGCCTGCCCACCGCGGCACAGGCATTGATTTTTGCAGCGGTGGTCGTGACGAAATGGGACAGGCTCCGCCGCAACCGAAAATCACTGGCGAAACTGGAAACGCATCAGTTGAACGACATCGGGCTCGGCAGATCAACCGCCGAGACGGAAGCGCAAAAGCCGTTCTGGCGGGATTAATGCAAAAAGGCCGGCACGCTGTGTCGGCCTTTTACTTTGGCGGGATCGCGTAGGTCAAAGACGCACGTGAGACAGGTTCGCACTTGCCCTCGCTATAAATCAGGCAATCGCCCACCGCCAAAACCCGACCCAGCTTGTGAATGACCGCCTCGCAGATCAGGTCCACGCCCGCGACCGGCTTGCGCATGAAATCAATGCTGCAATTGGTGGTGACGGCCAGCGCTTCCGGCCCGATCCGGCTCAGGATCGCGAGATACATCGCCACATCCGCCAGCCCGAACATCGCAGGACCAGAGACCGTGCCACCTGGGCGCAAATGCCGCTCGGCCGTCACAAGGCGCAGACGCACCCCCTTTTCGGTCACGGCCTCAACCGCGAAGTCGGCGTGCACTTGCGGGAAAGCGTCCAGCAGAAAAGCGGTCAGCGCCGCCACATCCATCTTGACGATCATAGCCCGTAAATCCCGCCGAATTTGGCTTCCAGATAGGTGAGCAAGGGCCCCTCGCTTGGTGCAAAACCGCAGGCCCGCGCGATGACATCCTTTGGCTCGAAAAGCCCGCCATGGGTCTGCACATTCTCGCGCAGCCAAGCAGTGGCCTTGGATGTGTCACCTCTCGCCAGATCCGCGTCCAGCGTCGGCACCGCCGCGCGCATGGCCTCGTTCAAACAGCCAGCAAAGACGTTGCCGAGCGTGTAAGTCGGGAAATACCCCATTAGCCCCTCGGACCAATGCACATCCTGCAGAACGCCGTTTGAGGGCTTGTCCACCGCAAAGCCGAAATCAGCCTTGAAGCGGTCATTCCATGCCGCTTCCAAGTCCTGCACCGCCAGATCCCCCGAAATCAGCGCCCGCTCCAGGTCGAACCGCATCAGCACATGCAGGTTATATTGCAGCTCGTCGGCTTCGGTGCGGATAAACCCGTCATTGACGCGGTTCACGCAGGCGTAAAACGCATCCTCGTCCGCAATCCCGAAATCACCAAAAGCATCGCGCATCTGCCCGTAAAGCCAGCCCGTAAAGGCGCGGCTGCGGCCGATCTGGTTTTCATAAATCCGGCTTTGGCTTTCATGCACACCCATCGAGACGCCGCTGCCAAGCGGGGTCAAAAGGTAAGCATCGTTGATATTCTGCTCATAGCAGGCGTGGCCGACTTCATGGATTGTCGAGTAAAAACAGTTGAACGGGTCGGCAGGGTTGGTGCGCGTCGTGATCCGCACATCAATCCCAGAGCCACTTGAAAACGGATGCACCGCCTTATCAATGCGGCCCTTGGTCATGTCGTAACCGAAGGTTAGCGCGAGCTTGGTCGAGAGCGCCAATTGGGCCGCTTCGTCAAAGGCGCCTGACAAGCCCTTAGACTTTGGCTGATCCAGCACGGCCCCGCGCAGGGCTACCAGACGGGGCCGCAGCGCGCCAAACATGGCTTCCACCTCGGCCCCCGTCGCACCCTGTTCATAATCGTTCAAAAGCGCATCATAAAGGTCGCCGCCTTGCGCCAGTGCCGCCGCCTCTTCTTGGCGCAACTTGACCACTTTTTCCAAAACCGGCAGGTAGGCCGCGACATCGTTTTCGGCGCGCGCCTTGGCCCAGATGCGGTGGGCGAGCGAGGTGGTCTTGGCTATCTCCTCGGCCAGTTTGGCGGGCACTTTTGCGGTGCGCTCGTACGACCGTTGAATATGGCGCAGGTTTGCAGCAGCCACATCATCGCTGGCCTCCGCCTGCGCCAACCAGTCGCCGACCCGTGGATCAACACGGCGGGCGTGCAGAACAGAGGCCATCGCCGCATGTTCCTCGGCGCGCTGGGGCGCTGACCCTTCGGCCATCATCGTTTCCTGATCCCATCCCAAACGGCCTGCGACTTGGGAAAGCGCCTCAGTCTGGCGCTGAAACGCCATCAGATCTTCATAAGCTGACATCAGGCTTTTCCTCGCACGGATTGGGGATGGGGGTATGCGGCCAAGAAACGGGCGCGGATGATCAGAACCCAAAGCACAACCGCACCAAGCTGGTGCACGATCGCGATATTCACGGGTGCCGAGTAGATGACCGTCACGATGCCAAGCAGAACCTGCACCAGCATCATCGCCATCGTCGCATGAAAGGCAAACTTCGTGCGGCTATTTGCAGCCTTGCGCGCGCGGGTCCAGACGTAAATACCGAAGGCAAACAAAACATAGCCCGCCATCCGGTGCATGAATTGCACCAGACCCGGGTCTTCAAAGAAGTTGCGCCAGAGCGGCACCAGATCAAAGGGCTGCGGCGGCAAAAATCCGCCCGCCATCAGCGGCCAATCGGGGTAGTTGCGGCCCGCATCAATGCCCGCAACCAATGCCCCCAGCAGAATTTGCAGGAAGGCCAATCCGATCAACCAAGAGCCCAGCTTTGACAGCCGCGCATCGGCCAAGCGACGCGCTTGCAGCAAATCCACCTCGCGTCGCGACAGCCGCAAGATATACCAAGTGATCACGCCAAAGATGATGAAGGCCAGCCCAAGGTGTGTGGCAAGGCGGTAGGAGGCCACGTCCAGCATCCCGTCTTTCAGGCCGCTCGATACCATCCACCAGCCAATCGCGCCCTGTAATCCCCCCAAGGCGCCTAGACCCAAAAGCCGACCCGACCAGCCGTTGGGAATTTTGCGCAGGGCCAGAAAGCCGAAAAAGCCAGCCGCCCAGACAAGCCCGATCACGCGGCCAAGCTGGCGATGGCCCCATTCCCACCAGAAAATACCCTTGAACTCCGCGAGGGTCATCCCCTTGTTCTGCAACTGATATTCAGGGATCGCTTGGTATTTCTCAAAGGCAGTTGTCCATTCCGCCTCTGAGCTGGGCGGCTTTGCCCCCGTGATCGGCGCCCATTCCGTGATCGACAAGCCGCTGTCGGTCAGACGGGTCAAGCCGCCGACCAAGATCATCACCCCCACAAGCGCGAAAATCACGCCCAACCAGATACGGATCGGACCGCGCGCACCCTGCCCGCCACGATCAATCCCACCGGGGGCTGCGACCTGCTTTTGCGTGGTGCCAACCTCTTCAAAGATGCTGCGGGTTTTATTGGCCATAACGGGATCTCCTGACATTTGACTGCAACCTAGGACGGGATGAAGCCCGCGACAAGTCAGCGATCGCCGCGCTCTTTCCATCGGACCATTTGTCGCAAAATGCCGTGCAACATTTGCACATCCGCGCGCGTGAGCGGCATCCGGCTCCAGAGATTGCGCAAATTTGCTTTCATATTCGGTGCTTTATGGGCGGGATAAAAGAACCCCGCATCGTCCAGCCGTTCTTCATAATGCGCAGCCAAGGCTGCCATTTCGGATTGTTCCGCCCAATTGCCAACGTGGCTGACGGTTTCATGAGCCACCTCTGTCGTGGCCCGCTGATACTCATAGGCGGTCAGCAAAACGCATTGCCCAAGGTTCAATGACGCAAATTCGGGGTTCACAGGCACCGAGATAATCGCATTGGCCCGCACGATGTCGTCGTTCTCCAGCCCCGCCCGCTCTGGCCCGAATAGCACGGCGACCTTTTGGCCCGCTGCAATCCGGTCGCGGGCCTCGATCATCGCGGCCTCTGGTGTCAGCACAGGTTTCGTCAAATCACGGTCACGGGCGGTGGTCGCATAGACATAGGTGCAATTGGCACTCGCGGCATCGGTGCTTTCAAACAGTTGCGCTTCATCCAAAAGACGCCCCGCGCCGCTGGCCATCACAACCGCCTTTTGGTTCGGCCAGCTATCGCGCGGGCTGGTGATCCGCATCCGGTCCAGCCCGAAATTCCACATCGCGCGCGCTGCCGCTCCGATATTCTCGCCCATCTGCGGGCGGATCAGAATGAAGGTCGGTTGCTGGCGGTCTGTGGGCATTGGGCTTCCTTTCGGCTTTGGGCGCGTGATACGCTGGGCGCAATGATCACGCAAGGCGCGACCCATGGCTTACAATCATGGACATGGGGGAAGAGAAAACGTGATGGGCTGCGACCAACGACCGCGAAAATGCGTCGAACTTGCACTGTCTGGCGCGAAATCGCTGCCGCCGAAGTAGCCAAGCCGCAATTTCCCATATAGAAGCCGTGGAAATCAGTTCAGATCGAGAAACACATCATGTCCGACGCCGACAAGCCACAGCTTTACCTCATCACGCCCCCCGACCTTGATCTTGAGACCTTTCCTGACCGTCTGGCGGCCTGTCTCGATGTGGCGGATATTTCTTGCGTGCGCCTGACCATGGCGAGCCGCGACGAAACACGGATTGCTAAAGCCGCCGACGCCCTGCGCGAAATCACCCATGAACGGGACGTGGCCTTTGTCATCGACAGCCACATTCAGATGGTTGAACGCCTTGGGCTTGACGGTGTGCACCTGACGGACGGCTCGCGCTCTGTCAAAGCCTCGCGCAAGGATCTGGGCGCCGACGCGATCATCGGGGCGTTTTGCGGAAATTCGGCACATGACGGCATGACCGCAGGCGAGTTGGGGGCAGATTATGTGAGCTTCGGCCCCGTGGGCATGACATCCTTGGGCAACGGAGCCATCGCGCCTTTCGACCTCTTTGAGTGGTGGTCGCAGATGATCGAAGTGCCGCAAGTCGCCGAAGGGGCCTTGGACGTGGACCTGATCCGTCAACTGACGCCCTATACCGATTTCTTCGGGATTGGCGACGAGGTATGGGCGCAAGACGATGCAGCGGCTGCGCTAAAGACCCTGATCGCCGCGATGGGGTAAGCCACCGCGCACCTGATCCTCAAGCGTTCTGGCCAAAACCTTGCGATCCGCGAAATCGGTCAGTTTGACGGGCGAGTGATAAATCACTGTCACCTTGCCTTGTTTGGCCGCGGCCAAAGTCGCGAGTAAATGCGGCCCAAACGCCATATCGCCCCACCAGCCGTAAAAGCGTGGATCGGCCCCTTCGGGGGCTTGGTAAATCAACGTCACGGCTTGCAAACGCAGGGTGTCTGCCAGCGCGGGGTCAAAGAAGGCTCCAAATAAAGTGGGCTTGAACGGCAAAACGACCTGTCCGTCGGTGCTGGTGCCTTCTGGGAAAAACAAGAGCTTATGGCCCGCGTTCAACCTCTCTTTGAACACTGTGATTTGCGCAGCAGCCTCGCGGCGGTCGCGCTTGATAAACACTGTCCCCGTCGCGCGCGCCAGCCAGCCAATGCCAGGCCATTTTGCGACCTCTTCCTTGGAAACAAAATATATCCGCTTGGCGGCATTGAGCGCAAAGATATCGAGCCAAGACGAATGGTTCGCTACCACAGCACCCGCGCCACCCATCGGCGCGCCCTGCTTTTCATAGGCAATGCCCAGCAAGACGAATGCGGTGCGGCAGACAAATTGCGTAATATAAGGGGTCCAGGGGCGGCCTGCGCCAAATAATGGTCGCTCGATAAGACGAACGAGTAAAAGCAGTAAAAGACACCCGAACACCAGCGAACCCAGCGGCACACCGCGCGCAATCACACGCAGCCAGCCTGCGGCATTGATCTGCTCTGGGTCCGGTTCCTCGTGCGCGCGCCAAACTTGCGTCATTGTAAACCGCCCGTCGCGTAGAGCTTGCGCGACTTTGGATCCATGTCAGCGGTATCCAAAACAAGGCAAACATCTGTGGTCTGAAAGTTATGATCGACAAAGGCACCCTGCCCGATTGCGCCGCCCAAACGCAAATAGGCCTTGATCAAAGCAGGCGTCGCCACCATTGCCGCCTTTCGGTCGATAGTCTGTGCGGGGAGCAGATCCATCGCAACCGCACCACTGGCGCGCGCAACAGGTGCAAGCTCGCGAGATGCGAGATGGTTGGCATGCAAATAAGACAGTGGTTGCGCCAAAGGCCCAAGGTCAGTCCCGTGAAATGAGGCAACGCCGAAGAGAATCCGGTATTTCTTTTCGAGCACAAAACCTGCCAGCCCTGACCAGATCCGATGCATGGCCAACCCGCCGCGATAATCGGGATGCACGCAGGCGCGGCCCAATTCCAAGATCCGGCGGTGACCGTTACGCAAGGCCGTCAGATCGAACTCGGTCTCAGAGTAAAACCGGCCCGCTTTGGCGGCGCAGGCGAGATCCATCAAGCGATAGGCCCCAACCAGCTGCGCGGGCGCTGCGGGGTGCATATCCTCCAAAAGCAGGTGCATCGCGAAGGGATCAAATTCATCGGCCTCGCGCCGCGCCACATGATCGACAAGTGCACCATCGGCTCCCATTTCTTCGACAAAGACAGCATAGCGAAGCCGCTGCGCTGCGGCGACATCGTCCGGTGTCGCGGCCATGCGCACAACAAATTCGGGGCTATGTTTGAGCATTGATATCCTCAAAGGCATCTCGGAACTGCGCTTTTAGGATTCTGGTAACCATTTGGCAACATTTTTGCCAGAAAGTCGGCGTTAACCTAGATTGACAGCCTCCATCACCTCGCTACTCTGAGTTGTGCGGAGCATCGGAATGAACAAGGATAAGCATGATACGCGCCCCATCGATCACAACTTTACCAACATCGCGAAAATTCACGGTGATCCAGCCCGCCACATTAGATTGCACCTGCCCTGTGCCCCATTCGGGCGCATCGGGGTGCATGACCAACATCCCCGGCGCAAGCACCGCATTCATATCCACCATTTTCTCACCACTTCTTTAGGAGACCCCAAATACGCACAGACATCTCGGCCCTGATCGGATCACGCATTTGCCATGACCTTATCAGCCCAATTGGTGCAATCGGCAATGGGGTAGAACTGCTCTCTCTTGGCGAGGGCCCCGCGAATGGCTCGCCAGAGTTGGAATTAATCAGCGAAAGCGTGGAAAACGCGAGCGCACGGATCAAATTCTTTCGGATCGCTTACGGGTCGAACGCATCACACCAAATGATTGGCCGACAAGAGGTGCTCTCGACCCTTGCAGCCACCGCGCGCGGGGGCAGGCTCACTTATTTCTGGAATATTTCAGACGATCAGCCGCGCGATGAAGTTCGCGCCGTCTTTCTGGGGCTCCAGTGTTTTGAAACGGCGCTGCCGCTTGGCGGCACAATTGACATCAACCGCAGTGAAGGTATTTGGGAAATCCAAGCCACCGGCCGCAGGCTTGCGCTTGATGCATCACTTTGGGATAGCCTCGCCAATCCGCGCCTCAAAACCGATTTTACCCCCGCTGAGGTGCAGTTTGCACTTTTGCCAACGGCGCTCCACGAGGCGCGGCGGAAAATCGAAATTCGCCGCGCAGACGATAGTCTGATAATGCGGTTTTAACTAGGATCGGACCGTTCCGTCACCCGTGACGAGGTATTTAAAACTCGTCAATTGCACGGCCCCCACTGGGCCGCGCGCATGCAGTTTACCTGTCGCGATCCCGATTTCAGCGCCCATCCCGAATTCGCCCCCATCGGCAAATTGAGTTGAGGCATTTCGCATCAAAATCGCGCTATCGAGTTGGTGGAAAAACTGATCCGCGACGGCATCGTCTTCGGTCAAAATCGCGTCGGTGTGATTGCTGCCATAGGCGCGGATATGGGCAATCGCCGCGTCCACACCGTCGACAACCTTGGCCGCAATGATCATATCGAGAAACTCGTGGCCGAAGTCGTCGGCAGTGGCCGCAACCGTGCCGACAGTCTTGGCAATCACCGCGTCACCGCGCACCTCGACGCCTGCGTCGATCAGATCGCGGACCAGAATATCACCATATTTGTCGTAAAACGCGCGATCGACCAACAGACACTCTGCCGACCCGCAAATCCCCGTTCGCCGCGTCTTTGCGTTCAGCAAGACAGCCCGCGCTTTCTCCAAATTGGCCGCGCCATCGACATAGACGTGGCAAATCCCCTCAAGGTGCGCAAAAACCGGCACGCGGGCCTCTTTTTGCACCAGCCCGACAAGGCCCTTGCCACCACGCGGAATGATAACATCAATATAATCAACAGCTTGTAAAATCGCCGTCACCGCCGCTCGGTCCCGCGTCGGGACCAACTGGATCGCATGTTCGGGGAGACCATGCGCCGCCAACCCCTTTAGCAGGCAGCTGTGGATGGCATTTGCCGAGTGGAAACTTTCCGAGCCGCCGCGTAAAATCACCGCATTGCCCGATTTCAAACAAAGCGCCCCCGCATCAGCCGTGACGTTCGGACGGCTTTCATAGATGACGCCAATCACGCCAATCGGGGTCCGCACGCGCTGGATATGCAGGCCCGAGGGCTGTGTCCAAGCGTCGATGACCTCGCCGACAGGGTCTTTTTGGGCTGCAACCGCAAGCAAGCCATCCACGATGCCCTGAATCCGCGCTTCATTCAGCATCAAGCGGTCCATCATCGCAGGCGACAGACCCTTCGCGGTGCCGTAATCCAGATCCTTCGCATTGGCCGCAAGGATTGCCGCACTTTCCGCCCAAATCGCATCCGCCGCCGTCTTCAAGGCGCTGGCTTTCGCCTCGGAGGAGGCCACCGCCAAGTCACGCGCCGCCGCGCGCGCCTGCTTGCCGATCGTGTTCATCACCTCGGAAATGTCCATCAAAGCCTCCTTACAGCACCATATCATCGCGATGGATCAGGGCTGCGCGGCCCTTATACCCCAACACGGCTTCAATCTCGTCGGACCGGCGGCCCATGATCTGTCCTGCCTCATCACTGGTGTAACGGGTCAGGCCCAGCCCCAGAGCGATGCCCGCCATACCGCGGATCGTGACCGGATCGCCACGACCAAAGCGGCCCTCGATCTTCACGACGCCTGCAGGCAGCAGGCTTTTACCAGCAGCCATTGCTTTCGCCGCCCCATCGTCCAGCACATAAGCGCCGCGTGGTTTCATGGTCGCGATCCAGCGCTTGCGCGCCGCTTGCGGGTCCGTTTGCGGAGAAAACCACGTCGCACGACCGCCATTTTCAAGTAATGACATTGGGTTAAGTGGCGTACCTAAAGTGATTGCCATGGCGCAACCAGCCTCGGTCGCGACTTTCGCTGCCATCACCTTTGTTTTCATACCGCCCTTGGACAAGGCAGAGGCCGCATCGCCGGCCATACCCTCGATATCAGCCGTAATGACATCAACAATTTCAATATGGTGCGCATCTTTGTTGATGTTTGGATTGGCTGTATAAAGTCCATCTACATCCGACAGCAAAACCAATTGATCCGCTCCGATGGTCACAGCAACCTGCGCGGCTAAACGGTCGTTATCGCCAAAGCGGATTTCGTCGGTCGCAACAGTATCGTTTTCGTTCACAATCGGGGTCACGCCAAAACCAAGCAGTGTTTCCATCGTTGCGCGGGCGTTCAAATACCGCCTGCGGTCCGCCGAATCTTCAAGCGTGACAAGCACTTGTGCGGTGATGATGCCATGAGGGCTTAAGACCTCTTCATAGGCACGCGCCAATTGGATTTGGCCCACAGCCGCCGCCGCTTGTGATTGCTCCAGCGGCAAGGCCGCCACAGGCAGGCCCAAAACACCGCGCCCCAGAGCGATCGAGCCAGAGGAAACCAGAATGACATCGGTTCCGCGTTTGCGGATCGCGGCCACATCTGCTGCCAAAGATTCCAGCCATGCACGACGTAGTTTTCCGGTTTTGGCATCGACCAATAAGGCCGACCCGATTTTGACGACCAGACGTTTGGCGTCTTTTAAGGCTGCCACGGAGCGTCCTCCGCCTCTTGATCTATCTCGATCCGGTCGCGCAGGCGGTTGTCGTCAATCTCGCCACGCAGGGCACGCAAGACCTCGGGCACGCCTTCTTTGCTCACACCCGACATCATCATGACAGGGCCGCCAACGGCCTCTTCCAATTCCGCTTGCAGAAACGCGCGCTCTTCATCGTCCAGCGCGTCAATCTTGTTGAGAACCGTGATCCGCGGCTTTTCTGCCAACTCTCCGCCATATGCCTCAAGTTCGCCGATGATCACCTCATAATCATGTACAGGATCGCCCGACGCGCCGTCCACCAAGTGCAACAGCACGGCGCACCGCTCGACGTGCCCAAGGAAGGTGTCGCCCAAGCCGCGGCCTTCGCTGGCACCCTCAATCAGACCCGGGATGTCGGCCACAACAAATTCGACGTTATCAATGCCCACAACCCCAAGGTTCGGCACAAGCGTCGTAAAGGGATAGTCGGCGACCTTTGGGCGTGCGTTCGATGTCGCGGCCAAAAACGTCGATTTGCCCGCGTTTGGCATCCCCAAAAGACCCACGTCAGCGATCAACTTGAGCCGCAGCCAGATCGTGCGTTCAATACTTTCTTGGCCCGGATTGGCGCGGCGAGGTGCTTGGTTTGTGGCAGATTTAAAGTGCAAGTTTCCCCAACCGCCATTGCCGCCCTTGGCGATCACAACGGTTTGGCCCACTTCGGTCAGATCAGCGATAACAGTCTCTTCGTCTTCGTCCAGAATCTCGGTGCCGACGGGCACGCGCAAGATCTTGTCTTCGCCGTCTTTGCCCGTGCGCTGGCTGCCCATCCCGTGTTGGCCGTTCTGCGCGTAAAAGTGCTGCTGATAGCGAAAATCAATGAGCGTATTAAGCCCCTCGACGGCCTCAACAATCACCGAACCGCCATTGCCGCCATCACCCCCATCAGGGCCACCGTATTCGATGAATTTTTCGCGGCGAAACGAGATACAGCCCGCACCACCACCACCCGAGCGGATATAGACTTTGGCAAAATCAAGAAACTTCATAGTAAAGGGGCCTTTCGGGCGGGCATGTTCAGCGTTTGAAGTAGTCTATTGTGGCGGGTTACTCAAGCCATGCCAATCAGCGCGCTGCAACCGCGTGTAGTGACACAAAAGCGGAATACGGCGGGCTTTGGACGGCTCATAGCGGGTTTGCCAGTGCCGAAAGCCAAGCTTGGCCAGAACATGCCCCGATGCGGGGTTGTCGTGCCAATAGCTGGCGTCAAAATAGGCATGATCCGTCGTCGCAATCGCGTGGTTGATCGCATGAACGGCGGCTTGGGTCATAATCCCGCGACCCGAGGCAGAAGGGTGCAGCATATAGCCCAGCTCCCTGCCCGTCACAGCGACGGATCCTACCAGCGCCCCATCAAGGCAAATGCCCCAAACGAATCCCTTGCCGCCAAAGTGCTTACAGCGGCTTTTGGTGAACTCAGGGTTCGGAGGCCACGGCCAACCACCCAATTGGCGCACAACCGACCGCTCGGTCGCAATTGCGTGCATCACCGTAAAGTCATCAGGCCCAAGATCGCGATATGTCAGATTAGCCATGGTGCGCCATCCACGTCTTATAGGTCAGTTCCATCCGTTGTACGGTGACGGTTTCTTGCGTAGCGGTCTGCAATTGTTCTTCAAATCCCGCATCGACAAAGCCCTGCTTTTGCAGCACCCGACGCGAGGCCTCATTGCCAAGGAAATGACTAGACATAAGTGCCTCATCGCTTTGCCCGAAATGCCACGCGACCACAGCGGCGGCGGCCTCTGACATGATCCGCTGGCCGTGATAGGCATGATCGAGCCAATAGCCCAAGTCAGGCTTGATCCCGATCACCCCGATCAGCCCCTCACCCGGATCAATAGCCCAGGTGGTCGTTGCGGGGATCACCTCGTGGATGAAGAAATGCGCATCATCGCGGGAGTAGGGAAACGGCGGTGCCGTCAGCCATTGCACCACATCCCAGGTATTGATCCCGTTTTGGATCGCGGCCGCATCGTCAGGCATCACAGGCCGCGAGGTCAACCGCCGCGTTTGCAGGACGGGTGGCGTCATAATCCCGTCTTTAGCGTATAGGTCCACGTCGGCATGGTCGCATTGCGCGACACGCTAAAGGCCTCTGCATCCCCCAGATATTCAAAGCCGCAATTGGTCAAAACCCGCGCTGATCCGGGGTTGTCCTGAAATACTTCTGCGAAAAAGCGGCGTGTTTTTCTTGGGTTAGCAGAAATTATCGCTCGCACCGCCTCTGTCGCCAGACCAATGTTCCAGAACGCAGGGGCCACCCAATAGAAAATCTCGGATTGGTCGCGGTCCATGTTATCAAGGCTCACAACGCCAAAAGCTTCTGCAAAACCGTGCGCGGCCCCGTCCATGATCCAGACATCTTCGGTCCGATCCGCATTCAGGGCGCGGGTGATCATGGCCTCAACGGAGCCTGGGGGCAGCGGATGCGGCACGGCACGCAACCCGCGCGCAATGCGCTCGTCGGAGGCATACATTGTAATCAGGCCTGCATCGGATTTGCGCGGCGGGCGCAGGACAAAACGCGTGGTTTCAATGCTTGGCTGGGCGATCACAATTTGATCCATCAGGCTTCCCTCCTCAATAGCGCAACTCGCTTCATTCCGCACCTAAAAGCAAATCGTTAAAATACGAAGAGGGACCGGTTTGCACCGATCCCCCCTCATTTTTTACCTAAGGTTCGGCTTATTCAGCGGCCTCTGCAACTGGCAGAACCGAAATAAAGGTACGGCCCTTGAGGCCCGTATGGAACTTTACGTTGCCTTCAGCAGTTGCGAAGATCGTGTGATCCTTGCCCATGCCAACGCCCATACCTGGGAACATCTTTGTACCGCGCTGACGCAGGATGATGTTGCCTGGAATGACGATCTCGCCACCGTATTTCTTAACGCCGAGGCGGCGACCAGCTGAGTCGCGACCGTTACGGGATGAACCGCCTGCTTTTTTATGTGCCATGGTGTCTCTCCTTAACTTTGCTTATTTTGCCATCTCGGCAGCTTGTGCAACCCATTCAGGTTTCACTTTCACTGCGTCGAACGTAGCCGCGTCAACCGCTGCCAATTGAGCAAAAGTTGTGATGCCGGCTTCAATCAGCTTCTTCGCAGCTGCTGGGCCTACACCGGTGATTTCTGTCAGGTCGTCGCCAGTCGCAGCAGGGGCTGCTTTCGCTGGTGCAGCCTTGGCAGCTTTTGGCTGAGATGCACGCGCAACGGCAGCAGCTGCCTTCTTGGATGTCGGGGCACCCTTGTAAGCAGGCTCGATCTTGAAGCCAGCGCCGTTAATCGCGGCTTTCACACCGGACTTGTCAGCACCTTTTTCAAGGATATCGCCGATACGGATCAAAGTCAGTTGCTGGCGGTGACCCTTCTTGCGTGCAGAAGAGTGCTTACGACGACGCTTAACAAAGTTAATTGTCTTCTCGCCTTTGATCTGGTCGATCACTTCAGCCTGGACACCAGCGTCTGCCACGAAAGGCGCGCCAACGGTGTTACCAACCATCAGAATTTCGTTGAATTGAACTTTGTCGCCAGCAAGGGCGTCCAGCTTTTCAATACGCAATACGTCGCCTGAGGCAACTTTGTACTGCTTGCCGCCGGTTTTCAGAACCGCAAACATATGTCTTTCCTTCATGTACCGCGTCGCTGAGGCCCCTGTTAAAACAGGCGTTTGGTGCCTTTGGACTGCGCGCCCTTATGGGCGTAATTTCGCATAGTCCCGAACAAATCGCTTGCCCGGATGGCGGCTTATCGGGCCAATGGGGCCTTAAGTCAAGCCCCAGAGAGGTCAATTTACATGCGCAGCGCCCTTCCCGTCTTCTGCTTTCTTGCCGCCTGTTCGTCGCAGGACAATCAGCTTGGTAATCCGTTCACAGCCCCCTTTGCGGGATTTGCGACCGCCGCCAGTAATGCGGTGTATAGCGATAGACGCGGCGCGGTGGAACTCTTTGTCAAAACCAACCATCCCACGCTGATCCAACAGATCAATGCCGGCGGCGGCCCAACCCTGACGGAGGCTATGAACAAGGCCAATATCCCCTTGGAGGACCGCCCTGCCCGCATCGTCCAGCTGCAATCAGATCTCGGGTTATATGACGCCACACCCGGCGCATTGATCACCGCATTGATGGTTTACGGTGGATAATCGGATGAGGTGTATCGGTATTGTTCACCAAATAGCCTAAATTGGGGGGTGTTTCGCCCTAGTTTCGACCAAAGGCTCTGACAGTTCGGATAAAGACTTCTCTTTTTGACGACCGGAGACCTACCATATGCCTGCCTTTACGCTGCCAAACGTTTACGCCATGTCTGATTTCATGCCGTCGGGATCACTGACAGCGCTGCAAAACGTGAGCAATGTCCAAGCGGCAGAAGCGCCGTTCAATCTGGCGCTCAAAGCAGATGTCACAGCCAAACAGATCATGATCGCGGACGAAGACGCCACTTTCTCCGCATTTGGCGATGGCAGACAGGTTTTGACCGCTCCGCTCACACTGGACGGGATCACATACCCGACAGGCGAAAAGGTGACGATCAAGGCGGTGCTAACAGATACAGAAGGGGCTGACGGCTATGTGGTCTCAATCGCGCAGATCGCAACGGCCTTTATCACCCAACGCGCCATGATTGCAGCTCAGAGCCATACCTTCAGAGCTGTGGACCATGTCGAGAACACCGCCGTACCCGCGACCCAATTGGCCTGCTTTACCGCAGGCACGATGTTCAAAACGGATCGGGGCGGGCGTGCGATTGAAACGCTTCAGGTCGGTGAACGCGTCATGACCCGCGATCACGGTTTGCAGACCATTCGCTGGACTGGAACGTGTACGGTTGCCGGACACGGCAAGATGGCCCCTGTCACCTTTGACACTGGCACATTGGGGTACTCTACGCCGCTGTCTGTCTCGCCCAACCACCGCATGCTGATTGCTGGAACGATGGCCGAGTTGGTTTGCGGCGATGACGAGCTTTTGCTGAGTGCGGGAATGCTGATCAACGGTCGCAACGTGCGACAGGCCGAATGCGGTTTTGTGACCTATGTGCATATCATGTTCGATTACCACGAGATCATCTGGGCAAACGATTGCCCCTGCGAGAGCTGCTATATCGGTGACACCGCCATTGCGTCGCTCAATGACGATCAAGCAGTCGAAATTCTAGCGATCTTCCCTCAATTGCGCATGTCGACCAAGACAGCCTCTCTCGCGCGTGCGGAAGGGCAGAGCTATGAAGGCATCGTGATCGCGTCGAGGCTATAGTTCGGCCCCGGTCATCATCCGCGCGGCTTCAAATCCCAGCTTAAAGCTGATAGCATCGAAATGATCTTCAAAGGCATCAAAGAGGGTGTCATTGAGTTGCTGGCCCGCTTCCGACTTTGAAAAGGCGATATAGGCCTGCAAATCGGCGTCGCTGACGGGATCATAGGCCAACATCAAAAACGAATAGACCCATTCGGCGGTATTGGCCCGAATATCAGGCTCTTGATCCTGAACATCCCTTAAAATCTGATCTTCGGTCAAGGCGTCCTCAAAGGCACCGCCCTTCATCAAGCCCGTATAGAAGGCGTAATTGGAATTTAGCGCGCCCACCACATTGGTCTCGATAAGGTCATTGGTCTGCACAAAGGCATCGACAATCTGAAACCGCGCCGAGTTTCGGGCACGCGCAGTGGCGGCCAGCGCCTTGCTGGCGGTGTCCGTTTCTTCATCCAACAGAGCGCGGCGCGCGGCGACTTCCAAATCGACAAACCGACGGCCTAAATCAGAGGTGAAAAAAGCGGTCATCGCCGCCACGTCATCGCCGTCGAGCGAGGCAATAAATGCCGCCTTCACATCGCGCTGCATCACCTCTGCGTCATAAATCGTCTCGACGGCTGCCGACCACGACGGCCCCACGCGCGACGGGAACAAATCCGTGCCGACCTGCGCCCCATAGACGATCCCCTCTTCTCGCATGATATCAATGATATCGGGCAGACCGAGTGCTTCGAATAATATCTCTGCGGACTGGTCTTGCGCCACGCTTGGACTTGCTACCCAAAGAGCGGCCACAAATGCCCCTGCCGATATGGAACGATGAAACATGCGTTTTCCTTAACGTCTTGATGATGCGCTCAAACTAGGGTTGCAGCAATAGATTGCCAAGGGCGGAGACGGAATTGTCATGGACGGCGCAATATGGGCTTGCACCGCAAGAGGCTCCAGATTAAACGCGCAACCGTGACGCTACGCGGAGACGTGCCGGAGTGGTCGAACGGGGCGGTCTCGAAAACCGTTGAGCCTTTACGGGTTCCCAGGGTTCGAATCCCTGCGTCTCCGCCAGTGTCACTGTTTCATCAGATCGTTGTTCAAACGGGCGTGCCGTGGTTTCTACGCTCTCTTCAGAGGCATTTTCAAACCAACCCCTTCAGGTTTCCAACATGTCGAGTGTAACGGTTGGCGGCACTCCACGACCGGCAATCATGCCCAATTGGGTGCAAAGCCGCAAAACGGCCCAATACCCTTCGTTGACGACTTGGTCGTGATGCGACGGATTGGGGTCATAGGGCAAAAACATCACCTCGTCAGGCGTTTGGGTTCCGATGCCTGCGTCACCAACATCCAGCCCGAACGCGTCGATCTTTGTCAGACTGACAAGGGTCAATTGACCGCGCATCCATGCAAGAGTGGGAATATCCAAGAGCTTTTGGAAAACCACCTCAGATATTGGGCTTAAGCCCGCCACAAGCACCTGCGGCCCCATCAACGTGCCCCCGATACGATGCCCGATCACGGTGCCGTCGAGCACCACATCGTTGCCGACAGGGGGGACGTCCCCCGTCTCGGTCTGGACTGAAGTCGTATCCATCAGCAATTTCTCCTCATGCATAGCATTTAAGTGCGCGCAAAACGATTGCGCCCAACTCCTCTTCAGATCTCAATTGAGACTGACTTAACGAGACAACTATCATTAGGGAAATTCGTAATAATCATAGTTATACCGCTGCTACTCCAAAATCCGAAAGTTCTCGTGGGTTATGACGCGGAAGTTGTCTGACACCTTTTCGCGGAATTTCGTCCATTCATGCGGGATGGTTTCGCGCATGAATGCGA
>JAQXBV010000084.1 GCA_029252195.1 Yoonia sp.
TCGCATTCATGCGCGAAACCATCCCGCATGAATGGACGAAATTCCGCGAAAAGGTGTCAGACAACTTCCGCGTCATAACCCACGAGAACTTTCGGATTTTGGAGTAGCAGCGGTATAACGCATATCGGTCCGGGGCGGCGTGGCTCGTCTTTGCGCCGCTGACGTTGCTTGGTGGCTATTTGGTTTACCGGCTTTATCGGGCGGTGCCTTGGCTTGAGCAGAACCTTGAGCGCACGATCGTGGTTTGGTCATATATAGTGATGGCCGCGATCATCTTTTTCGGCGTGATCCAGCGGTTTTGGCTGTCAGGGCAACCGGCGTGGTCGACCACGATCCCGCCGCTGATTTACATGATCATGGCGTGGTACGGGTGTTCGTTTAACGTTCGCCTCCGCACCCATTTGAGCTTTAACGAATTTCGCAGCAATTTTTCCCCGACAGGTCAGATTGCCGTGCTGACATTGGATGCGGCGCTTTGGCTGGGGTTCTGCATCATTGTTGTGGCGACTGTGTCGCGCGAAGTGGTGCGTGCCTACTCCAATTTCCAGATCGTCTTGGGCACCGATAACGTCATGCAGTGGTGGTTCCTTCTGACGGTGCCGGTTGCCTTTATGATGATGGCGGGGCGTGTTTTGGAAAACCTGTTTGAAGACTGGGGCAATTATCGCAGAGGCACCCCCGTCGTTAAGCAAGCGATCATTGGCGGAGATGTCTGATGGAAGATAGTACAATCATCACGCTGATCTCGCTTGGGGTCACGCTTTTGTTCATGTTCGGTACACCGGTTTTGCTGGTGATCTTTTACTGGGTCGTGGGCTGCAGTTTTGTGATCAGCTTGCCGCTCGACAATACTGGAGCCGAAATGCTGAACGTCTTTAACAAGGGCTTTGCCCGCTTGGCGATGCCGCTTTTCATTCTGACGGGCGACTTGATCAACAAATCGGGGATTGCGCGCAGGCTTTCTGATTTTGCCTATTCCTGTCTGGGCTGGCTGCGCGGCGGGCTTGCGATGGCCGCGATTGGCGCTTGCGGGTTGTTTGCGGCGATCTCGGGATCGAACTCTGCGACCACGGCGACAATCGGGTCAATGTTGCATCCTGAAATGGTCAAAGGCGGCTATGACGAGCGGTTTGCGGCAGCAACGGCCGCCGCAGGCGGCACAGTCGGGATCATCATTCCCCCGTCGATCATCTTTATTGTCTACGGCTTTTTGATGAATTTACCGATCTCTGACCTCTTCGTCGCGGGCATTATTCCAGGTGTCTTGATGGTCCTAGGGATGATGGTGACCTGTTTCATCATTTGCTCGATCAATGGCTGGGGCTTTTTGATGAAGCTGTCGTTTATGCGGGTTCTCAAGACGGCGATCGGCGCTTGGCTTGGTTTCTTTGCGATTGGACTGGTGCTTTGGGGCATTTACACGGGTAAATTCTCACCCACTGAAGCGGCCGGTGTCACGGTTGGTTTCTGTATCATTATTGGCCTGATTTCATATCCTCTCAATAAGATCATGGGTTCCGCGCTTGACGCTCCGATTGAGCAGAAGTCCATGACCTCCATGTTCGTGGTCGAAGGTTTTACCGCCTTCGATATCCCCTCTATTGTTGTGCGTTCGGCCCAGATTACCGGCATTCTCGCGCCGCTCATTGCCGTTTCGGTGGTCATGCAACAGGTGCTTTCGGCCATGGGCGCGCAAGAAACGATTGGTGGTTTTGTGACTGGCATGGGCGGCTACTACCCTGTGTTGTTCACGTCGATGGCGATGGTGTTTGTCGCGGGTATGATCCTCGAGTCCCTGCCTGTGACGATCATTCTGGCCCCAATCCTCGCCCCGATAGCAGCCTCGGTCGGCGTTGATCCGATCCACTTTTCGGTGATCTTTCTGGTCGGCGCGTCCATCGGGTTCATTACTCCGCCCTATGGCCTGAACCTCTATGTGGCTTCGGGGGTGACGGGCGTGCCCTACTTTAGGCTCTTGCGTTACTCCTCAATGTATCTCATCTCGCTCATTGCGGTTTGGATCCTTGTGGCCCTCACCCCAGAGCTCGCACTATGGCTGCTGCCAGCCAGATAAAGGAATGTTATGACAGACGATCTGTCACACGACACACAGGGACAGATACCTACCAACCTCCGTCTGTTGGTCTTGTTGGAACGGATCGCGCAAGAGGGCGCGCCCGTTTCACCAAGCGCATTAAGCACGGCCCTCAATCTGCCTAAGCCGACCGTTCACCGCCTTTTGGTCACCGCCGAAGAAGAAGGGTTCTTGCAGCGCGACCTTGATGGCCGCGCGTTCGGCCCCGGTGCGCGGTTGCGCAAACTTGCGGCCAATACCCTGTCGTCGCAGCGGGTGCGCACAGAGCGTTTGATGGTGATGAAAGCGCTTGCGCAAGAGGTTGGCGAAACCTGCAATCTCGCCGCACCAGGCCGTTATGGCATGGTCTACCTAGACCGCGTCGAGACCCATTGGCCGCTGCGCATCCAGTTGCCCGTCGGAACCCAAGTGCCGTTTCACTGCACGGCCAGTGGCAAGATGTATCTGTCGTCGCTGCGGCCCGAAAAGCTCAAACGGCTTTTGCAATCCATGCCGCTTGATGCCCAAGCGCCGCATACGCTGACCGATACGCAAGCGCTTATGGCTGAAATCGCAGCGACGCGGGCGCGTGGCTATTCGACCGACAACCAAGAGTTTATGGAGGGGATGGCGGCGATTGCGATCCCGATTTGCGACGACCAGATGCGGCTTTTGACGACCTTGTCGATCCATGCTCCCATCCAGCGGCACGATTTGGATGAGCTGACCCAATGGGTCGATGTCTTGAAAGCCTCCGGAAAGCGGCTGGAAGACATCGTGGCCTGACCTCGCGCCCGCTTCAGAGGCGCTTGCCCTCAAATTGCGTGACCTTGATACCCGCCTTTTCCAAGGCCGCACGGGTCTGGGTTGCGATGCTGACAGCCTCTGGCGTGTCGCCGTGCAGGCAAATTGTATCTATGCGGGTCGGAATGATCTTACCGCTTTCGGCGATGATCGCACCAGCTTGCAACATCTCGATCATGCGGGCGGCGGCATAGACGGCGTCATGGATCACCGCCCCGTCAAGGCTCCGGTCCACAAGGGTCGCATCGTCGTTATAGGCGCGGTCCGCGAAGATTTCGCAAGCCGCTTTGCAGCCCAGCTCGGCGACCGCGGATTGCTGTGCTGTGCCTGCCAAGACCATAATGGTGATATCGGGGGCCACAGCCAAAGCCGCGCGGTAACAGGCGAGCGCCATCGCCTTGTCTTCGGCGGCCATATTTGCCATCGCCCCGTGCAGTTTGAGGTGCCGCACAATGCCGCCGTTTGCCTGCGTGATCGCAAGGGCCGCCCCCAGTTGGTATTGCACCAGATTGCCAAGGCTCGCGTGATTCAGCGCCATGCGCTGGCGGCCAAACCCCTGCAAATCGGCAAAGCCCGGATGCGCGCCGATCCCGACGCCACGGGCATGGGCCGCGCGGATCGTTGTGGCCATCACATCAGGGTCGCCTGCGTGAAATCCGCAAGCAATATTGGCTGAGGTCACAACATCAAGCAGCGCCAGATCATTGCCCATGACCCACGGTCCAAAGCTTTCGCCCATATCCGCGTTCAGATCGACAGTTTTGGTCATGGTTCGGCCCTTTCGAGATCATCGCCAGCAGTCATCCCGCTGATCAATTGATACGATAACAAATCTGCAATGTCATGCGGATCGCGGATCAGCGCACGCAGGGTGCCGCGCAAGGCTTTGCGGCGCGCGGCTTCTTTGCGCTCCAAGGCAACCGCTTCTGGCAGCGTGATGAACTGGAAACGCAGCGTGGCGCCTGCGCGTGCTTGGGCTGCGCGGGGCAGGTCCATGGGCAGGACGGACCCGATCCGCGGATAGCCACCCGTCGTTTGGCATTCCGCCAAAAGGACAAAAGGTGTGCCGTCGCCTGTGACCTGCACATCGCCTGAAACGATCACCTCGGACAAGACAGACAGCCCCGCTTGGGTTTCAAACCCTGCCCCATCGGGCACGATGCGGACCCCCATACGGTTGCCCCGCGTGTCCCGCTGGAACGCAGTATTTTCAAAACGGGCGATCTCGGAGGGGGCGAATGAGGCGGTTTGCAGGCTTGGCAGGATGCGCAAAAGGCCGCCGTCAAAGCGTGGATCAGGGTCGATTGCCTGCCCGACAAGCTCAAGCGGATCAGCAGCGATATCAAGCGCATCACCCTCTTTGAGCGTCGCGCCGATACCTGCAGCCAGATGGGTGCTGCGCGCGCCAAGCACCGGCGCAGCCGCAATGCCGCCCCCCACATGCAGGTAGCCGTAAGTGCCTGCATGGGCCGCGCCAATCACCAGTTTCGCACCCTGTGGTAAAAGATAGCTCGCATTCCACAGCACGGTGCTGCCATCAATGCTGGCCTTCATCGGGGCGCCCGTGAGCGCGATCCGTGTGTCTTGCGTCACAGTAAACGTGCCGCCCATGCCGCCCATTTCGATCGCCGCGAGGGTCGGACTTTGCCCCAAAAGGGCCGCCCCTTCGTGCAATGCGAGCAGGTCAACTGCCCCGCTGCGTGACAATCCGAAAGCCAGATAACCGGCCCGCCCTTGGTCCTGCACGGTCATGCTTGGGCCTGCGCGCAGCACTTTGAGTTGGTTACTCACGGTATCGCCTCGTATGTTGCGCCGCCGTTCAGGTCGCTTTGCATCTCGGCCAAGGCCTCGGCCGTGGTCGGCTCGAAGAAAACCTCATCGCCTGCGCGCAGCACAAAGGGGGCCTCTGTTTCAGGGCGGAACAGACTGAACGCGGTTTGCCCGATGTGCCGCCATCCCGTTGGCGTCGCGACCGGAAACAGCACAAGCTGACGGATCGCCACACATAGCCCGCCTGCGGGCGTTTTGTCGGTCAATGCGGTCTGGCGCGGGATATTCCATGCCTCTGGCAATGCGCCCAAATAGGGCATGCCGGGCGCGAATCCGATCGTTTGCACGCGCACCCTTGTGTTCGAGATCGAATGGATCGCTTGCGCCACCGAAAGCCCCGCAGCCTGTGCTGCCTCGTCGAGTTGCGGGGCCATCTCGGTGCCAAAGACGGTCGGCACCCGCCAGAGCTTGCGCCCGTCAGGTAAGGGGGCCGCAAACCAGTCGTGCTCGACGAGCAAGCGCTCTAAGGCCGCTTGCAACTTCGCATGATCTTGCGCGAGCGGGTCAAACCGCAGGTAGGTCGAGACCAGAGAGGTCGAGGTTTCCTGAACGCTGTCCCAATTGGCACGTGCAATGGCGTCCCGAAAGGCCAAGGCCGCCCGATTTGCCGGTTCGCTGAGTTCCGCGCCAAAGCTGATGAGAAACCCATCGAAGCCAGCAGTTTTGATGACAGGCCATTCAGCCCCGGAAGTGTCCAACATGGTCTTACTGTAAGGCGTCTGGGAGCATGAGCGCAATCTGCGGAAATGCGATCAAAGCCACGACCATCAGGAGCATCGCGATGACGTAAGGCACGGCGCCTAGCATGACTTCCGACATTTTGCCGCCTTTGCGCGCCCCCTGCACGACATAGAGATTAAGCCCGACGGGGGGGTGATCAACGCCATTTCAATGAGTACGATGATCAAGATCCCGAACCAGATCGGATCATAGCCTTGGGCCACAACCAAGGGTACGATAATCGGGATTGTGACGACCATCAAAGAGAGGGTCTCGATAAAGAAGCCCAGCACGATATAGATCATCACAACAACCAGAATGGTCCCGAGCGGCGACAGGCCCAGCCCGTCGAGGAACATCTGTAATTCGCGGCCAAGCCCTGCTGATGCCAGTGTGAAATTCAGGAACGAGGCCCCGATGACCACGAGCATGATCATCGAGGTGATCTTGACCGTGCCAAGGATGCTTTGCGCGAACATGTCAAAGCTGACGCCGCCAAAGAAGGCCGCAATCAGAATGGCCCCTGCAACGCCCACTGCGGCGGCCTCTGTCGGGGTGGCCCAGCCGTTGTAGATCGTGCCGATAATGATCGAGAACAACAAGATGATCGGGATCAACTGGATCAACGCGCGCAGCATTTCGGAGAATGGAAAGACCCGGCGCGGCCCGCCCAGCGAGGGGCGGATCCTGCAAATGAGAATAGTGATCACCATAAACCCCAACGCAAGCGCAAGGCCCGGAACAAGCCCCGCAAGAAAGAGCCGCGGGATAGAGGTCTGTGTCAGAAATCCGTAAACGATCAGATTGATCGACGGCGGGATCATAATGCCAAGCGTGCCGCCCGCAGCGATAGCGCCGGAAAAGAGTTTGGGATCATAGCCCAGCTTTTCGGCCTGCGGCATGGCCACTGTGGCGACAGTGGCGGCTGTGGCGACAGAAGAGCCGGAGGTCGCTGAAAACATCGTCGCGGTTGCAATATTGGCATGAACCAACCCGCCTGGCAGCCAGCTGACCCAGCGGTCAAGCGCCGCGTAGGTGCGGGTGGCGATGCCTGAGCGGACCAAAATCTCGCCCAGCATCACGAAGAACGGGATCGCGATCAGGGTGGCATTGTTGGAGGTCGACCAGACCAGATTGCCCAGCCCTTTGACGAGCGGAAATGGGCTAAAGAAGGCATCAATCCCAAACCCCAAAAGGAAAAGTACGATACCGACAGGAATAGACAAGCTGAGCAGGGCCAAAAGCCCGATTGCGACGGACCCGATCATAGTGCTGTCTCCTCTTCACCGAAGGTGCCGATAGCGGCCTCGGATTGGCTGAACGCGCCGTCCATCACAAGCCGCAGGGCCGCAATGAAGGTGAGCCATGAGACCACCGCAAACCAGACCCATCCCAAGAACCACGGCCCTTGCACCCACGCCAAAGGCGTCTCCAGCGGGGTGTTTGCGGTTGATCCATTGGCCAAAGAACGGGCCAGCACAGGCCACGCCATCACGGCCGTCAAGCTCACGGTGCTTGCCAAGACCACCAGCGAGGTCAGGTCGAAAACGGCGCGCCCGCGCGGCCCAACTTTCCCACGCAGCAAGTCAATGCGCACGTGTCCAAGTTCCAGCAGCGTATAGGCCATCCCCCAAGATGTGGCGATTGCCATGACATAGCCGCTGATTTCGTCAGTGCCACCCAAGGAGGTGCCCAACTGGCGCATCACAATATCGAGCAAGATAACGGCCGCGCAGATCAAAAGCATGACTCCGATCAGGATCGCAATCATGTGATTTATCCTGTGCAACCGGTCTAAAAGTGAATGTGCCATCTGAACCCTCCTTGGGTGTAGCCGCTTAGTTGATCGCGATTGTCACGCCGACAGCGGCACCAACAGTCTCGTTCCAACGTGTGGCCCAGTCGGCCCCCGCACGCTCGGCCCATTCTGGCAGCACTTCGGTGACAAGCACATCGCGTGCATGGGCGAAATCGGCGTCAGAGACCTCGACAAGCACCATGTCATGAGCATCACCAGCCGCACATGCGCCATTGCCCGTCAGACACGCGATGTCGTCAACCAATGCGCCTTGTGCGCTCGCCCAAGCAGGGGCTTCGAAATTGGCAGAGATCTCGGATTGGATCAGCGCTTGTGTGTCTGCGTCAAGGCTGTTCCATTTGTCCATGTTCATGGCTGTCACAACGCTATCCCAGCCACCCAGCGGGATCGGCAGCAGGTGTGTCGAGACTTCCCACCAGCCCGCAGAATAGCCGGAGCCAGCACCCGTCACAGCGCAATCGACAACGCCTTTCTGCAGCGCGCCGGGCACCTCGGCAAAGCTGACGTTCACGCCTTCGGCGCCCAAGGCCTCAAGGAACTTTGCCGTCATCCGGCCCGACGCCCGCACCTTTTTGCCCTTCAGGTCATCAAGGCTCGCAATTTCCGCGTTACAGAACACGACCTGCGGCGGGTAGGGTGCGATCGCCAGCACATGGCTGTTGAAGCGGTCTTTGTAGATGTCCGCGACCATCGGGCGGGCGGCGTTGACCATAGCCAGCGCTTCGTCGCCTGTCAGCGCCAAAAGCGGCACATCCAGACCTTCCAGCTCTGGCGCGTCAGCAACCGCATAGTCGGCCACAGTCATCGCCACGTCATAAACACCATCACCCAACAGGCGGTAAACATCGCCCACACCAAGGTTCATCTGGTCATGTGTCGTCAGGCTGATGTTGAGATTGCCACCAGAGGCCGCAGGCAAGGTTTCGGTCCAGAAGGGCGCTTCGAACTGCTTGTGCAGCGGCAGGCTCGACCAGCTCCCGACAACGGCGAGATCTTCGGCCGCAGCAGGCATTGCGAGAACAGCGGAGGCTGCAAGAATACTAAGTGTCGTTTTCATAGATTGGGTTCCTTGTTGGAAGTTTTGGTTTGTTATGAGCGGTCGAACGTCAGGACAGGGTTTTCTGCGTCCTCAGCGACGTCGGTGATCAACATTTGTCCCGGCTTATGGGTGATGCAGATCGGTAATTTGGCATTCGCAATGGCGACCTGCGGGGTCACGCCGCAAGCCCAGAACACGGGCACTTGCCCTTTCTCCACAGGGGCTGCGTCGCCCCAGTCCGGGCTGGAAATGTCGGTGATCCCGATCCCGTTGGGGTCGCCCCAATAGACAGGCGCACCATGCGCCAGCGGAAAACGCCGCGAAATCGCGATCACTTCGTCCAGACGCTCTTCGGGGATGGCGCGCATCGACACGACCATTTTGCCCGAAAACGGACCCGACGGCACGGTGTCGATGTTGGACTGAAACATCGGCACGGTTGTGTTGTTATCGATGTGCCAGACCGCGACCCCTGCGCTTTGCAGCGCATTTTCAAAGGTAAATGAACAGCCAAGCGCAAAGACGACCAGATCGTCGCGCCAGATGTCCTTGATATCGGTCACTGACCGATCAAGGCGCCCGTCGCGAAAGATATTATAGGCGGGCACGTCGGTGCGGATGTCGATATCGCGCCCCATCGTGAACATCATCCGGTTGCCCGTATCAGAGACCCCCGTAAGCGGGCAAGGTTTCGGGTTGCGCTGGCAATAGCGCATGAAATCAAGCGCATTTTCTGCGGGCATGATGGCAAGGTTGGCCTGCAAATAGCCGCGTCCCAGCCCCGCAGTATTTGACTGGTATTGCCCTGCACGAATGGCGTCGCGAACGACAGCCAAGCTGCTCTTTTTCAGCTCTTCATATGTAAAGTTCAATGTGACCCCTCCGCTGTTGGGAGCGTCGCAGGCTTATATTATCAGGTAAAATTCAATTAATTTGTCAAAAGTGATCAGCTATTTTTATCACTCAAGTAGCCCAATGCAACCTCAAGGGCGACGTTTGCCGCGTGCTCGACAAGGTGGCTTTTGGGCTCGCCAAGATAGGAGGCGGTGAATTGGAGCGGGCTTGGCACCCATCCGGGATCGAACTCTTTGATCTTGCCCGCCGCCACGTAATCACGGCCCAAGGCGCGCGGCAAAACCGCGACCCCGAGATTGGCTTCGACCAATCGAAAGCAGGCCGAGAGCGACGATGACGGGAAGAGCGACACATTGGGTCCGACCCGTTCAAAGAGCATTTCTTTCAACTCGCGGTAGGGGCGGGTGTGGCGTGCGTATGTCAGCACAGGGCGCGACAGGTGGTCCGCGCCCGACACTGCGCTGGGCGCAGATGCCGCCGCATACCAAGCCAGATCAAATCCCGGCAGGGCGATATTGTTGACGGAGTAATCGGAAATCGGCCCCAGCAGGATAGCCAGATCAACTTCACGGTTCATAATCCCTGCCCGCAGGTTGATGGAAATATCGACGTTGAATTCAATCTCCAGCTTTGGGTAAATCTGGTGCAATCGCGTGACCAGATCCGGTAGCCAGCACTGCGCAATCGTTTCCGACACACCCAGCCGCAAACGGCCATCAATGCCCGCGGGATCAACAACTTCTTTTTCGATCAGCTCTGACAGGTATTCGAAATTTTCGGCATGGGCCACCAATAGCTCGCCGCGCTTGGTCAGCCGCATGCCGCTTGACGTGCGATCAAACAGGTCGCAGCCCAATGCCTTTTCAAGGGTCTTGATCCGCGCTGTGACGGCAGGCTGTGTCAGGTTGAGCCCGCCTGCGGCCTTGTGCACCCCGCCAAGGCGCACCACGGCGAGAAAGGTCTTCAACTGTTCGATATTGATTCTGCTCATGGTCTTTGATGACATGACGGCAGGCGGTTTGCATAGTCGCGACCGCAAGCGCCCGATTTCCCTTGCATGCCTTGCCGCATCCGATTGTATTGTGCGCAATTCATTTCAGCAAAGCGGCGTAAGCTGCGGGTAAGGACATACGATGAAGGCAAAGCTGGCAGCGGGCAATTGGAAAATGAACGGGCTGGGGCGTGATCTGAGCGAAGTCAGGGCGCTGATCTCTGCAATGGGGGCACCGTCTTGTGAGGTGTTGATTTGCCCCCCCGCAACGCTGATTGACCGGATGCGGATACTTGCGGATGAAACGGTGCTGCAGGTTGGTGCTCAAGACTGCCATGCGCAGGCCAGCGGCGCGCATACGGGCGATACCTCTGTGGCGATGCTGGCTGATGCGGGGGCGACGCATGTGATTGTCGGGCATTCCGAGCGCCGCGCCGATCACGGTGAGACCGACGCGCAGGTTCAGGCCAAGACGCAGGCGGTGCTTGGCCAAGGGCTTGTTGCGATTGTCTGCGTCGGCGAGACCGAAACGCAGCGCGACGCGGGCCAGACGCTTGCGATTGTCGGCGCGCAGATGCGCGGCTCGATGCCCGAAGGTTGCACCGCGCAGATGGTTGTGGTGGCCTATGAGCCTGTCTGGGCGATTGGAACGGGTCGTACACCCACGCTCGCGCAAATCGAAGAGGTGCACGCATTCATGCGCCGTGAACTGACAGAGCGATTTGGTTCTGAGGGGGCTGCGATGCGGCTTTTGTATGGTGGTTCGGTCAAACCGTCCAATGCCAGCGAGATCTTTGCGCTTGCCAACGTTGACGGTGCGCTTGTCGGTGGCGCTTCGCTGAAGGCCGCCGATTTCGGGCAAATTGTTGCAGCCCTCGGCGCAGCCAGCTAATACAGCGGCGAATGCAGGCACGAGCGTGCTATGCCAGCCTGAACACAAGGAGATAAGATATGACGAGCGTACTTGACCAACTACGAGGCATGACCGTTGTGGTCGCCGATACAGGTGAGGTTGCAGCTGTGAAGCGCTATGGGCCTGTTGATTGCACAACGAACCCTTCACTGGTTCTGGCGGCTTTCAAAGACCCTGCGTCCGCAGACTTGATTGCAAGCGAAGTGGCCAAAGGCCGCGCAGCGGGCCTATCGGCCGAAGCGCTGACAGAGACCTTGACGGTTGCGATCGGTGCGGAATTGACCAAGCTCGTTCCGGGCCGCGTTTCGACTGAAGTCGACGCCTGTTTGTCGTTTGATACGGCCGCATCAGTAACCCGCGCCCGCGCGATCATTGCCGATTACGTCGCACGCGGGATCAACAAGGACCGCATTCTGATCAAACTGGCGGCGACATGGGAAGGCATCCGCGCCGCGGAAATCCTGCAAAGCGAAGGCATCGATTGCAACCTGACTTTGCTGTTCTCAATGGCGCAAGCGGTGGCTTGTGCAGATGCAAAAGCCTTTCTGATCTCCCCCTTTGTGGGTCGTATTACCGATTGGTATAAAAAGGCCGAGGGCGTGGACAGCTATGAGCCAAACGACGACCCGGGCGTGAAGTCGGTCCGCCGCATTTATGACTATTACAAGTCAAACGGGATCAACACGGTTGTGATGGGCGCGTCTTTCCGCAACGTCGATCAGATCAAAGCGCTGGCTGGGTGTGATAACCTGACAATCGCCCCAAAGCTGCTGGATGAGTTGGAAAACGAAGTGGCGACATTGCCGCGCATTTTGTCGCCAGACGCGGCGCGCGGCATGGCTGCGGTCAAAATGGACGAAGCGCGATTCCGCTGGGATATGAACAGCGATGCGATGGCGACAGAGAAGCTCGCCGAAGGGATTCGCAACTTTGACGCGGATCACAAGAAGCTGATCGCGCTGGTCGCAGAGCAGCTTTAAGCGCCGGACATCCGAGGTGAGGCGACCCGATGCGGTCGCCTCATGTCACCCCAAGGCGGCCCGCACGGCAGGCGCCACCTTTTGCCCCAAAAGCGTAATCGACTGCTGCATCGCCTCAGTGGCCATGCTTGCCGTGCTCATCTGGAACGTTAGCCGTGATATGCCACCCAAGGCCTTGTCGGCAGCAAGAACCCGTGCCACGACAGTCTCTGGGCTGCCGATCAAAAAGGCGCCATGCGGGCTGCACATGGCGTCAAATTGGGCGCGATTGGGCTGGCTAAAGCCGCGCTCGCGCCCGATCTTTTTGAACATCTCTTCCCAGCCGGGGTAGAACGCGTCGCGGGCCGCCACATCGGTCTCGGCCACAAAGCCCATGGCGTGCACGCCAACCTTGAGCGAGGTCTGGTCATG
>JAQXBV010000085.1 GCA_029252195.1 Yoonia sp.
TCGCATTCATGCGCGAAACCATCCCGCATGAATGGACGAAATTCCGCGAAAAGGTGTCAGACAACTTCCGCGTCATAACCCACGAGAACTTTCGGATTTTGGAGTAGCAGCGGTATAACACTAATTTAATCCTTTATTCACTTAACAAAGTGTTAATAGGTTAACCGCTGCAATAGGCGCTGCCACTTGCCCCGCATAGGTCAGATGTCTTAGGTGTCCTTTGAAAAGCGCCAAGGAGATGACCCCGCATGATCCAATCAATGACCGCATTCGCCAATCTGACGGGCAGCTTAGGGGCGGCGAGTTGGGATTGGGAAATCCGAGGCGTGAACGCGCGTGGGCTTGATCTGCGGCTGCGGTTGCCTGACGGGCTTTACGGGCTGGAGGCGGCTGCGCGCGTGGCTCTGTCTGGGGCGTTGAACCGTGGCAATGTGACCTTGACGCTGCGCTTGACGCGGGCGGAGGGTGGCGCCCTGATGACGTTGGATATGGGACAACTCGATGCGGTTCTGGCCGCTTTGGATACAGTTCAGGAGCGTGCCTTCGCCATGGGCGTGACTTTGGCCCAGCCGAATGCGGCCGATGTGCTGGCCCAGCGCGGGGTGATGATACAAGGGCAGGTCGCGACCGATGACACGGCCCTTTCAGAGGCGCTGCAACGCGACCTTACGCCCTTAATAGCGACCTTCGTAGCGATGCGCCGCACAGAGGGCGCGGCCTTGCACGCCGTGATCACCGATCAACTCACCCAGATCGCTGTTTTGGTTGAACGGGCCGAGGCTGCGGCACTTGCGCGTCGGGCGGATGTGCAGACCAATCTAACGGCGGCGTTGCGCAGGGTTTTGCAAGATGTGACCGAAATTGATGACAGCCGCATCGCGCAGGAACTGGCGCTTTTGGCGGTCAAGGCCGACGTGACCGAGGAAATCGACCGATTGAAATCCCATGTGGCGGCCGCATTTGCGCTGTTGGACGATCCCAAACCTGCCGGGCGCAAACTCGACTTTCTGGCGCAGGAATTTAACCGGGAAGCAAACACTTTGTGTTCAAAGGCAGGGACAGCAGCATTGACAGCCATTGGTCTTGACCTCAAAGCGGTCATTGACCAAATGCGCGAACAAATTCAAAATATAGAGTGACCCCATGCAACGACGCGGCCTTTTGATAATTCTGTCCTCGCCCTCAGGGGCTGGTAAATCGACCCTCGCGGGGCGGTTGCGCAAATGGGACGAAAGCCTGCGGTTTTCGGTCTCTGCCACGACACGCGCACCGCGCGCAGGCGAGGTTGACGGGAAGGATTACTTCTTTGTGACAACAGCCGCGTTTCAGGCCCAAGTGGCTGCCGGTGAAATGCTCGAACACGCGCGGGTTTTCGATAACTACTACGGCTCGCCCAAAGGGCCGGTGCAGGCGGCCATCAACGAGGGACGCGATGTTTTGTTCGATATCGACTGGCAGGGCGCCCAGCAGATCAGCAAATCCGCCTTGAGCGAACATGTGCTCTCGATCTTTATCCTGCCGCCCTCCATTCCAGAGCTGCACCGACGGCTGATCTCGCGCGGGCAGGACGATGCCGAGACAATCGAGCGTCGGATGCAGAAAAGCTGGGACGAGATAAGCCATTGGGACGGCTACGACTATGTGATGGTGAACGACGATCTGGACGTCACCGAAGAGCGGCTAAAAACCATCATCAGCGCAGAGCGGTTGCGCGCAAGCCAACAGCCTGATTTGATGAGCCATGTCCGCAACCTCCAAGCACAATTCGAGGATAGATAATGCTCTACGCGCTCGCAGACGTTTCACCGCAGGTTGATGATCAGGCGTGGATAGCGCCCGGCAGCCATGTGATTGGTAAGGTTGACGTGCAGGCCGGTGCCTCGATCTGGTTCGGGGCGACGCTGCGTGGGGATAACGAATGTATCACCGTCGGCACTGGCAGCAATATTCAGGAAAACTGCGTGCTGCATACCGACATGGGCTTTCCGCTGACAATCGGGACAAACTGCACGATTGGGCATAAGGCAATGCTGCACGGCTGCACGATCGGGGACAATAGCCTGATTGGTATGGGAGCAACGGTTCTCAATGGTGCGGTGATCGGCGCCAATTGCCTCATTGGGGCGGGGGCGTTGATTACCGAAGGCAAGGTGATCCCTGACGGATCGCTTGTCATTGGCGTACCTGGAAAAGTCGTGCGCGCGCTTGACGAGACCGCGATTGCGCGGCTGACGGCCTCGGCGGTGCACTATAGTGAAAACGCGGCGCGGTTTCGGCGCGACCTTAGGCCGATTGATCCAAGCCGCTAACCTGCGCCCAGTCGACGATGTCGAAGTCAATACTTGGGGCGCTATTGCGTATTTCAAGACAGACAGCTTGCGCATCTGGCAAGGCATCCGAAACCGCGCGGTAAGGGCCCCGATACCCCATTTCTTAGAGCAAGCAGGCGACATCAACCACGTCGAACGATATGCCAACCAGTGGCGACAAGATGATATCGGGAGAAAATTGCGCTAATAGATCCGCTGTCAAATCGGTCAAATCAATGAAGCGTAGGTTCTGGCTCTCGGGTAGTGTCCGCCCTTGTTCACGCCACCGGATCAAATCCGCGACGACCAAAACATTTTGACGAGTAACCTCTGTGGGGCTCTTATACATACTGCACGTGGACGGCGGATGGTGCTTGGTCATGAGGGATATGCACTCGCGTTAACTCGAAAAAAATGCAAATTTGAAATGCGGGACCTGGTTTTGAAGTGAGACGCTGTGCCTCCCGTACGCGAAATCGAATGTTAGGGGAAACGAATTTCATGATGTGTTTACCCGTAGGAGTGGTTTGTTTGAATTGTCTTACTTAACAACGACAAAGCAAAATGCGTTTTTGGAGGCAATTCCCTTGCCTGCGGTTCTGATCGGGGCGGATCAGCGAATCATTCACGCAAATAAGGCGTTTTCCGAGATTTTCGCCGCGGATTACGCGGGCAGGCACTTTGTCAGTGCCATCAGACAACCTGCTGTGATCGAGGCAGTTGAGCAGGTTTTGACGGGTGCGGCGACGGCGACGGCGACTTATGCGGGCCGCGAAGGGAGCCGCGACACGGTCTATGATGTTTTTGTCCGGCCCATAGAAACGGACGTGCTGGTTACATTGATTGACCGCAGCGAGGCCGAGGCAGTCGGACGGATGCGCAGCGACTTTATCGCGAATGTGAGCCACGAATTGCGCACGCCCCTGACCGCGCTGATGGGGTTTATCGAGACGCTGGGCGGAGCTGCGCGCAATGACGCCAAGGCGCGCGACAGGTTTCTGGGGATCATGGCGCAAGAGGCGGGCAGAATGACCCGGCTGGTCGACGAGCTTTTGACCCTGAGCCGTCTGGAGGGGGTCGCGCGGCGCAGGCCAACGGAGAAAATTTCCCTGACCTCCGTTTTGCGCAGTGCAACCGATGCATTGACCCCCATCGCGCAGAAAGCGCAGGTCTCGCTGCATTTAGTCTGCCCCACAGAGCCAGTTATGGTTGTGGGTGACGCGGCCCAACTCCAGCAGGTTTTCACCAACCTGATCGAAAACGCGCTTAAGTATGGCGATAAAGGCGGGCGCGTGGATATCAGCCTTTCGGATGGCTTGGCGCACGATCAAACGCCCGCTGACGCCGTTGTCGTACAAGTGCGTGATTATGGTGACGGGATCGCGGCGCATCATATCCCGCGACTGACCGAAAGGTTTTACCGCGTCGATAGCCATAGATCGCGCGCACTTGGGGGCACCGGGCTTGGGCTGGCGATTGTCAAACACATCATTAACCGGCACCGCGGCAGGCTCAAGATCGAGAGCACCTTGGGGCAGGGCACAACCATCTCTGTGTTATTGCCCGAATAAGCGACTTGTCATAAAACTTTTACATAGATGTCACAAAAGCTTTGAGAGTGTCACATAGGTGGGGCGCAGCGGAGCGCACATAAGGTGATCTTCGGCTGACTGACAAATTTGGGGGATATCCAATGTCGATCTTGAAACTGACCGCGTCCACACTCGCGATTGCTGCAATTACAACAACATCTGCCATGGCGCGCGACAACGTGCAGGTTGCGGGCTCGTCCACAGTTCTGCCTTATGCGTCGATCGTGGCCGAACTTTTTGGCGAGAACTTTGATTTCCCGACACCTGTTGTTGAATCCGGTGGCTCTTCTGCTGGCCTCAAGCGCTTTTGTGAAGGCCTTGGCGACAACACAATCGACATTGCAAATGCATCTCGCCGGATCAAAGACAGCGAATTGGCAGCATGTGCCGACGCTGGCGTAACCGACATTATCGAAGTGCGCATCGGCTATGACGGAATCGTTTTTGCGTCCGGGATCGACGGCAACCACTTTGAATTTACACCTGCGGATTGGTATCACGCTCTGGCCGCTGAAGTCATCGTTGATGGTGCTTTGGTCACGAACCCGAATACGACTTGGGATCAAGTGAACCCCGCGTTTCCAAACCAGCCAATCCAAGCCTTCATTCCCGGCACAAAGCACGGCACACGCGAAGTGTTTGAGGAAAAAGTAATTCTCGCTGGCTGTGAAGAAGCCGGCGCATTGGAAGCCATCGCAGGTCTGAACGGCGGCGACGAAAAGGCTGCTGAAGGCACATGTATGGCGGTCCGCACCGACGGTCGCTCGGTTGACGTGGACGGCGATTATACCGAAACGCTGGCCCGTATCGAAGCAGATGCAAACGGCATCGGTGTATTTGGTCTGGCATTCTACGAGAACAACACTGACAAGCTGCAAGTTGCGACAATGTCGGGCGTCGTTCCAACCGTCGAAAGCATTGCTGCGGGTGATTACCCCGTGTCCCGTCCGCTCTACTTCTACATCAAAGCGGCACACCTCGACGTGATCCCTGGCTTGCAAGACTTCGCAGATTTCTTCGTTTCCGACGATGTTGCCGGTCCAGACGGTCCATTGGCCGAATATGGTCTTGTGTCTGATCCAGAACTGGCTGACGTTCAAGAGACGGTTGCGAATGCAACCTTGATGTCCGCGAACTAAGCTCACACCATTGCGGGGGATGTGCTTGCCATGTCCCCCGCGCAGTTAACGAAAGACACACGCTATATGCTGCCAATGTATGTGCCTCTTCTCGCCACCGCGCTGCTTGCGGTCGCGGGATATTATTTCGCAGCCAAGCGCGCAGCGGCCAGTGCAGGTGGTGATATCCGCAAGCTTGCCGCGCTTCCCAGCCAATACGGGCTGTTTACGGCGCTCTCGGTGATCATACCAACACTTGCGGCACTGATCATTGGATTGAGTTTCGGCGGGTTAGGTGGCGCATTGCCGCAGGTGCTTTTGGGCGTTGCGGGCCTTGGTTTCTTAGTGTCGATCTACAAGATCAGCCCGGATTTTCGGGCAAGGACTCATGCCGAGACATGGATCAAGGTTATCTTGATTGCCGCCTCGGTCATTGCGATTTTGACGACCGTGGGCATCGTGTTTTCGATGCTGTTCGAGACACGCAACTTCTTTTCACAATATAACTGGCGCGACTTCTTTTTCTCGACGGAATGGTCGCCCAATTTCCGCGGTAACTCTGCGCTTGGGATCATCCCGCTGCTTTGGGGCACGCTCTATATCAGCCTGATCGCGCTGACTTTTGCCGTGCCGGTTGGCCTTTTTGCGGCGATCTACCTGTCGGAATATGCCAGCCGTCGTACCCGGTCTTTTGCCAAGCCCGCCATTGAAATCCTCGCAGGGATCCCGACCATCGTTTACGGTCTTTTCGCGCTGATTACCGTCGGCCCGTTCTTGCGCGATTACTTTGCGCAACCGATGGGCTTTGGCGATAGTGCGTCAAGCGTGATGACGGCGGGGCTTGTGATGGGGATCATGCTGATCCCCTTTGTGTCGTCGCTCTCTGACGACATTATCAACGCGGTGCCGCAGGCCATGCGCGATGGATCTTTGGGGCTGGGCGCCACCAAATCCGAAACCATCCGCCAAGTTGTTATTCCCGCCGCTTTGCCGGGCATTGTCGGTGCGATCCTTTTGGCCGCATCGCGGGCGATTGGCGAGACCATGATCGTGGTTTTGGGGGCAGGGGCCGCGGCCCGCATGTCACTCAACCCTTTTGAGGCGATGACCACAGTGACGGTCAAGATCGTCAGCCAATTGACGGGCGACACCGACTTTGCCAGCCCTGAAACACTCGTGGCCTTCGCGCTTGGCCTGACGCTGTTTGTGATCACCTTGGGCCTGAACGTCTTTGCCCTCTACATCGTGCGCAAATATCGGGAGCAGTACGAATGACCCATAAATCTCTTCTCGTCGCAGATGCGCGGACCAAAAAGCGCAACGCGGCCGAGCGTCGCTTCAAGGCTTACGGCCTGACTGCGATTGTGGTGGCTATTCTTGCGCTCATCATGCTGCTGGTGTCGGTCTTTGGCACAGGGGCGTCCTCGTTCCGCCAGACCTATGCGACCGTGACGGTGCCACTGCCTGAAGACAAGCTGGACAAATCAGGTGTGCGCGACATCGACGTGATGAAAAAGGTCACGACCATCGGCTATACAAAGCTGCTGAACGAAGGCTTTGAAAACGTCGTCATCGCCTCGGGTATCCCGACCGAGCTAAGCCGCAAAGACATTGGCGGCATGCTATCGAAAGAAGCGGCGGCAACGATCCGCGATCATATTCTGGCGAACTCTGAATTGGTCGGCACAGAAGCCACGCTCGATCTGCTGATGAACGGCCGCATCGACGGCTATTTCAAGGGCCGTGTGACGATGGAGAGCGCCGCGCTTGACAGCAATACCTCGCCCGAAGAACTCGCGCTGGCGCAGGCGCTTAAGGATGCAGGCATCGTTCACACTAAGTTCAACTGGGCCTTCCTGACCAACCCCGATGCCTCAGACCAACGGCCCGAGGCCGCAGGGCTTGGCGTGGCGATCCTTGGCTCGCTTTATATGATGATAGTGGTGCTCGTGACGTCTTTGCCAATCGCCGTGGCCGCCAGCATCTATCTGGAAGAATTCGCGCCCAAGAACCGTTGGACCGATCTGATCGAGGTCAATATCTCGAACCTAGCGGCGGTGCCCTCGATTGTTTACGGGATCTTGGGCCTTGCGATCTTCATCAACTTTCTCGAACTCAACCAGTCTTCGCCGCTGGTCGGTGGCTTGGTCTTGTCGCTGATGACATTGCCGCGCATCATTATCCCCGCGCGCGCGGCCCTCAAATCCGTGCCGCCGTCAATCCGCGATGCGGCTTTGGGGGTAGGGGCCAGCAAGATGCAATCGGTGTTCCACCACGTTCTGCCCCTCGCGGCGCCGGGCATATTGACAGGTGTTATCATCGGTCTGGGGCAGGCCTTGGGCGAAACCGCGCCTTTGCTCTTGATCGGCATGGTGGCCTTCGTGCGCGAATACCCCGCCGCCTATACGCCTGATGCGGGGCTTTTTGGCGAGGCCTCCACTGCGCTGCCCGTGCAGGTCTATAACTGGACCCAGCGCGCCGATCCAGGCTTTGTCGAGCGCGCCTCGGGTGCCATCATCACTCTCCTTATTTTCCTGCTGGTTATGAATGCCGTCGCGATCTTTTTGCGCCGCAAATTCGAGCGTCGGTGGTAGACTATGAAAGATACCAATATGCAAAACCCGAAGATTTCCGCCAAAAACGTGCAGGTCTATTATGGTGATAACCATGCGATCAAGGACGTGAATGTCGAGATTGCCGATAAGACTGTGACTGCCTTTATCGGCCCGTCCGGCTGCGGCAAATCCACATTCCTGCGCTGCCTGAACCGGATGAATGACACGATTGATATCTGCCGCGTGACCGGCGAAATCAAAATCGACAACGAAGATATCTACGACGCAAAAGTGGACCCCGTGCAATTGCGCGCCAAGGTCGGCATGGTCTTTCAAAAGCCGAACCCGTTTCCAAAATCCATCTACGACAACGTGGCTTATGGGCCGAAAATCCACGGACTTGCCCGCAATAAGGCCGAGCTTGACGAGATCGTTGAAAAGGCTCTGCGCAAGGCGGCCCTGTGGAACGAGGCCAAAGACCGCCTCAATAGCCCCGGAACGGGCTTGTCTGGTGGTCAGCAACAACGCCTTTGCATCGCGCGCGCGATTGCGACCGCGCCAGAGGTCTTGCTGATGGACGAACCTTGCTCGGCCCTTGACCCGATTGCCACCGCGCAAGTTGAGGAACTGATCGACGAATTGCGCCAGTCTTATAGCGTTGTGATTGTGACGCACTCGATGCAGCAGGCCGCGCGCGTGAGCCAGAAAACAGCGTTTTTCCACTTGGGCAACCTTGTGGAATATGACGACACGACCAAGATTTTCACCAATCCAGATGACCCCCGTACAGAGAGCTATATCTCTGGCCGGATCGGGTAAGGAGAGCGCCATGGCCAACCACATTTCATCCGCATATGACCGCGATCTCGAAGCCATCCAAACGCTTGTCGTGAAAATGGGCGGGATGGTTGAAGGCGCGATTTTATTGGCGTCCCAGTCGCTTGAGACGCGCGATGTCGAACTCGCCGAAAAGGTGCGTGCGGACGACAAAAAGATCGACGCCCTTGAGTTGCAGATCAACGAGGAAGCGGCGCGGGTTATCGCGTTGCGTGCGCCAGTGTCCAAAGATTTGCGCTCGATTTTGACGGTTTTACGGATTGCCGCGAGCCTTGAGCGGATCGGCGATTACGCGAAAAACATGGCCAAACGCACAGGGACTTTGGTCGATATGCCTGCGATTGCAGGATCTGATGCGGCCCTGCGCCGGATGGCCCGCGAAGTCTCTCTCATGCTCAAGGACATGCTCGACGCCTATCTGCGCGGTGATGCGGTCTTGGCGGAAGATGTGCGCCAGCGCGACCAAGAGGTCGACCAGATGTATAACGCGCTATTCCGCGAATTCCTGACCTTCATGATGGAAGACCCGCGCAACATTACCGCCTGTATGCACCTGCATTTCATGGCGAAAAACGTGGAGCGCATGGGCGATCTGGTGACGAATATGGCCGAGCAGGTGATCTATCAGGTCACGGGTGAAATGCCCGAAGAGGCGCGCCCGAAAGGCGACAAGACCTCCTATATGACCGAGCTTTGATCGCACGATGGCCCAGCAGCCCCACATCTTAGTCGTCGAAGACGAAGCTGCGCAACGTGAGGTTTTGGTCTATAATCTGGAGGCAGAAGGGTTTCGTGTCACACAAGGGGGCGACGGCGAAGCGGGGCTGTTAGCGGTGGCCGAAGACCCGCCTGACGTGATTGTTCTGGACTGGATGATGCCGCATTTGTCGGGCATCGAAGTCTGTCGGCAACTCAAGACGCGCCCCGAGACACGGCCAATCCCGATCATCATGCTCTCGGCACGCAGCGAAGAGGTCGATATGGTCAGGGGCCTTGAGACAGGTGCCGATGACTATGTCGTCAAACCCTATTCGGTCTCTGAGTTGATAGCGCGGGTGCGGGCGCAGTTGCGCCGCGTGCGGCCTGCGACCATGGGGCAGGTCCTGACCTATGCCGATATCGCGCTGGACGCCGAAACTCACCGCGTGACGCGTGCGGGGGGCGAGCTGAAACTCGGCCCGACAGAATTTCGCTTACTCGCAACCTTCATGGAGAAACCCGGACGTGTCTGGTCGCGCGATATGCTTTTGGATCGGGTCTGGGGGCGTGACGTCTATGTGGACACGCGCACAGTCGATGTCCACGTCGGGCGATTGCGCAAGGCCCTGACCCTGGCGGGGGGGAATGACCCGCTGCGGACCGTGCGCGGCGCCGGATACGCCTTGGGCTAGGCGTGTGTTTCATTATGTTTGATCTGTAAGGCATTGTTTTGGATGTATTTAAGATCTCAAAAATGCCTTAAGTCTGTTCTGGAGTTTCCGTCGCGGTGGCGCTAGCATTCATGTAACTTCTGCATCAAAAGGGACCCCAGCCTATGCAAAACCTCATGTTTCCCGCGCCAAAGCTGCAAGTCTTGCCAATTGTCACCGAGGCTGTGGTCTATCCCGTCAACCGTATCTTCTGCGTCGGGCGCAATTACGCGGCGCATGCTGCGGAAATGGGCGGTGAGGTCGACCGCGAAGCGCCGTGGTATTTCACGAAATCGGCCCAAGCACTCTGCCAAAGTGGTGCAACCGTGCCTTATCCACCGGGCACATCCAACTATCACTATGAAATGGAGCTTGTGGTGGCGCTCGGACAACCTGCCTTTCGGGTTGATACGGGCAGGGCGCTTGATGCGGTTTATGGCTATGCTTGCGGGCTTGATATGACGCGGCGCGACCGGCAACAGGACGGCAAAGATGCGCGCAGACCGTGGTCGCTTGGCAAAGACGTCGAGAATTCGGCCGTGATCGGCGCCATTACACCGCGTGCACACTTTGGGAGCATCGACGCGCAACGTATTGCTTTGACGGTGAATAATGAGATCAAGCAAGACGCGCATCTCACGGATATGGTCTGGTCTGTGGCGGAGATCATCAGCCATTTGTCGGGCTATTATCATTTGCAAGCGGGTGATTTGATCATGACAGGCACACCAGCAGGCGTCGGGCCCGTTGTTGCGGGCGATGTGATCAACGGGACGATTACAGGTCTATCGGACGTGCGCTTGCATCTGAGCGACGCTGAATAACGTTGAGAGTCCGTTCTGCCGAGCTTGCGGTTGTTGGGTCCGTTGTTGCAACCAAGTTGAAATGTCGTCCTTTGTGCAAAGACAGAAATGTCTCAGCTGGTTTGGGATAGCATGGCTGGGCGGGGCGAAGGCCTCATATATCACGGCGGTGACATCCGTAATGCGTATAATAAGTATTATGTAATATTTATGCCTGTCGATACCCTTTAAAATATGCCAATCGATCTGTTAGGCAGAATGTGCGACTTATGCTAAGAATTCATCCAGCCCCTGTTTAGACGCAAGGAAAGCACATGAAGTCGATCATAGCGCACCTCAACGATGTGACAGCCGCCCATAGCGTCGAGGAGCTTTGGGAGATTCACACCAGCCATATGGCTGCCTTCGGGTTTGACCGTCTGATCTATGGCTACACCCGTTACAACACAGCGCATTCCCTTGGCGATCCGCAGGATTGGGTTTTGCTGACCAATCACGGCGACAGTTACATAAATACGTTTCTGTCTGATGGTCATCTCTTTCATGCGCCAATGGTCCGCTGGGCGCTGGAAAACAGCGGCGCGTGTAGTTGGCGATGGCTCGAAGAATTGACGCGCAAAGATGGATTGTCCGCCAGCGAGCTTCGCGTCGTTGACTTTAATCGCAGGATGAATGTGACGGCTGGTTACACGATCAGTTTTAAATCGGTCTCTGTCCGGTCAAAAGCCGCGATTGCGCTCACAGCCAAAGCGGGTGTCAGTCAGGACGTGGTCGAGCAAATCTGGGAGCGTCACGGTGATGAAATTATCGTGGCCAATAACGTGATGCACCTGAAGCTCATGACGCTGCCCTACTCTGGCGAGCGCCACCTGACAAAGCGGCAGCGCGAGGTTTTGCAATGGGTTGGCGACGGGAAAACGACGCAAGACATTGCCCAGATTCTCGAACTGACACCGGCGACGATTGAGAAGCATCTGCGCCTGGCCCGCGAGGCCTTAGGCGTTGAAACAACGGCGCAAGCCGTGCTTAAAGCCGCTTTCTATAACCAGATGTTTGTCATTGATTTTTAAGGTTTAACCGCGAAAGTAAGGTTTTCCTGACTTTCGCTGACGTAGCGTCACATGCAATCCTGATCGTGTTCCGTGAGTGGTGGCCTAAGGCCGGGGAACGGCGGGTTGTAACCCTGACGATTTTCAGGCTCGGCAACCCGCAACAAAAGGCACCGCGCATCCCCGTCCCGTCCCGAGACTTCTGCGCGGTGCCCGTCTTGTAAAATCACTATTAAGCCCAATGAATCGACATAGGGCGATGACAGGTCAGTGATGGAATCGTAGGTTGTCACAACCGGATTGATCCCATCAACGTCATATTCGGTCACGCGGTAGGCCCAAAGTTCGCTATTGTCGCCATCCACTTCGAGGCGCCAGTCGCGCTGTCCGTCTTCATCTTGGAATGCGAAAATGATCCGGTCGCCGTTGTGCATGCTGGTTTCCGAACCAAGCCGAACGCCGTCAGGCGCGAAGAACGAGACTTTGTTGTCCCAAGAAAGCGCGTCACTTGCGTCACGCGTTTCTTCGATCATGCGCACGCCATCACGGTAAACCGTATCGAGCTGTACGCCGTTATCATAGACAATCGCGATCCCGCCCACCTGCCCCGTTACTGGATCGAAAATCGTGGTATGGGTTTCCCAAGATTTGATGTCAGAGGTATCCTCTTGCACGGTTTGCTTACGCTGGCCACCGTCCCACTGTTCAGCTCGCATAATACCATTGTCGTAAAACGTAGCGTTCTCGGTCAGATTACCGTTGTGGTCGTAATACGCCTCGATCCGATCCCAAGACTTCACGCCGCCCCCAGCTTCATTGGGGTTGTCGTATTGGAAAATCTGGCTGCGGACACCGTCGGTAAAACTAGCAACACGCACGACGCCATTATCATTGAACGTCGCACGTTCGGACAAAACACCATTCTGATCGTAATATGTCTCGATATGCTCCCAAGACATAACACCATCACCCGTGCTGTTAGGATTATCGTATTGGAACGTCTACATGCGCACGCCATCCACAAAAGTTTCGTCACGAACAATTCCGTCGTCAAATGCGGTGAATTTGGATGCCTTCTGGCCGTTTCACACCATAGGTAATCGCCACGTCTGACCATGGTTTAACATCTCCACCATCAAACATAACAATGCGCTGTATCTGGCCAAAACTGTATTCATTCATGGAGATTGTTCCGTCGTCAAAGAAGGTCGTAACGTTGCGCAGGCTACCGTCTTCATTGTAATAAGCGTCTCTAGATGACAAATTATGCTGACCACCATCAAAGGTGTCATCGGTCGTCGTCGATCGCATTTTTACCCCGAATGCAAAAAGGTCCCGCTTCGTAACACCATAGCGTAATGGGTGAACTTGTGCGACCAGTTAAAAGGCCGCCGTCGACGGCGACGTCCTCAATAATGTTTGTGGCGCGGACGCCGTTTGCGTAAATGTCCGAACTGACAAGGCCATTGTCATAGGCAATCGAGATGGATATCAATGTGCCACTCTCGTCAGTCGTGGTTGTCTTTGACGCCCAACTTAATTGGCCCTCAGTGTCGTAAATTGTTATGCTCGGCATAGAAAAAAGTCCCTCTAAAAATATCGATTAAAATTCAATACATTCGGATTGGGGTAAAATCCGGACGAAATACCACTTAAACGTGCACTGTCTTCAGCCCAAAAAAAGGCCCGCCTGATCACGCAAGCGGGCCTTCTTAATCAATCACTAAAGCGGCTTAGCCGTTCATTTTTGCAACTTCAGCTGCGAAATCTTCTTTCACAACTTCGATGCCTTCGCCGACTTCGATGCGTGTGAAACCAGTGATTTCAACGCCAGCTTCTTTCGCAGCAGCGCCAACAGTCAGGTCAGGGTTCACAACGAATTGCTGGTTCAGCAATGTGATTTCAGCCATGTATTTCTGCATACGGCCAACGATCATCTTCTCGATCACAGCGTCTGGCTTGCCAGATTCGCGTGCGATGTCGATTTGAACCGACTTCTCTTTTTCAACAACTGCTGGGTCCAGATCGGCCTCGGACAAGGACACTGGGTTCACCGCAGCGATGTGCATCGCGACCTGACGGCCAAACGCTTCGTTGTCGCCGGACATGGCAACCAGAACGCCGATGTTGCCCATGTCTGTGGCAGCAGCATTGTGCACGTAAGATACAACAGTATCGCCTTCCAGAACAGCCATACGACGCACGGACATGTTTTCGCCGATGATGGCAACTGCGTCTGTGACGGCCTGCTCGACAGTCTTGCCGCCCATGTCAGCCGCTTTCAACGCGTCTGTGTCACCAACGGTCAAAGCCACGTCTGCGATTTTGGAAACCATGGCTTGGAAGTCGGAGTTCTTCGCAACAAAGTCGGTCTCGGAGTTCACTTCAACCGCGATCCCCTTGCCGCCGGAAACCGCAACGGCCACGAGGCCTTCAGCAGCCGTACGACCGGATTTCTTTGCGGCTTTCGCGAGGCCCTTGGTGCGCAGCCAGTCAACGGATGCTTCCATGTCGCCATTGTTTTCAGTCAACGCTTTTTTCGCGTCCATCATGCCTGCGCCAGTGCTGTCGCGCAGTTCTTTTACCATTGCAGCGGTAATTGCCATGTCATCTCTCCATTACGGAATTCAAATTGGATCGAGGCAGGGGTCTCCCCTGCCACGCAATAGTCGTCAAGCGAAGCGCTTACTGCTGTTCAGCAGCAACCAGCTCTTCTGCGAACTCTTCCATCGCGCCCATGTCAACGCCAGCGGCGCCAAGCTGAGCCTGCATGCCGTCGAGGGCTGCGCGTGCTGCGAGGTCTGTGTAAAGCGCGATTGCGCGGGCCGCATCGTCGTTGCCTGGGATGATGTAATCCACACCGTCCGGGGAACAGTTGGTGTCAACGATCGCGATCACAGGAATGCCAAGCTTTTTGGCTTCCAGAATGGCGAGGTCTTCCTTGTTCACGTCGATGACGAATAGCAGGTCAGGGACGCCGCCCATTTCGCGGATACCGCCCAAAGACGCTTGCAGTTTGCCCTGCTCACGCTCCATGCCAAGACGCTCTTTCTTGGTCAGGCCAGCGAAACCGTTCTCGGAAGCCTCGTCAATCGCCTTCAGGCGGTTGATGGACTGGGACACAGTCTGCCAGTTTGTGAGTGTGCCGCCGAGCCA
>JAQXBV010000086.1 GCA_029252195.1 Yoonia sp.
CTCAAGCTCAAGGCGTTCTGCTGCGGAAAGAAAACCGGGACAAATCATACCCGTAGCTGAATCGTTCCACGCCCAAGCGTCAAGACGTCAAATTCGGCTTCCGAAGGACTCAGAGTATATCAGTTAAAATCGTCACTATCTTGACGCCGCAGTGCAGCGGGCGTACCATTCAGCCGTGGCGATTTGTTACCGGATTGCGGGCCACGTTAAATATGCCGCTAAAGAGGGTAGGGTGCGTTTTCGCCTCGATACCTCGGTGTCGGGGTTTTTTTATTGCCTGATCAGGCTTGGAGATTGAGATGGACAACTGGAGCAAACGCACAAAGGCAATCCACACAGGCACACGCCGCAGCCAATATGGCGAAGTGTCGGAGGCGATCTTTGCGACCCAAGGCTTTGTATACCCTTCGGCAGAAGATGCCGAGCAGCGCTTTATCCAATCCGGCCCCGATGAGTTTATCTATGCCCGTTATGGCAACCCGACCGTGCGCATGTTCGAAGACCGTATGGCCGACTTGCTTGGCTATGAAGACTGTTTTGCCTGCACCTCTGGTATGGCCGCGGTGACTGGGGCACTGACGGCCCTGCTCAAGGCTGGCGATCATGTTGTGTCAAGCCGCGCTTTGTTTGGCTCCTGCCTTTATGTGCTTGAGGACATTCTGGGCCGTTTTGGCGTGAAGATTACCCTTGTCGATGGCACGGATAATGCCGCTTGGGATGCCGCTATTCGCCCTGACACAAAGCTGGTGTTCTTTGAGAGCATCTCGAACCCGACGCTTGAAGTCGTCGATATGCGGCACGTTGTGAAGGCGGCCCATGCTGTGGGGGCGTTGGTCTTGGCGGACGATGCGATGGCCACGCCAGTTTATTCTTATGCCAGCGCATGTGGCGCCGATATTGCGATCGTTTCGACGACAAAACATGTGGATGGGCAGGGGCGCCTGCTGGGCGGGGCGATTTTGGGGTCACGCGAGCTTATCCGTGGTCCGATTGAAACTTACATGAAGCACACAGGCGGTGCGATGAACCCGTTGACGGCATGGACCCACCTCAAGTCGCTTGAGACGGTTGATCTGCGTGTGCGCGCCCAAGCGGCTGCCGCGATGGAAGTGGCCGAGGCCCTGCACGCCCATCCCAAGCTGGTCAGCCTGCGTTACCCGACCCATCCCGCCCATCCACAATACGCGCTGGCGGTTTCGCAAGCCCCGAGCGGCGGCACGGTTGTCGCCTTTGAAGTGGCAGGCGGACGTGACGCCTGTTTCCGTTTCATTAATGGTTTACAGATATTTACGATCTCGAACAATTTTGCTGATGCAAAGTCGATTGTGACCCATCCGGCGACCACAACCCACCAGCGGTTGCCACAAGACCAGAAGGACATATTGGGGATCACAATGGGCACGATTCGGTTGTCGGTTGGCCTTGAGGATCCAAAAGACCTGATTTCAGATCTTTTGGCGGCTCTTGACCATGTCTAGCCGCATTTCCCCGCACAATGCGCGCGGGGCCTGCTATGCTCTCCCTTAGGGAGACCAAAACATGACTGATCCACGGGCCGAATTGTCCCGTATCTATTATGGAAACCATTGGAAATCCGGTGATGTCCCTCATGATGACGGGGCACAGGCAACTCGCGGGGACGAAGACATGAATATCCATGCAGCCGACTTTGATCGTGAACCAACCCGCGCAGAGGCGGAAGCTGCCTTGGCGCTTTTGCGCAATTGGGCCGTGAAAGTGACCCCAGAAGAGGTGTCCTTGCTCGACCCGCTGGTCAGCCGCTTGATCCCCGGACAAGAGGTTAGCAATTATCCGGCTCTGGCGCGGGCCTACCCAGAGGCGTTTGAGGTCAACGACGCCTATAAGGCTTCGATGCCCGACCTGCAGAACGGGCCGTCCAGCCTGATCAAAGGGGCAAAGCAGCAGATCCAGCACGTTGGCATTTCGAATTTCCGGTTGCCGATCCGGTTTCATACCCGCGCGGGCGGCGACCTGACGCTTGAGACCTCTGTGACGGGGACGGTCAGCCTTGAGGCGGAAAAGAAGGGCATCAACATGTCCCGCATCATGCGCACATTCTATAAGCACGCCGAAGAGACGTTTAGCTTCGATGTGATCGAACGGGCGTTGGATGCGTATAAAACCGATCTTGAGAGCTTTGACGCGCGCATTCAAATGCGGTTCTCCTTCCCGATGAAGGTGCAAAGCCTGCGGTCCGGACTTTTGGGCTATCAGTATTACGACATTGCGCTCGAATTGGTGGAGGTCTCCGGGGTCCGCACCAAAATCGTGCATCTGGACTACGTTTATTCCAGCACATGCCCCTGTTCGCTGGAGCTGTCCGAACACGCCCGCCAGTTCCGCGGCCAGCTTGCCACCCCCCATTCGCAGCGTTCTGTCGCGCGCATGTCGCTGGTGGTAGAGGATGCTGGCAACTGTTTGTGGTTCGAGGACGTGATCGACATGGCCCGCGTGGCGGTGCCCACTGAGACCCAAGTTATGGTCAAGCGCGAAGACGAGCAGGCCTTTGCAGAGTTGAACGCGGCAAACCCGATCTTTGTGGAGGATGCAGCCCGTCTGTTCAGCGAGCAATTGCTGGCCGATACCCGCGTGGGCGATTTCCGCGTGGTGGCAAGTCATCAGGAAAGCCTGCATAGCCATGACGCGGTGTCGGTCATGACGGAGGGAACCACATTTGCTGCGACCTCAATTGATCCGCGCCTGTTCCAGACCCTGTTCCACGTCGGTTAACACGCCTCTCATTGAGATAATTTGCAACGCCCAAGGGGGCGGGTTCTTGACATAGCTCTTTGGGCGGGCCAACGCTGCCCCATGTTTGATTTGCGCCCTGTGGGATATGTGATCGGTCTGCTCGTGGCGACGCTTGGGTTTACCATGCTGGCGTCACTGGCGGCCGATTTGGTCGAAGGAAACGGCCACTGGCCTGTTTTCATGGAAAGCGCCATTGTGACGATGCTCACAGGGGGGCTTTTGGCCTTGGCCTGCGCCAATGGTGTGGGCGAGGGGCTGACCTTGCGGCAGACGTTTTTGCTGACCTCTCTGGTCTGGTTGACGTTGCCGGTTTTCGGGGCAATTCCGTTTGTGATGGGCGCCACCAATGCCAGCCTGACGGATGCTTTCTTTGAAGCCATGTCGGGGCTGACGACGACGGGCGCGACCGTCTTTAGCGGGTTAGAGGCGCTGCCTGCGGGGATCAAGATGTGGCGAGGCACGCTGCAATGGCTCGGGGGCATCGGTATCGTCGTGGTCGCGATGGTATTTCTGCCCGAGCTTCGGGTCGGCGGTATGCAGATTTTCCGCACGGAAGGGTTTGACACCAGCGGCAAAATCCTGCCGCGCGCGGGCCAGATCGCAAGCCGTATTTCGGTCATTTATGTCGGCCTTACGATGGCTTGTGCGCTGACCTATTCTGCCTTTGGTATGGCGACATTCGACGCGATTGTGCATGCGATGACCACACTTTCGACCGGTGGCATGGCCAATTCTGATGCGTCAATGTCTTATTATGGCGAGGCGGTTCACTACGCCGCGTCGTTCTATATGATCCTCGCGGCGCTTCCATTTGTGCGGTACGTCCAGATTTTGGGCGGCACCGCAAAGCCTTTGCTGCAAGACACGCAAGTCCATGCTTTCTTTATGATTATTTTTATCTGCGTCATGTTGATTACGGCGTGGGTTTGGGGCCGTGAAGGCGAGATCACCGAGATTGCCTTTCGCGAATCGCTGTTCAACGTGGTTTCGATCATTTCTGGAACAGGCTATGCCAGCGCGGACTATATGACATGGGGCACATTCCCCGTTGTGATGTTCTTTTTCATTGGCCTGATCGGGGGCTGTGCGGGCTCGACGGCCTGTTCGGTCAAAGTGTTCCGCTATCAGTTGCTCTTTGCCTCAATCAAAAGCCAAATCCGCCAAATTCACTCGCCGCATGGCGTGTTCACTCCCCGCTATCAAGGCCGCCCTGTCTCTGAGGAAGTCTTGAACTCGGTCATGGCTTTCTTTGTGGCCTTCTTTTTGACGCTCGGGCTTTTTGCGGTTTTACTCGGCCTGACAGGTCTCGATTTCATCACTTCCGTTTCTGGCGCCGCCACGGCGATCGCAAATGTCGGTCCGGGGTTGGGGTCCGAAATTGGTCCTTCGGGTAATTTTGCGGGCCTCAATGATACGGCCAAATGGATCCTTGCGCTGGCTATGTTTGTCGGCCGCTTGGAGATGATGGCCGTGCTCGTCCTATTCACCCGTGGTTTTTGGAGAAGCTGATGTCTCAACGTCCTCTCGGTGCGCAAATTTCGCACATGCTTAAGGATCGCGGGGTCGAGGTGATTTTCGGCATTCCAGGTGTCCATAACCAAGAAATGTACCGCGGCATTGAGGAAGCTGGCCTGCGCCATGTGCTGGCCCGTCACGAGCAGGGCGCTGGGTTCATGGCCGACGGCTATGCCCGCGCGACCGGCAAGCCGGGGGTGGCCTATGTCATTACAGGGCCGGGGTTGTGCAATATCATGACGCCGATGGGGCAGGCCTATAGCGATAGCGTGCCGATGCTGGTGCTGTCGTCTTGTCTGGATGAAACGGCGGCAAAGCGTGGGCAGTTGCACCAAATGAAAGACCAAGAAGGGGCAGCAGCCGCGGTCTGCGATTGGTCTGAAACGGCGCGGACGGCTGAGGCGGCCTATGCGCTGATTGATCGGGCCTTCTTGCAGTTTTCGAACGATCGCAAACGCCCTAAACACATCAGTGTGCCGATTGAGCTGTTGCAGACACCGACGACAGCCGCAAGGGATCTGGGCGACAATCCAAGCTCTCGTCTCGACATCCCGATAAAGCCGGTTCTGGCGTTATTTGCAGAGGCACTGTCCAAGGCAAAGCGGCCTATATTTGTGCTTGGCGGCGGGGCTGTAGGTGCAACAGAACCTTTGCGCGAAACGCTTGCGCAGGGCAGGGCCGCGTCATTTTGCACCTATGCGGGACGCGGGATCGCGCAGGATCCGCTGCATTTTGGCGCACTTCTGGCCCGTCCGGAGAGTGCGGAAATGATGGCGCAGGCCGATTTGGTGATCTGTGTCGGTACCGACTTGGCCGAGGTGGATTTATGGCGCGACGCGTTGGGGCATAACTGCCGGATGATTGTTGTTAATCAAGACAGCGAAGTCTTGGCAAAGTGTGGCCCCGACGATGTTGCGCAGCTTTGCGATGCGGGCCTGTTCTTTTATGCTGTCAACAAAAGTGGGTTGCTGAAGGCTCCGCAGTCAGAATGGACCGAAGCAGAGGTCAACGGGTTTCGCAAGCGGATGCGCGGTCAGATCGCGCTTGAGCGCCCTAGCATACTGCCCGTTGCGGATGCCTTGCGCGAGGCGCTGCCGCCCGAGACGATGATCTACTCCGATATGACCCAATTCGCTTATGCAGCCAAAGAGATTTGGACGATGGACCGTCCGGGGCATTGGCACCACCCCTACGGCTTTGGCACGCTTGGATATGCGCTACCTGCCGCGATTGGCGGCAAGATCGGGGTGGGGGATCAGCCTGTGATCGCCATCGCCGGCGACTACGGGTTTCAGTATACGTTGCAGGAATTGATGGTGGCGGTTGAACTGGACCTCACGCTGCCCATCATCATCTGGGACAACGGCAAGCTGGGCGAGATCGAGGATAGCATGGTGCGCGCGCAAATCGCGCCCAATGCGGTGATCCAGAAGAACCCTGATTTCGTTAAGCTTGGTCAGGCTTACGGGGCCGCGACCGCCGCGCCAAAGTCGCTTGCAGAGCTACACGACGCAGTGACCAAGGCCCTTGCGACCAAGGGGCCAACGCTCATTCATGTGACCGCAGACATCTGTTCATGACCGCATTGGCGTAGGATGGGTTTTAACCCATATTACCTCTACCAGCAGCTCACCAGCACTGTGCTTTCTGCGGCGCGCGACGTCAGGGTTTCAGGCGGCATGAATGCCACCGTGTCCGTCGTCTGCGCGGCGACACCGGCGGCAGCCAAGGCATCAAGGATCAGGTCCGCGTTGATCGAATAGCTGACCTCTGGCGGCAAAACCTGACCGTTCACGATCTTGCGTGGCATCATCATACCAAGTACCGCGCCGCCGTTGTCAAACACTGGTCCTCCCGCGTCACCCTCTTGCGCAGTCAGGATCAACCGCTTCACGTTGTCCTCCCCGTTCAACCCGCGCAAATCCGCGAGCCGCCCGAATGTCAGTGACGGTGTCACAAGCACGCCGCCATAGGGAAACCCCGCCACAGCGACTTCTGCTTGCAACCGTGGCACGCCTGTTTGGAACGTCGCCACACTGAGCGGGGACAAACGTTCCTTGGGCTGCAAGACAGCAATCCCAAGCGCCGCATCCGATGCAAGAATGTCCGCATCATGTTCGCCATTGATCGTGATTTTCTCGCAGATTTCCAACCCGTCAAGCGTGGTCAGTACAGCCCCCTTGGTGTCCACAAAAAAGCCGGAGCGCGAGAGCTTTGGCTGGCGGACTTCCAAGCCGCTGATCATGTCGATGCTTTGGTCGTCGCTCGGGGCCATCAGCGCGGGGTCAAGCAGGCCATTAATGGTGGTAAAGCTGCTTTGCATCTCTGCAAAAATCCGGCTGCGGCGCGCCTCGTCGCCTTGGGGCCAAATCAGGCTAAAGCCTTTGATCGCGCCGTCTTTCACGGCAGCATAGGTATAGGAATGGATGCCGCCACCGATGCCTTCGAGTTCAAAGGAATTGGTGCCGCGTTTGCGCTCGCCCTCTGGCGGAACAATTGCGAGTGTTTGCATGACTTCATAAAGCCCGTAAAGCCGGTTCTGGTCGCCCGCTTGGCTGATAAACAACACCTTTGCGTCAATCTCGCCTTTGGCCTCAAACCGCACAAAGGGCGGCTCGTAGGCAGCAAACGCCACAACCCCTGTCGGCACCAGCATTTCAATGCCAGAAACATCGTCGCGCACCAGTTGCAGGTTCATCCCGTCAAGGACGGCGTTATAATCTGCAAAAAGCGCAGCGCGCTGGTTGGTGGTCAGAATACCTGTGGGCTCGTAGTTTTTGGCCTCTTGCCAAGCGCGCATCGACGCTCGCGTGCCGCGTCCGAATGCCCCGTCAATGGCGGCATCATAGAACCCTGCCCATTGCAGGGCCGTTTGCAGATCCATCCGCTGCCCGCGATCCAAAAGCGCCTCGGAGGCCTGCGCTTGGCTGGCGGTCTCGTCAGGGATCTGGACCGGATCGATCACGGGCGCGATGTCGGCCGGGACCTCAACACTCACAAGTGGTGTTTCGATGATCTCGGCGGGTTGCGGATCAGGGCTGGTGTCGGTTGATGCCGGCAGCGGCTGTGCGGCGGTTTGCGCCCCGACGCCGACGGGCCAAAACTGCTGCTGGAAACGGCTGCCGTCGACGACATAGCTATCGGTCGGGATTTGTCTCTTGCGGCGCAGGTCACGGATCAGGGTTTCCGCATCCGCTGTCGTGTAGGGCCCCAAGACAATCCCATACCAGCGCCCGCCCAAGAAATACCCACTCACATTCTCAAGCTGGCCCGCATAGGCCCGTGCGCGTGCTTGCGCCGCCGAAAGGGTCGGCTGTGCCTCGACCTGCACCCAAACGGTGTCTTGCGCGCTGGCTGAAATCGATGAGATCGCAATGAAAACAAGCGCAATAAGGGGGCGGATCATATAGGCCTCAATCTGGTAATTAGAAGAATCTTTACTGACTTCGGCGGAATTTAGCAGAGGAATCGTGACGCGCAGTAGGAATCGACCCATTTTGTTAAGAATTAAGCACCCGTGGCCTAATTGACCCTTTGCCCCCGCCCCCGTAAGAGGTGTGCAACCAATTCATGAGGCTGACGATGACCGATAAACCCCGTAGTTTTCAGGAAATCATCCTGCGGCTCCAGACATACTGGGCGGCAAAGGGCTGCGCTATTTTGCAACCCTATGACATGGAGGTCGGTGCGGGCACATTTCACCCTGGCACGACGCTACGCTCACTGGGCAGCAAGCCTTGGGCTGCGGCCTATGTGCAACCCTCGCGCCGCCCGACCGACGGGCGCTACGGCGAAAACCCGAACCGTTTGCAGCATTATTACCAATATCAGGTGATCATCAAACCAAGCCCGCCCGATTTGCAGGACCTTTACCTTGGCTCGCTCAAGGCCATCGGGATCGACGCCACAGTGCATGACATCCGCTTTGTCGAAGACGATTGGGAAAGCCCGACGCTGGGCGCCGCAGGGCTCGGCTGGGAAGTCTGGTGCGACGGGATGGAAGTCAGCCAGTTCACCTATTTCCAGCAGGTTGGGGGGCATGATTGCAAGCCCGTCTCGGGCGAGTTGACCTACGGGTTGGAGCGTGTGGCGATGTATGTGCTCGAATGCGATCATGTGATGGACATGCCTTTCAATGACCCGGATGCGCCGATTGCCTTGAAATACGGCGATATTTTTTTTCAGACAGAGCAGGAATACGCACGCTGGAACTTTGACGTGGCCGACACGGATGTGCTCTTGCAGCACTTCAAGGACGCGGAAGCCGAGTGCCAGCGTATTCTGGACGTGCCTGCCGTTGATCCGAAGACGGGCAAGCGTATCATCATGGCGCATCCCGCTTATGATCAGTGCATCAAGGCCAGCCATTTGTTTAACCTTCTGGATGCGCGCGGCGTGATTTCGGTCACAGAACGGCAGGCGTACATTGGACGGGTACGTGCCTTGGCGAAGGCCTGCGCGGATGCCTTTGTGCAGACACCAGCGGGCGGGTTTGCGGCATGATGGCGCGCATAGCTATATTGGGGACAGTTGTGATTGCTTTGTTGGCGGGCGGTGCGCTCTACTATTTGCAGGTTTACGCTTATTACGACGACGTCTCAATGAATGTTGAAAAAGTGCAATTAACCTCGGTCGTATCTAGCGATCCAGAGGGCATTTTGTTCGAAAACGTCAAGGCGATTGACAGCAATTCAAGCCCGCTGCGGTATCGGTCCTGTTTTAACACAGGGATGTCCTTGGCTCTTTTGACTGAAACCTACGAGATTTATGACGATGCGGAACCTCGTGTCGCACCCCGTTGGTTCGATTGTTTTGACGCCAAACAAATCGGTGCTGATCTTGAAGGCGGTGTCGCCGTGGCCTTTATGGGCAATCACGATATTCAATATGGCATCGACCGTGTGATTGCTGTGTACCCCGATGGCCGCGCTTTTGCTTGGCACCAGATCAATTCCTGCGGTGACGTCGTCTTTGATGGCAACCCGACACCCCCTGAATGCCCACCTGCTCCAGAAGGCCTAAACTGATGTCTGATCTCCTGATAGAACTTTTCTCCGAGGAAATTCCGGCGCGGATGCAGGGCAAAGCTGCGGCTGATCTGCAAAAGCTGGTCACTGACGGTCTGGTCGAGGCGGGGCTGACGTATAAGTCGGCTGCGTCCTTCTCGACGCCGCGTCGCCTGACCTTGTCGGTCGAGGATTTGACCGGCGAGAGCAAACCTGTGCGTGAAGAGCGTAAGGGTCCAAAAGTCGGTGCGCCAGAGCAGGCGATCGAGGGTTTTTTGCGCGGTGCGGGTGTCGCGCGTGAGGCGTTAGAGGTTCGCGACGACAAAAAGGGTCAAACCTACTTTGCCGTGATCGAAAAGCCGGGCCGTATGGCCGCAGAGATTATCGCCGAAGTACTGGAACATGCGATCCGCAACTTCCCTTGGCCAAAGTCGATGCGCTGGGGGACGGGCTCCCTGAAGTGGGTCCGCCCGCTGCATTCGATCATTTGTATTCTGACTGATGAGGCAGGGGCAGAAGTGGTGCCGATGGATGTGGACGGGATCGTTTCCGGTAAGCAAACCCGCGGTCACCGTTTTTTGAGCCCTGACGTGTTTTATGTAAATTCTTTCGAGGATTACGAGGCGAAGTTAAAGCGCGCCTATGTCATGCTGCGCGCTGACGCGCGCGCCGAGATGATCTGGCACGACGCCACGAACCAAGCCTTTGCGATGGGTCTTGAGGTGGTTGAGGATCAAGGGTTGCTGGCTGAGGTTGCGGGCCTTGTCGAATGGCCAGTCGTTTTGATCGGGCATGTTGACCAAGCCTTTCACGGATTGCCTGCAGAGGTTCTCAAGACCTCGATGAAAGAGCACCAGAAATTCTTTTCCGTGCGCAACCCGAAGTCGGGCCAGATCGAGCGTTTTGTGACCGTCGCCAATACGGTCACGTCCGATCACGGGGCGACCATACTGAAGGGCAACCAAAAGGTGCTTTTCGCGCGCCTGTCGGATGCGAAATTCTTTTGGGAAAACGATCTGCGTGTGGCCAAGGCGGGCATGGGGCCGTGGCTGGAGAGCTTGTCAAATGTGACGTTCCACAACATGCTAGGCAGTCAGAAAGAGCGGATTGACCGGATTATTGCGCTGGCGCGCCAGATTGCGCCGATTGTGGGTGCGGATGCTGACGAGGTGGCCGAGGCGGCTCGCGTGGCGAAGGCCGATTTGTCGTCCGAGATGGTCTATGAATTCGCGGAACTACAAGGGCTTATGGGCCGTTATTACGCGAAAGAGGCGGGGCTATCGGATGCCGTTGCTGCCGCTGCGCAAGAGCACTATTCGCCGTTGGGGCCGTCAGATGATGTGCCGTCTGCGCCCGTGTCCGTGTCCGTGGCGCTCGCGGATAAGATCGACACGCTGACGGGGTTCTGGGCGATTGACGAGAAGCCGACGGGATCAAAGGATCCGTTTGCGCTGAGGAGAGCGGCGCTTGGGGTTATTCGGTTGGTTTTGGAGAATGAAGTGTCATTGAAGCTCCTGCCAAAATTGACGTTGGGTGATGCCCAAGGCACATTTGCCTTGATGATCCAAGAATCGCTGCAAAACGACGACGCCTTTGCGACGGATGATTTGCGGGCAAAGGGCGTCTCTGGTGTGTTTAATGTGAAGTCGATTTCGAGCAATGCGACTGACCTCCTCTCCTTCTTCCACGACCGCCTGAAAACCTACCTCAAGGACCAAGGTATTCGCCATGACATCATTGATGCCTGCATCGCGATGGAGGGGTCGGATGATCTGACGTTGCTGGTCAAGCGGGCGCGGGCGTTGTCAGAGACGCTGGCCACGGATGACGGCGTCAACCTGATCCAAGGTTTCAAGCGCGCGAATAATATCCTGACCCAAGCCGAGGAAAAGGACGGGGTCGAGTATTCTTACGGGGCCGAGTTGAAATTTGCCGAGGCGGGTGCGGAAACGGCGTTGTTTGCAGCATTGGATGCAGCAGAGGCAGTGATCACGCCTGCGATGGCTGCGGAGGATTTCGGGGTGGCGATGACGGCTATGGCCGCCTTGCGCGCGCCGATTGATGCGTTCTTCACGGACGTGCAGGTGAATGCCGATCAACAGGTGGTGCGCCGTAACCGGCTCAACCTCTTGTCGCGTATTCGGAAAATCTGTTTGTCGGTGGCCGATTTGACGCGGGTTGAGGGCTAGTCTGTCCTTTACCTGAGGCGCTTTCTGCTTCTATGTTGCACTCACAAAAGAAAGTGGTGCCGCAGTGCAGAATGAATTTGAATGTGAACCCTTCACGCTGATCACGCCCACGGCGCTGATGAGCCCTGTTGTGCACGGCGGGCGGGCGAAATGTTTGCAGCGCCTCGTGCGCCTCGACATGCCCGTGCCCAAGACGATCGCTCTCTCGTTTCGTGCAGTTTACGATATCGCCATCGGGGTGATGCCTGATATGGCCGAGATACTTGCGCCATTCGGGCCAAATCCGTTGCTTTCGGTGCGCCCGTCCAGCCAAGATCCTGATTGGGGCGGCCCGAGTGCAATTTTGAACATCGGGATGAATGACGTTCGTCATGCTGCGATGGTAAATGACATCGGCGAGAAAGCCGCGACAGAAATCTATATCCGCTTCGTGCGGTCGTTTGCGTTGCACGTCTCGCGGCTTGACCCTGATGCATTTGATCTGCCCAAGGTCGCAGATCGCACCGCGCTGGCGCAAATACTGGCCTCTTACGAGCATGAAACCGACGAGCCGTTTCCGCAGGACCCCGCCGTGCAATTGGCGGAAGTGTTGCGATCCATGGCGCGGGCCTGGGATGGCACCACGGCGCGGCTTTTGCGTCAAGCCAAGGGCGCGCCAGCGGATGCGGGGCTCGGGCTGGTTGTGCAGGCAATGGTTTTAGGCGTCGGGCAGGGCGAATGTGGCACGGGTTTCATTCAATTCATCAATAGCGCAACAGGTCTGCCGCAGATTACGGGTCGCTATCTTGGTCAAAGTCAGGCGCGTGCCGCTTTGGGCGATGTGGAGGGTGCACTTTATTTGACCAAAGACACGCGCGGCCCATCGCTCGAAGAGCAGTGCCCCGCTGTCTTTGACCTGTTGGTGAAAGCGGGCGCTGTGACCCGCGCGAAGTTGCGCGAAGAGATGCAGATCGAATTCACAATTGAAAACGACTGCTTGTGGGTGCTCGATGCGGTCCGTGTGCCGCGCGCCTCGCGGGCCTCCGTGCGCGTCGCGGTTGCATTGGCCGAAGATAAGATCATTCCGCGCGAAGAGGCGGTGATGCGCGTCGAACCGACGGCGCTGTCGGCATTGCTGCACAGACAAGTTGACCCGAACGCTGTGCGCGACCGCATTGTGACGGGGATTGCCGCCAGTCCAGGGGCGGCCTCGGGGCGGATCGTGCTGACTGCGACAGAGGCGCAGGCGAGTGCGGCGCGTGGCGAGGCTTGTGTCTTGGTGCGCCGCGAAACGACCCCCGAAGACATTCGCGGGATGCACGCAGCGGTCGCGGTTTTAACCATGCGCGGCGGTGTGACGAGCCACGCAGCGGTGATCGGGCGTGGCTTGGGCGTGCCTTGCATCGTCGGTGCATCGGACCTTGCGATTGACCGCAAGTCACAGGCCCTGATTGCCCCTGACGGGCGCAGATTTGCCGTCGGCGACATCATTACCGTTGATGGCACAACGGGCGATGTTCTTGTCGGTGAGCCTGCGACAATGGAGGCGACGCTTGATGGCGCCTTCCAAACTTTGCTCGAATGGGCCGATGAATTCCGCGATATTGGGGTCCGCGCGAACGCAGATACCCCCGCTGACGCCCAAACTGCGCGAAATTTCGCCGCTCAAGGCATTGGATTGTGTCGCACAGAGCACATGTTCTTTGATGGCGACCGTATAGGCGTGATGCGCGAGATGATTTTTGCGGGCAGTAGCGCTGACAGGCGTGCTGTGCTGGATCGCCTGCTTCCGATGCAACGTATGGATTTTAAAAAGCTTTTTCGGATTATGCACGGACAGCCCGTCTGTATCCGTCTTTTCGATCCGCCTTTGCACGAGTTTTTGCCCTCTGGAAAAGCGGGCCTGCGCGACCTTGCCGAACAGCTCGCTTTGCCGGTTCACGAGGTGACAGAGCGCGTCGCTGCTTTGAGCGAATATAACCCGATGTTGGGGATGCGCGGCGTCCGTTTGGGCATTGCTGTTCCTGAAATTTACGAGATGCAGGTGCGCGCAATTTTCGAGGCCACGGCGATTATTACAAAAGAGGGCGCCAAGATTGTGCCCGAAATTATGATCCCTCTGGTCAGTGCGATGCGCGAAGTTGAACTGGTCAAAGCGCAGATCGAAGGCGTTGCAGCCGCCGTGCGTGCCGAGAAGAATGTGGAGTTCACCTACCGCCTTGGCGTCATGGTCGAGACACCGCGCGCGGCCTTGCGTGCCGAAGATATTGCCAAACATGCGTCGTTTTTATCGTTTGGTACGAATGACTTGACCCAGATGACCTATGGGTTGTCGCGCGATGATGCGGGTCGCTTTATGTCGGCCTACGTCAAGCAGGGTGTTTATGCAGAAGACCCGTTTCACATGCTGGATGTCGAAGGTGTCGGCGAGTTGTTGTCGATTGGTGCGGTGCGCGGCAGGCTGGGTAATCCTAACATCGTTTTGTCGATTTGCGGTGAGCATGGTGGCAGTCGGACTGCGATTGAATTTTGCCGAAAGCAGGGATTTGATTACGTCTCTTGCTCACCATTCCGCGTTCCCGTCGCACGGCTTTCTGCCGCGCAGTTGGCAATCGCCGCTCGTATCAGCAAAAAGGGGTGAATCGGCGGAAATCTTTGCTTTGCAGTATGTCACAGGCTGAGAGGGTGGACCGAATCGTTTTGATCGCCTAGGAAGCCAGCGCCGGCGTAGGGCTGACTACGTGAAGCTATGGATTTGCGCAATGCGATTTACTTTCGGGACGTTGATAAAGGCTGCCGCCACGGCCACTCTGTTCATTGCGGCGGGAACCGCCCAAGCAGACGAGGTGATTGCCAGCAGGCTCTCTGCCCTTTTGGGACAAGAGCGCCAGTCTTTGTCAGTTGTGCCCGAAGCGCGCATGACCGCGTTGACAACCTTGCCGCCTGCATCCGAGCGTAATGTCGAGATGGCATCGGCGGATATTTCTTACGACCGTTCCTTCTTGGCCGCATTGCCAACCGCATCGGGTGGCGCGCAGTGGCGTTGCTTGTCCGAGGCGCTTTATTTCGAGGCGCGCGGTGAAACAGTCGAAGGCATTTTTGCCGTTGGCGAAGTGATTTTGAACCGCGTCTCCAGCGCGGATTACCCCAATTCGGTTTGTGCTGTGATCAATCAGGGCACGGGCCGCAAATTCGGGTGCCAGTTCACCTATACCTGTGACGGCATCGCAGACCGTATCGCCGAGCAGGGCGCTTGGGTCCGCGTTGGGAAGGTTGCCAAAATTCTTGTGGATGGGGCCGATCGTCCACTGACAGATGGCGCTACTCATTACCACACGAAAGCCGTCAGCCCGTCTTGGGCAAAACGTTTTCCGCGCACAGCGACCATTGGCTCTCACTACTTTTACCGTCAGCCAACCCGCACGGCATCCAATTAAGGTCGCAAGTGACGGCGGTGCTGCCGTCTTTGCTGTCCTTGCAAGGGGCCGTCTCGGCTAGTATGCCGCAAAGGCCCCTTGATTGAGAATACAATGACAGATGATATCCGCCTCGCGTTCGCGCACCCAAGTGAACGTGCCGAAGCCAGTGCCATCGCGCCCTGTGACCGCATTTCCCTCCGCGACTATGTCGTCGAGGTCGAAATTGGTGCGTTTCAACTGGAACGCGGCAAGTTGCAGCGTGTCCGTTTTAATATCGTCGTTGAGGTCACGCCGCTGACGGGGCCGATTGATGACGATGTCGACCGTATCTTGTCCTATGACCGCGTGACCGAAGCGATTGGCGTGGAGCTTCATGCCGAGCGGATCAACCTGCTGGAGACGCTGGCGGCCCGTGTGGCAGAGCGGATTTTGCTAGAGCCGCAAGCAGAGCGTGTTTTTGTGCGCATTGAGAAGCTGGACCGTGGGCCTTTTGCCTTGGGTGTCGAGATCGTACGGTCGCGCGACGGCCATTCCCATGCGGGCCAAGCCCATCAGGAAGCTCCGCACCCGCGCGTTGTCTATTTGACCAACGCGGCTTTTGCCTCTGCCCATCTCAAGGGCTGGATCGACGCGTTGGCTGAGATGGATGCGCCGCTGATCATTTGTGTCGGGGCCTCTGATCTTGCAGCACCTCAGACTATGCATGCCATGACCCAGCGCCGTATTGATCTGTTGGCGATTGAGCAGAACGCTTGGGTGTTGGCCGCCCGCGATTTGCGCTGCAAGGTTGTCGAGACCCGCACCGAGTTGGATTGGGCGATGAAGAACGGCCAGATTTGCGTTTGGGCGCCGTCCAAGATCGTGCTTGATGCGGTGGATGGTCCGTCGGCCGGCCCGCGCGATGCATTGGCACTGGCTGCGTGGTTTGCCGCCGAGATGAAAGCAAATGAATTGCTGGTGATCGGGGCAGATGCGCCAACTGCGGCAGTTCCGGTCCGCGCGATCCCATTGGAGCAAGCCGATCTGACATGACGGATTATTTCAAACCGTTACTGCAAATCACGGGGCCGCGCCCCGAGGGGGCGGTCGCCATAGGGTGGTGTTGGTTTGACAAGGTGGCTGTGCTGCGCCGCCATAAGGCGGCCGAGGTGATACCTGCAACCGAAGTGCCCGCCGCCGTGATACGCCAGTTGACCGCAGCCCGTGCGCCCGTTGCCGGGCTGACTTTAGACGCACCACGGATCATGGGCATTTTGAACGTGACGCCCGACAGCTTTTCGGACGGGGGGGACTTCGCGGATATGCCGGCGGCAGTCACCCATGCCCAAGCGATGATTGCCGCTGGGGCGGATATCCTTGATATTGGTGGAGAAAGCACGCGCCCGGGCGCTGTGACTGTCGATCACGCCGCTGAAATTACCCGCACTGCCCCTGTGATTGCTGCTATTCGTGCGTCCTCTGACGTGCCGATCTCGATTGATACCCGCAAGGCCGATGTTGCTGCGGCGGGTCTGCAAGCTGGCGCAACGCTCGTCAATGATGTGGCTGCGATGTCCTATGATCCGGCGATGGCGGGGATGGTGGCTGCGGCCAAAGCCCCGATTTGTCTGATGCATGCCAGCGGCGACCCTGGGACGATGCAGAATAATCCGACCTATGACGATGTCTTGCTGGATGTTTACGATTTTTTGGCCGCGCGCATTGCCCTCGCCGAAGCTGCAGGCATTGCGCGCGACTTGATCGTCGTTGATCCAGGTATCGGATTCGGTAAAACATTGGAACACAACTTAGAATTGCTGCGCGGATTGTCGCTGTTTCATGGTCTGGGTTGTCCGATCCTCTTGGGCGCATCGCGCAAGCGGTTTATCGGAACATTAGGGAACGCCCCCGAGGCCAAAGACCGCATGGCAGGGTCGGTTGCAGTGGCGTTGCATGGGATCGCGGCAGGGGTGCAAATCTTGCGGGTTCACGATACGTATCAAACAAGACAGGCGCTGAGCCTGCAAATGGCAATGGCGGAGCAGAAATGACACGGAAGCTTTTTGGCACGGACGGTGTGCGCGGCAAGGCAAATATTTACCCGATGACCGCCGAAATGGCCCTCAAAATCGGGGCTGCTGCAGGGTGCTATTTCCGCAATGACGGCTCCAATGGCCACCGCGTTGTGATCGGCAAGGACACACGGCTCTCGGGCTATATGTTCGAGAGCGCTTTGACCGCAGGGTTGACGAGCACGGGCATGAATGTGCTTTTGCTGGGCCCTGTACCGACACCTGCGGTCGGGTTGCTCACGACCTCTATGCGCGCCGATGTTGGCATCATGATTTCGGCCAGCCACAATCCGCACCACGACAATGGGATCAAGTTTTTTGGGCCCGACGGGTTTAAGTTGTCTGACGAGGCCGAGGCCGAAATCGAGGCTTTGGTTGCGGGGGACATTGAACCGGCGCAAGCCAATAATATCGGGCGCGCCAGACGGATCGACGACGGGCGGTTCCGCTATGCCGAGCGGGTCAAGACGACCCTGCCGCATGGAATGCGTCTGGACGGGCTCAAGGTCGTGATCGATTGTGCGAACGGTGCGGCATATAAGGTCGCTCCAGAGGTGCTCTGGGAGCTTGGCGCGACTGTGATCCCTGTGGGTGTTTCGCCTGACGGCTACAACATTAACGCAGGTTGCGGGTCAACCTCGACGCTCTCTGCTGCCGAGACGATTGTCGCGCATGGCGCGGATGTGGGAATTTGCCTTGATGGCGACGCGGATCGCGTGATGATTTTGGAAGAGAACGGCAAAGTTGCCGATGGCGATCAGATCATGGCGTTGATGGCGGATCGCTGGGCGCAAAGTGACAGGCTCAATGGCAGAACGTTGGTGGCGACGGTGATGTCCAACCTTGGTCTGGAGCGGTTCTTGACCAGCAAGGGGTTGCAGCTTTTACGCACAGGTGTGGGCGACCGCTATGTGGTTGAGGCCATGAGGGCGGGCGGGTTCAACCTTGGCGGCGAGCAGTCGGGTCATATTGTGATGACCGATTACGCGACGACAGGTGACGGGCTTTTGGCCGGACTGCAATTCTTGGCCGCGATGCTTGAGACCGGCAAAAAGGCCAGCGCATTGACCCAGAGTTTCGAGACCGTGCCGCAGATGCTCAAGAACGTGCGATACAGCTTGGGCACAGATCCGATGAATGCACAGGCGGTTAAGGCCGTGATTGCGGATGCCGAGGCCAAACTGGTCGGCACGGGCCGCTTGCTCATCCGCAAATCAGGGACCGAACCTTTGGTGCGCGTCATGGCCGAATGCGAAGATGCGGATTTGTTGGTGCAGGTCGTTGACGGGATCGTGGCCGAGGTCGAGCGGGCGGTTTAAACCCGCCCGAAGATCCGCTTGAGGCTGTTCCACTGGCTGATCATGAGCCCGATCATAATGAGTGCGAGAGCTGCAAAAAAGCGCAGCGGAAGCACCTCTGACAGCACAAACGCCCCGAAAATCATTGACCAAACAGGCACTTGGTAATTTACGAGTGTCATGAAAACAGCGCCTGCGCTACGGATCGTCGTGACCCGCAACAGCGCGGCAAAGGCGGTCGGCACGAACCCCAGAAACATAATCGCCATGGTCGAGGTGCGGTCGGCGATATGCGGGACGCCCTCGAAAATGAGCATGGCAGGGATCAGAGCCGTGGCGCCGACCAGCAAGAGTAGCGCTGCCATTGTGATCGAGTCGATCGGCGGGCAGCGGCGGGTCATGATGCTTGAGATCGCATAAGATATCGTCGCCATGATGCAGGCGATTTGGCCCAAAGGCGCCATGCCTGTGCCGATCTTGAGGACGGAAGGCCCGATCAGGACGATCGCGCCTGTGAAGCCGAGGCCGACGCCCACCAGATTGCGGGTGCTGAGCTTTTCATCCGTGAAAATATGCGCCAGCGGCAACACAAAGAGGGGCAGAGCGGCCATCGAGATGCCGGCGAAAGCGGAGGGCACATATTGCTGGCCCCAGCTCAAGAGCGCGAATGGGACGGCCGTGTTCAAAATGCCGATCACGGTCAGATATTTGATCATTCGGGCGTCAAAGGTGGGCAGCGGGCGTTTCAAGACGCGCATCAACGTCAAAAGCGCGATGGCACCCAGCGTTGTGCGCGCGCAGGCGACAGTCAGCGGGCCATAGCCGCGCAGTGCAATCGAGACGACCATAAAAGTGCCGCCCCAAATCAAGCCAAGGACAAGGACCGAGAGCCAGTTTTGCAGGGTCGGGGTTTGCATCGGGTGTTCCGCCAATTTGTAATTGAAAAGGGCGCCCCAAGAGGGACGCCCCGTGTGATGGGTTAAAACCCACCCTATGCGGTTAGCTTAGTTCTTGGACTTGTCGACCATTTTGCCAGCGGAGATCCATGGCATCATGTCGCGCAGCTTGCCGCCGACCAATTCGATCTGATGCTCGTCGTTTGCACGACGTGACGCTTTGATTGTTGGCTGGCCAACGGCGTTTTCAAGCATGAAGTCGCGCACGAATTTGCCAGACTGAATGTCGTCCAGAACCGCTTTCATGCGGGCCTTTGTCTCAACGTATGGCAGGATGCGTGGGCCGGACACGTACTGGCCGTATTCTGCTGTGTTGGAGATCGAGTAGTCCATGTTGGCGATGCCGCCTTCATAGATCAGGTCAACGATCAGCTTGGTTTCGTGCAAGCATTCGAAGTATGCCATTTCAGGCTCGTAGCCAGCCTCAACAAGTGTCTCGAAGCCCATGCGGATCAGCTCAACGATACCGCCGCAAAGAACGGCTTGTTCGCCGAAAAGGTCGGTTTCGCATTCCTGACGGAAGTTTGTCTCGATGATGCCGGAGCGACCGCCGCCGATGCCGGAGCAATAGGACAGGCCGATTTCCATCGCTTTGCCAGTCGCATCTGTGTGAACCGCAACCAAGCAAGGCACGCCGCCGCCCTTGGTGAACTCGCCGCGCACGGTGTGACCTGGGCCTTTTGGCGCCATCATGATGACGTCAACGCCGTCTTTTGGCTCGATCAAGCCGAAGTGCACGTTGAGGCCGTGGGCAAACGCAATCGCGGAGCCTGGCTTGAGGTGGTCGCGCACGTGCTTTTTGTAGGTTTCGGCCTGAAGCTCGTCGGGCATTGTGAACATGATCAGGTCGCACCAAGCGGCTGCTTCCTCAATACCCATAACTTTGAGGCCTTCAGCTTTGGCTTTCTTGGCGGAAGGGGAGCCTTCGCGCAGGGCCACAACAAGGTTCTTGGCGCCAGAGTCGCGCAGGTTCAGCGCATGGGCGTGGCCTTGGGAGCCATAGCCGAGGATGGCGACTTTTTTGTCTTTGATGAGGTTAACATCGCAATCACGATCATAATAAACGCGCATAGGGGCAGTCCTTTGAGTTGGTTTCTGGGGCACTTATAACGGGCAGTTTGCAGCTTGGGGAGGTTGCAAAGGTTGATATTTCCGCTAAAAATTAACTTGTTATGCTCAAAAATGTCGATTATTGATTTTTTCATGCTTGATAGTGACGCCCGCGCGATTTTGCGCCATTTGCAGATCGATCCGACCCTCACTGCGCCTGATCTGGCGGAGTTGACAGGGTTGAGCACGGGCAAGGTGACGCGGCGGCTGGAAAAGCTGGCCGCTGACGGCGTGTTACTGGGGCAGGTGTCGGTGATTGATTGGGCCGCGCTAGGTTATGCTGTACAGGTATCGCTGCGCGTTACGCTGGATAAAACGGTCTCGCGCGCCTTTGATGATTTTCTGAGTGCGGCGCGGCTGGTGCCCGAGGTTCTGGAAATCCAGACGTTTTTGGGCCGTGTCGATGTGCGGCTGTCGCTGGTGGCGCGGGATTTGCCGCACTACCAACAGATTTACCGCGAACAGGTTCTGACCCTGCCACATATCGCCGATATCGAGGCCTTGATGACCGTGGCAGAAATCAAATCCAACAGGGTGCTGCCACTATGACGTTGGACGATCTCGACCGTGATATCCTGCGCGCGCTTTACGCAGACGCCAGTCAGCCTGCAAGCCAGTTGGGCCGCAAGTTCGGCCTAAGCCAGCCTGCAATGTGGCGGCGGATCAAGCGCTTGGAAGATGCCGGTATCATCAAAGGCCGCGCGTTGCTGCTGGACGCCGAAAAGGTAGGTTTTGGCGTGACTGTGTTTCTGGGGGTCAAGCTCGCCACCAAGGGCCGTGTCAGCCTTGAGGATTTTGAGCGGGCGGTGGGCGCCATCCCCGAGGTGCAAACCGTTGAACATGTGCTCGGGCTATATGACTACCGCTTGCGGGTCGTGGCCCGTGACCTCGCCGATTTCGAGCGGGTCTTGCGGCGGCGGGTCATGACATTGCCAGGGGTCGGGAACGTCGAGGCCAATGTGCTCTTGAGTGAAGAACGCCGTCCTGGGCCAATTTGAACGGTATACCAAGATAGACTTTGCCATCATTGCCGTCACAGGTCATGTTGGCTGCAATTCAAATTGGAGACGACAATGACTATTCAAAGCCCCGTTGACCCAGATGGCCTGATGGAATTTTCCGTTGTATTTACGGATCGTTCACTGAATCATATGTCTAAGACTTTTCAACGTGTTATGACCGATATCTCATCTATGTTGAAAGAGGTCTATCAGGCCGACGAAGTGGCCCTCGTGCCCGGTGGCGGCACGTACGGGATGGAGGCCGTTGCGCGTCAGTTTGGCGGTGGTGCCCATGCATTGATCGTGCGTAACGGCTGGTTTTCCTACCGTTGGACGCAGATTTTCGAGGCGGGCGATTTTGCCGCGAAGACAACAGTTCTGAAAGCGCGCCAAGCGGGCAACGACACCCGCGCGCCCTTTGCACCTGCTCCGATTGAAGAAGTTGTCGCGGCCATTCGCGAGGCAAAACCCGATGTGGTTTTTGCCCCCCATGTCGAGACAAGCGCAGGGTTGATCCTGCCCGATGAGTACCTCAAGGCGATGGCCGATGCGGCCCATGAGGTCGGCGCGCTCTTAGTGCTTGATTGTATCGCAAGCGGATGTGTTTGGGTCGATATGAAGGCCACGGGCGTAGATGTCTTGATCTCTGCGCCGCAAAAGGGATGGTCGGCGACCCCCTCTGCGGGCCTTGTGATGATGTCCGAACGTGCCGCTGCGCGTTTGGTTGAAACGACCTCTGACAGCTTTGCCATGGACCTCAAGAAGTGGCGCGCGATTATGGCGGCCTATGAGGGCGGCGGGCATGCTTATCACCTGACGATGCCGACGGATGGCTTGCGGTCGTTCCGCGATACGATGCTTGAGACCAAGGACTATGGCTTTGAAAAGCTGAAAGCGGCTCAATGGTCTTTGGGTCAGCAAGTGCGCGGCATTCTGGCGGCTAAGGGGATCAAATCCGTCGCCGCAGAGGGCTTTCAGGCGCCTGGCGTCGTGGTCAGCTATACTGATGATCCTGCGGTGCAAAACGGATCGGCTTTTGCGGCCAAGGGCATGCAAATCGCCGCTGGTGTGCCGCTGCAATGCGACGAACCTGATGATTTCCGCACCTTCCGTCTGGGTCTTTTCGGGCTAGATAAGCTTTACGACGTGGACGGCACGGTTGCGCGGTTGACGCCTGTTTTGGACGCGGTCCTTTAGGACCGCGCGCCGAGGCCCATTTCCATGAGTTTGCGGCGGATCGGGGTCGCTTTATAAAGCGCCTTGATCCCTGCAACCCGCATATCCTGTATCAACGGATTGCCCGCGATTGAGGCGCGATTAAGTGCGTCGATGCCCGCAACCCGCAGCCGGACGTCCTTGTGCCGTGCGGCCTGATAGGCATCGAGCATCACGCGCCCGCCAAGCTTGTCTCGCTGTTTGAGAGCGAGCTCAAGCAACGCATCCAGATCATTGAGCGACATGTTCAGGCCCTGCGCGCCGATGGGCGGCATCACATGGGCGGCCTCTGCGACCAAAGCGACGCGCGGGCCAGCCATGGCTTGGGCAACCTGACTGATGATCGGCCAGACGTTGCGTTTTGAGACGAGGGTCAATGGGCCGTTCACACCTGCCGAGCGGGACGTGGCCAAGGCGCTAAAGGCCGTCTCATCCAGCGCCATATGCTCGGCGGTCGCGGGGCCGCTGTCCATCCAGACCACCGCCGAGCAAGGCTTGCCGTGATGATCGGGTAGCGGCACAAGCGTGAAAGGGCCGCCGGCACGGTGTACTTCGGTCGACACATTATGATGCGGCGCGTCATGGGTGACGGCGAATGTGATGGCCTTTTGTCCGTAGCGCTTTGTTTTTACGTCTATTCCTGCAGCTAAGCGCACCGCAGATCCGCGCCCGTCTGCACCGATCACAAGCTTGCAGCGGACCTGAGACCCATCGGTCAGCGTGACCAAACCATAGGCCGAACGCGCCACCATGGACGCAAATCCAACGCCCGTGCGGAAGGTGACATTGGGCAATTCCTCAAGGCGGGCGACCATCTCGCGGCGCAACAGCCAGTTGGGCAGGTTCCACCCGAAAGGCCTGTCCGAGACATCGCTGGCGTCAAAATCTGCCTGCGTGCGGATGTCTCCGTCTTCGCCGCTGGCATCGACGATCCGCATGATTTGCAGCGGCGCAGCGTGGGCTGCGAGCTTTGACCAAAGACCCGCGCGGTCAAGAAAGGCTTGGGCGGGTTGCAGGAATGCAGTGGTGCGTAAATCAGCGCCCGCTTGATCGGCAAGCATCACAGGTGGGGTCGGGTCCACGATGACCACATCGAACCCTGCCGTGCCAAAGGCCGCTGCCGCTGTCAGCCCGGCCACGCCGCTGCCCGAAATGAAGATATCTGTCTCAATTCTATTCATACATCAGACATAGGCCGATCCGTGCTTTTCGGAAAGGGGCGACAGGCAGGCTGCGTCAAGAAAGCCGTCAAGGTGATGGCCGTTTTGGCAATCTGGCGCAGCGACTTAAGCTTGCCCGCGACGCCCTGCTACGGCTAGGGTGCCTCAACACGAAAGGCCTGTTCATGCAAGAAAACCGCGGCACGCATAAAGACGCATATACCTTGATCCTAGAAGCGATCGACAGCCACATTTATACGCCAGGCGACCGCTTGGTCGAGAGTGATCTTGCCGAACGATTTGGCGTGTCGCGCACACCTATTCGCGAGGCTTTACAACGGCTTGAGACGCAAAACCTGCTGACCCGCGATGGCCGGTCCTTGATTGTGGCCTCATTGGATCATACCCAATTGTCCGATCTTTATGTGGTGCGTGGAGAGCTTGAAGGGCTTGCCGCCAGATTGGCCGCCCGTCACGCCACCCCAGAAGAGGTGGGCGTGCTGCGCGATATGCTTGATGCGGACCACCAACTTGGCAGCAATCCCGAGGCGCTAAGCCGCGCCAACCGCAGGTTTCACAAGCAAATTCACCTTGCATCGCACAACAGGTTTCTGGTGCAACAACTTGATCTGGTGCACCGGTCCATGGCGCTCTTGGCCACGACATCGCTTTCTGCAGAGGGGCGCATTTCGGGTACATTGGCAGAACACGCAAAGATCGTGGAGGCGATCGAAGCAGGGGACGGCGACGCAGCCTATGCGGCGCTGCGCGATCATATCTCAAAGGCCTATATTACAAGGCTGAAGCTGGACGCGCGGGCGGTGGAGTCGGGGCAGTAGCCCCTTTGGGCAACAAGACCCCGTGCATCGTCTTATCCCAATAAAACGGTTTCCACGCGAGTTCGAGTAGCCCTTTGTAGGCAGCAATCGCCGCGAGCGGGAAATAGAACTGAAGCGTGATAGCCCATTTGATCAGCCAAGTTTTTCCGGCAGCGCGCAAGGCGATTGCCGCAATGATCAGGCTGATCACTTCTGAGGCGAAGAAGACCCCCACAAGCGTCCAGAACCAGACAGGCGGTAGAAATGTTATGAACGGGTGGGGAAAGCCGAAGGGGATCAGCCAAAATGACCAAAGCAAAGGGGCTAGTACAAATTGTGCGAGCGTGCCCACAAATAGCAACTGAACACCCAAAAACCGTTTGGGCCCCAAATCGCGCCAAAGCTGCCGCGGCGCGCGCATATGAACAGCATAGGTGATCGCATACCCTTTGAGCCAACGTGACCGCTGCTTGACCCAAGGCCAAAAGCGGCCATTGGCCTCTTCTTGGGTCACAGACCCGATCAGCTCGGTGCGATACCCCGCCCGCGCGAGGCGCACCCCGAGGTCGGCATCTTCGGTCACATTGTGGGCGTCCCATCCGCCAAGGTTTTCGAGCACCTCGCGTCGGAAAAAAAGCGTGGTGCCGCCCAAGGGAACGACGAGGCCAAGCTTCTCCAGACCAGGCAGAACGACGCGAAACCAAGTTGCATATTCGACGGTAAAGCAGCGGGTTAGCCAATTTGTTGACGTGTTGTAATAGTCTAATATCCCCTGCAAACATGCGACTTTTGGCCCGCAATTGGCAAAATGCGCGGCCACGACCCGTAGCTGATCCGGCGCGGGCGCGTCTTCGGCATCATAGACACCAATGATGTTGCCTTGTGCGAAATCCAATGCGAAATTCAAGGCGCGGGGTGTGGTCCGCAGGCTCCCCTCCAGCACAATAAGCGGGCGCATCCACGTCGGCAGCGTGGTTTTGCCAAGGGCCGCCATTGTCATCTTGTCGTCGCGTTCCGTGACAAGCAAAACATCAAGAAGCGCGACCGGGTAGTCGATTTCGCGCAATCGGGCGAGCAGATGGTCTGTAATATCTGTCTCGCGAAACAGCGGCACAAGGAGCGTGATCTTGGGCAACCTTTCAGGGGCCGCAGATGCGCACTGAGCGCTGGGTTGCGGTTGTCGGTTGGCCACAAGGACCGCAATCTTCAGTCCGGTATTGAAGAGCAAAATCGCAATCGCGATTGTGCAAAACGTGCTAAATGTGACGCTCGGGAACGCGATCATAAAGGCGCTAAGCCCAAGCAAAAAGGTCAAACCCAGCCCAAACGCACGGTTGGCCCGCCACGTCCGGCTGGACATATGTGAGGGGGTTTTATGTTCGGCCGCATGCGAAAGATGGTCCCCAAAGAGCTCGATCACGGTCTTTTCGAGTTGGTCGCGGGTTGTGATGGCCATTCGGGCACCAGCAAATTCGGACGCAAGATCAGGTAGATGCCTGTCAAACTGATCGGGTTTATAGGTGAGAATAACGGTGGTTTCGCCCATGCGTCGCCACGGCAAAATGCTTGTCTGGATCGCGCGCGCGGGTCCATAGGCCGCTACCAAGTTACGCTCAGGCGGCAGATCGCGCGGGTCAATCCGTGCCGTTTGATAGAGTGTCGAGAAGGCATCCGCGATCGTGAGGGCCGAGACGCCGTAGTTAGCGGTCAGAATCTCGGCCAGCCGAAGTCGCGATTGGCCCGCAGTGGCCTCGGCTTCGGCCGCATGCTGCGGGGTGATGGCCCCTTCGACGATAAGAATTTGCGCAAGCGGGCTTAGCTCGCGCAAAGGCGGGACATGTGAGACAAATTGTAAAGACTCAATCGACATGATGTCATCCTGATACATAGGATGACATCATGTCTAATTGCGGTTAACGATCCGTTAAGAAAGGTTACTAGGCCGCATTTTTTGCCATAGCAGCGGCGAACCGTTCAAAGAGGTAATAGCTGTCTTGCGGGCCCGGGCTGGCTTCGGGGTGGTATTGCACGCTAAAGACGGGTCTGTCAGCCATGCGAATTCCACAGTTGGAGCCGTCAAAAAGCGAGACATGGGTCTCGATCACGCCTTCTGGCAGCGTTTGGCTATCGACCGCAAAGCCGTGGTTCATCGAGGTGATCTCGACTTTGCCTGTATCCTTGTCTTTCACAGGATGGTTGGCGCCGTGGTGGCCGTGGTTCATTTTGATCGTTTTGGCGCCCAAAGCGAGGGCTAGCATTTGATGGCCGAGGCAAATGCCGAACACGGGCAGGTCTGACTTTGCCAAAACCCCTTGAATCATTGGCACGGCATAGGCACCCGTCGCTTCGGGATCGCCCGGTCCATTGGATAGGAATACGCCGTCTGGGTTCAAGGCGAGAATATCCTCGGCTGTTGCGGACGCAGGCAGAACTGTCACATCGCAGCCCGCAGAGGCCAAACAACGCAAAATGTTCCGTTTTGCACCATAATCGATAGCCACGACTTTATACTTTGGATCGGTTTGCGTGGCGTAGCCGTCTGGCCAAGCCCACCGCATCTCGTTCCAGTGGTAAGACTGCGCGCAGGTCACGTCTTTGGCGAGGTCAAGCCCGACAAGTCCTGCAAACCCGCGGGCTTTCTGAACCAGTGCCCCGATATCAAATTCACCGTCAGGGTTATGCGCAAGGGCAACGTGTGGCGCCCCCTGCTGCCGAATGGCGCGGGTCAGGCGACGGGTGTCGACGCCACCCATGCCAATCCGTCCGCGCGCAATCAGCCAAGGCGCTAACTCTTGGGTTGCCCGCCAGTTCGAAGAGGCCGTTGGATCCCATTTGACGATCATGCCAGCCGCAACCGGATCGGCGGTTTCATCATCCTCGGGCGTCACACCTGTGTTGCCGATATGAGGGAAGGTGAAGGTCACGACTTGCCCAGCGTAGGACGGGTCGGTCATGATTTCCTGATAGCCGGTCATCGCGGTGTTAAAGCAAAGCTCGGCGACCGTTTCGCCAGTCGCCCCGAACCCGTAGCCGTAAAACACAGTGCCATCCGCAAGGGCAAGACAAGCCGTGGGTGTGATCTGTTCAGATTGAGCCATCGTGCGTATCCCCTTTTTGCGCCAAATTGTGCTGGGTTTAAGGGCGGGGAGGAGGCGGGTCAAGGGCCGAAGTGCCCAGAAAAACAAGGCGGGCGCGTTCTCACAGCAGCGGTTGTCACGGCGTTCTATTCCAACTATGTTGCGCGTTCGATGATACAGGTTTTTAAGGAACGAAATCAGATGCGCGACCGGATCACAGCGGCCCTCAAAGATGCAATGAAAGCAAAGGATGTTGAGCGCCTTTCGACGCTGCGCCTCATCAATGCTGCGATCAAGGATCGCGATATTGCGTTGCGCGGGACGGGCGAAGAAGGCGGCGTTGGGGATCCGGAAATCCTTGCGATCTTGGGGAAGATGGTCAAGCAACGCCAAGAAAGCGCACGCGCCTATGAAGAGGGCGGTCGTCTTGAGCTTGCGGAAAAGGAACTCTCCGAAATCAAAATTATCGAGGATTACCTGCCGCGACAGCTGAGTGAGGCGGAATCCGAGGCCGCTGTTGATGCGGTCATCGCGCAGGTTGGCGCGCAAAGTATTCGTGAGATGGGCAAAGTCATGGCCGTCCTGAAGGACACCTATACCGGCCAAATGGATTTTGGCAAAGTGGGTCCGCTGGTGAAGAACCGGCTCGGCTAGTGTCGAGGTGGATGGGGTAAAACCCATCCTACAGAGCTGTTCATTCCACAACTGCGTAGGATGGGTTTTAACCCATCGCGTCTATAAATTGTGCCGCAACGCCCGCTGAATTTCTCCGTAGAGCGATAGCCTTTCAGCGGCATCCAAGAATGCCCCGATCTCCACCTCCCGATCTCCACCGCGCAGGGTCAGATAGTTCTCGACAGGTCCGTCCTTAGGATGGATGTGAGCAGTGGCCCAATACCTGTTTGCCTCCCAAGTCTGCAGCGTCCCGTTTGGATTGTGCCTCGTGAGCGTCACAATCTCTGGTGTGGCCTGAAAGACTTCGAGTAGTTCGCCGCGCTTGTAGCTGATGTGGAGCGCGCCCCATAGTGCCCAAAGCATCACGCCAAAGAATCCCAAGATCACCCAGAGAATCACACTGCCGATCAATGCAATCAGAGGCAGTGCAATGATGGCGATCGTCCCGCCGATAAACAGTACAAAATCCTTGCGCAGCAAGGACCGATAGGGCCAGAGGTCAAGTTGCCACTGCGTCTGGTTTTCGTCGGAAGAGGGGGTCCATTGATACGGCATAGCCTAAGTTTAGTGCGCCGCTCGGCGATGGCAAATGGGTGCTTTGGTCGCGGCATAAAAAAAGGGCCCCGCAAATTGCAGGGCCCTGTTTTGTTTTGCTCTGGCGGACGCTAGTGCGCGTGGCCTTTGTCCCAATCGGACTGCTTTGGCAGTGTCTCGAATGTGTGCTCTGGTGGTGGGCAAGGCAATGTCCACTCCAGTGTGTCAGCAAATTCGTTCCATGGGTTGTTCTCGGTCACTTTGCGACCCCACTTAAGTGCGTAGACCATGATCCCGATGAAGAACAGGAACGACGCAAAGGACAGGAACGCACCATAAGATGACACGAGGTTCCATGTTGCAAAGGCGTCTGGGTAATCGATGTAGCGGCGTGGCATACCCTGACGACCCAAGAAGTGCTGTGGGAAGAAGGTCAGGTTTGCACCGATGAACATCATCCAGAAGTGAAGCTTGGCGGCCCACTCAGGATACATCTTTCCGGACATCTTAGGGAAGTAGAAGTAGATACCCGCAAAGATCGCGAAAACTGCACCCAGTGACATCACATAGTGGAAGTGTGCGATCACATAGTAGGTGTCGTGATAAACGCGGTCGATACCCGCCTGCGACAATACGATCCCTGTTACCCCACCAACGGTGAAGAGGAACAAGAAGCCCATCGCCCAAAGCATAGGTGATTTAAACTCGACCGAGCCGCCCCACATGGTCGCGATCCAAGAGAAAATCTTAACCCCTGTTGGGACCGCGATGACCATGGTCGCCAGCATGAAGTAGGACTGCTGTGTCAGCGACATACCAACGGTATACATGTGGTGCGCCCAAACAACGAAGCCCAGAACACCAATCGCAACCATCGCGTAAACCATTGGCAGGTAGCCAAAGATCGGCTTGCGCGAGAATGTTGCGATGATGTGGCTGATGATCCCGAAACCCGGAATAATGATGATGTAAACTTCTGGGTGACCAAAGAACCACAAGATGTGCTGGTACAAGATCGGGTCGCCGCCGCCTTCAGGTTGGAAGAAGGTTGTGCCGAAGTTACGGTCTGTGAGCAGCATCGTGATCGCGCCTGCAAGCACAGGAAGCGCCAGAAGGATCAACCAAGCTGTGACGAAGATCGACCAAGCGAACAGCGGCACTTTGTGCAGCGTCATGCCTGGTGCACGCATGTTCAGGAAGGTTGTGATCATGTTGATCGCGCCCAAGATCGATGAGGCACCTGAAAGGTGAACCGCAAAGATCGCGAGGTCCATCGACATGCCTGCCTCGGATGTGGAGAGCGGTGGATAAAGAACCCAACCTACGCCAGATCCAAGTTGGCCGTTGCCACCAGGTGTCAGCATCGAAGCGACACCCAAAGACGTACCAGCAACATACATCCAGAAGGACAAGTTGTTGAGGCGTGGGAACGCCATGTCTGGCGCGCCGATCTGCAATGGCATCAGGTAGTTACCAAAGCCGCCGAACAGGGCAGGAATAACCACGAAGAACATCATCAAAACACCGTGGTAGGTGATCATCACGTTCCAAAGGTGGCCGTTTGGCGTACATTCCGCAGCCGCATCCGCGATGAAACGTGCACCTTCAAGGCACATGTACTGCACACCTGGGTGCATCAATTCCAAGCGCATGTAGACGGTGAAACAAACGGAAATAAAGCCTACGAGGCCCCCGACGAAAAGGTACAGGATACCGATGTCTTTATGGTTGGTGGACATGAACCACCGGGTAAAGAAACCCCGGTTGTCTTCGTGGTCATGGCCGTGGATGGCTGCATCTGCCATGTGGCTCTCCTCAAATTGCAACGGAAATGCAGGCACGAGTCGTCGCGCGCCCACACATTTGCGTTTGTTCTAGTGTGTTGTGCCTGTCGGGGCAATATTTCATCGCGCAATAACACTGGGTTAATTTGGCGCACCCCTTGTGAAATTCTTTGGAAACCCCAAGGACGAGACCCTGTGTCGTTATGTGTCGACGGCGGGAAAACTCAAATCGAAGGTCTGCCTTAACGCCACATCCACGTCATCCAGTGTCACAGGTAGCCCTAAATCAACCAGTGACGTGACGCCGTGAGCGGAAATTCCACAAGGAACAATTCCCGTGAAGTGTGAAAGGTCGGGTTCGACGTTGATCGACAGTCCGTGAAAGCTCACCCATTTGCGCAAACGAATGCCAAGGGCCGCGATTTTGTCTTCTTGGGGGGCACCGTTGAGGCCAAGGGGTTTGTCTGTCCGTATCACCCAAACGCCAACCCGTCCGTCGCGCCGCTCGCCTTTCAAATTGAACGTGTCGAGCGTGGCGATGATCCAGTTTTCGATCTGGTTCACAAAGGCCCGCACATCGCGGCCCCGCTTCCCCACGTCCAGCATGATGTAGGCCACCCGCTGTCCTGGACCGTGGTAGGTATATTGCCCGCCGCGCTTTGCCTCATGGACAGGGAAGCGGTCAGGATCGACCAAGTCTTCAATCTTTGCAGAGGTGCCTGCCGTATAGAGAGGGGGGTGCTCAACCAGCCAGATCAGTTCGTCGGCCTCACCGCGCGCAATCGCATCAGCACGCTTCTCCATCAACGCCACTGCCGCCTCGTAGTCGGTCAGGCCGTCTGAGATAATCCATTCAACCATTTAAGTTCGGGCCAAAAGGCCAGCCTCCTTGATATCGCGCACATAGCGGCGGCTGCCAAGAATGTCCTCGCCAGTCGCCAACGTCAAGATAACCCTATCGCCGTCCCGCTTTGCGCATTGGACGGCCCAGAGCGCCACCCAATGCGAGCGCTGCACCTGCAACCCGACACATCACCCGTTTCGCGCATCGCGTCAGACAGGCGCAGCAGAACAACATCTGCCCCTTTGCTCGTCATGATTCGCACATAGCGATCCTCGACCGACAGGGCCATCAGGCGCTCCCGCTTTTCACGAAGCGCAGGCTGCATTTGCCGCTTATCCACGAAGAAAAACCTTATTTTGCGAATCCCGAATTGGTGTAGTTGATGCGCCGCACCAAGACGTCTTCATCGCAGTCAAACAGCCTGAGATGGAGATTTCAATGACACTTGCCCCTTATCTAACCGCTGCTCCTAATATTCAACTGCACATCGTGCTCGCACTGATTCTCGGGCCTATGGCGATTAATCAGCGCAGGCGGGATCGCACCCGTCAGGTCGTCGGCTATGTCGTCTTTCACGACCCCCAGTTTTGCGATGATCGGTCCATTTAGCCCGATTCACGGCCTTGCGATTGTCACGCTCTGGTCGCTTTATGCTGCCATCCGCCACGTTATCGCCGGGCGCATCGCGCTGCATCGGATGGTGATGCGTAATCTTTATTGGCACGGGCTTATCATTGCGGGTCTGTTCAACTTTTTACCCGGTCGCGCTTCAAACCATGCGTTTTTCCCTGAAAACCCGCAGCTTGGCTTTGTTGTGATTGGCCTTGGGGTAACGGCCTTGGTGGGCAACACAATCCGCCAAAAACACCGGCTCACCAAATCAGTTCAAAAATCACGCATTTTTCCACTTGAGAAGCCTGCGACCATGGTCTAGAGGAGCGGCAGTCATCGATTGCGGTCGTGGCGGAATTGGTAGACGCGCAGCGTTGAGGTCGCTGTTCTGTAACAAGAGTGAGGGTTCGAGTCCCTCCGACCGCACCAGACGTTCCCCTTATGGTAGAGTAGCAAAAGCATTACGTGGTTCGCATGGTGGTCATATTGCAGGACAATCGCCCACAGCATGATCGATTGGCAGGCGATTTTGCTAAATTTCGCGCCGTTTACGCTAACTCCTTCGGATTTTTCTGATAGATGTTGCAATCGGCCAAGCTGCTTGATTTAGTCTTCATCCAAGAGTGCAGCCTAAGCTGCCAAGATCTCAGGGGGACTTCCGTGTCAAAATCTGGAAACGAAAGCGCATTCGTAGAATTCGAACGTGTGCAAAAGAGCTACGATGGTGAGAATCTGGTCGTAAAGGATTTGAACCTTTCAATGCCGAAGGGCGAGTTTTTGACGATGCTTGGGCCATCAGGATCGGGCAAGACAACTTGCTTGATGATGTTGGCAGGATTCGAGACTGCAACGCACGGTGAGATTCGCCTTGATGGTGTGTCGATCAACCACATTCCGCCCCATAAGCGCGGCATTGGCATGGTGTTCCAGAACTACGCGCTGTTTCCGCATATGACCGTGGCCGAAAACCTCTCTTTTCCGCTGGAAGTCCGCAAGATCGGCAAGTCGGATCGTGAACAGAAGGTCATGCGCGCTTTGGGCATGGTGCAAATGCAAGATTTCGCGGGTCGTCGCCCAACACAGCTTTCCGGTGGTCAGCAGCAGCGGATTGCATTGGCGCGTGCGCTGGTGTTTGAACCTGAACTGGTGTTGATGGATGAACCGCTTGGCGCGCTTGACAAGCAACTTCGCGAAACGCTCCAGTTCGAGATCACAAACCTTGCGCACCAGCTTGGAATTACAGTGGTTTATGTCACCCACGATCAGACCGAAGCCCTGACCATGTCAGACCGCGTTGCGGTGTTCGACGATGGTCGCATTCAGCAATTGGCACCGCCAGACGAGCTTTATGAAGCGCCGCAGAATAGCTTCGTGGCGCAGTTTATTGGCGAAAACAACACGTTGGAAGGCGTCGTTAAAGAGATTAAAGGCAACACATGTATCGTCCAGCTTGATAGCGGCGATATTATTGACGCCATTCCGGTGAACGTCGCGGCCGTCGGGGATCGCACGAAAGTCTCGATTCGCCCAGAGCGAGTTGAATTCAACAAGGACCGTTTGAAAGCGGGCGCACATACCCTCAAGGCGGAGGTGCTCGAATTCATCTATATGGGCGACATTTTCCGCACCCGTCTGCGGGTTGCTGGTGTCGACAACTTCATCATCAAATCACGCAACGCCCCCGATCAGGTGCGCCTCACACCAGGCCAGCAGATTGAAATCGGCTGGCTTGCAGAAGATTGCCGTGCGTTGGACGCGTAAACCGCGCCCCACGTCGCAAAACAGGGGCTCGCTCCGTCCGGTGGGCGGCCTCAGGATAAATTGACCGGACACTCAACGGGAGAATACTGAATGAAACTCACTACCACACTTTTGGCCACTTCGGCTCTGACATTGGCAGGCTCCGCCGCATTCTCAGAAGCGCATATGGCCGACACAATGACAATCGTCAGCTGGGGCGGCGCTTACTCTGCGTCACAGCAGGGCGCCTATCACGACCCCTACGTCGCAAACACTGGCATCACAGTCGTGAACGACGAGAGCTCGGGCGAGGCTGTGGCCAAGCTTCGCGCGATGAACGAAGCTGGCAACATCACTTGGGATCTGGTTGACGTTGAAGCCGCTGACGGCATTCGTCTTTGCGACGAAGGTCTGGCGATCGAAATCGACCACGACACAATGCTTGCTGCTGCGCCAGACGGCACATCAGCCTCCGACGACTTCGGCTCTTCGATCGTGTCTGATTGCTTTATCCCACAGATCGTTTTCTCGACAACTGTTGGCTACCGCACAGACATGGTTGGCGACACACCGCCAACAGACATCTGCGCAATCTTCGATCTGGAAACATATCCAGGCAAGCGCGCATTAGCGAAAAAGCCGTTGGCAAACGTAGAGTGGGCGCTGCTTTGTGACGGCGTTGCAAAAGACGACATCTATGACGTTCTGGCAACACCAGAAGGTCAAGATCAGGCTTTCGCAAAGCTCGACACCATCAAAGCAGAGACAATCTGGTGGTCTGCAGGCGCAGAAACACCACAGCTTTTGGCTGACGGTGAAGTGGTGATGGGCTCGACCTTCAACGGTCGTTTGTTCTCTGCAATTGCAGAACAGAACCAGCCAATCGGCATGCTCTGGGACGCTCAGATGCTGGACTTTGATGGTTGGATCGTTCCAGCTGGCTTGCCAGAAGAGCGTCTGGCCCGCGTTATGGACTATCTGATGTTCGCAACAGATACACAGCGTCTTGCAGATCAGGCCAAGTACATCTCTTACGGTCCAGCGCGTGCATCTTCTGCACCACTGGTTGGCAACCACGGCGAATTGGGTATTCCAATGGCCGAGCACATGCCAACAGATCCGGCAAACTCCACAAACGTCTTTGTGACGAACTACGAGTTCTGGGCTGACTACCGCGACGATCTGGATGCGAAATTCCAGTCTTGGTTGGCACAATAAGCCTACCTTTCAGAGCGTTAGCGCTCTGAGTTAAGACCGCGGCAGCCTCCATCAAACGAGGGGCTGCCGCACAAGAACAGGGGATAAATGATATGACTGATGCAACCGGACCGATGGTCGCCGCCGATGGCCGCCCTCTCAAGGCCAGCTTGAACCGTGCCTTGCGCCGCCAGAAAATGCGTGCGCTACTGCTGATCTCACCCCTGCTTTTCTTCATTATGATCACGTTCATCATACCGATCGGGCAGATGCTGTTCCGTTCGGTTGAAAACCAGATTGTCGGTGACGTGTTGCCGACAACCGTGGTGGCGCTGGATGCGTGGTCCGTCAAATCGGGCGAGGCCCCGGGCGAAGAGGTTTTCTTTGCCCTCACACAAGATTTGGTCTTGGCCGCCGAGCGCAAAGAGCACACACGCCTTGGCTCGCGCCTGAACTACGAAGATCCGGGCATCTCGTCGTTGTTCCGTAAATCCGGCCGCAATGTGGAAGTCATGGGCGAGGGCTATGCCAAGCAGTTTGATGCGCTCGACGAGCGTTGGGCCGAAACCAACACATTCTCCGAGATTCTGGCAGATCCAGAGTGGCTTGCTGATGCAGCACAGGTCGAAACCGCTGCCGATATGGACCGGTTTGAGGTGAATGAGGACGCTGCAACCTATTTGCCGCGCACCGTAGCCGCCTACACCTCTTTTGCCAATTACATGATCGCCGATAAAGGCAAAGATCCCGCGAAATCAAAGCCTTGGAATACGTTGCACTTGGCATTGTTCGAAGACTTACGCGCGGCACCCGAAATTACCATAGCAAGTGCCTACGGCGATATGTTGCGGACTGCCGCCGCGGCCGTGCCGACGTTCGAGACCGAGACGCTTTCGGCCTCTTTTGCCAAGATCGACAAAGACTGGCTTGATCCAGATGTTTGGAGCACGATCAAGCGGTATAGCCCGTCCTATACAAACGGTTATTTTCTGAACGCGATCGACATGGAAAAGACCGTTGACGGGCCAGCATGGCGCCCCGAAGACCAGCAGATTTATCTGACGTTGTTCTGGCGGACGCTTTTGATGTCCATGACCATTACGATTTCGTGCATTTTGCTGGGCTACCCCGTGGCATGGCTTTTGGCCAACTTGCCCGCGCGAACCGCGAACCTGTTGATGATCCTTGTGCTGTTGCCGTTCTGGACTTCGCTCTTGGTGCGGACATCGGCTTGGAAGATTTTGTTGCAACAGCAGGGGGTTATCAACGATATCGTTGTCTGGCTTGGCCTTGTGGCGGATGATAACCGGCTGGCATTGATCAACAACGCGACCGGGACGATCATTGCGATGACGCACATCTTGCTGCCGTTCATGATCCTGCCGCTCTATTCGGTGATGAAGACGATCCCGCCCACCTATCTGCGCGCGGCAAAGTCACTGGGTGCGACGAACTGGACAGCCTTTTGGCGGGTCTACTTTCCACAGTCGGTGCCGGGCATTGGTGCGGGCTCGATCCTCGTATTCATCCTGTCAATCGGCTACTATATCACGCCGGAAATCGTGGGCGGCACCAAAGGGGTCTTTATCTCCAACCGGATTGCCTACCATATCTCCAGCTCTTTGAACTGGGGTCTGGCCGCCGCGCTTGGCACCATTCTACTCGCCGTCGTCATGCTGCTCTACTGGGCATATGACCGGATCGTCGGCATCGATAACGTGAAACTGGGGGGCTAAGAATATGGCGAGCGTAGTTTATAACGGCACAGTGCCAACGCCGAGCCTGACAGGGTTCACCATGCCCGTCACAGCCGCAATGGGCGCGTTTTTCGGTTTGATTGCAGGGCAATCGACGGGGCTTGGGGCCCTGCTAGGAATTGTTGTCGGTGCGATTGCGGGGGCAGCGATCGCCTTCGTGTTGGTCACGATGGTCAGCTACAAAGTAGGCCGCTGGTCTGCGATCGGGGTGATCGGGATCATAGGCTTGCTCACCGGCGGCACGATTGGCCTTGTTGTTGGCCTGATCGCAGGTGCGCTGCTTGGCTGGTGCGCGTACTGGCTGCACTTGGGCGGCTACCGCAAGAGCCTGCCGCCCTATGCGACATCCGGACAGGTACTGTGGCACAATACGTTCAAATTCATCTGCGGGCTGATCTTCTTCTTTTTGATCGCGCCGATCATCACGATCATTCCACTGTCGTTTAACGCGCAAGACTTCTTTACCTTCACGCCAGAAATGTTGGCGCTGGATCCGGCGGGCTACTCGCTCAAGCATTACCAAGACTTCTTTACCAATGACGACTGGCTGCGTCCGATGAAGAACTCGCTGATCATCGCGCCATTCGCGACGATTATCTCTGTGTCCTTGGGGACTTTGGCAGCCATTGGTCTAAGCCAGTCGCACGTGCCGTTCCGTCGTGGGATCATGGCGATCCTGATTTCGCCGATGATCGTGCCTTTGATTATCTCCGCGACAGGCATGTTCTTTTTCTACAGCCAGATGGGTCTGTGGATGGAAGACAACTTTGGCATCTCCAAATCGCTTTCGGGCTATATCAAGGTGATCTTGGCGCATGCCGCCTTGGGTATTCCCTTTGTGATCATCACCGTGACCGCGACGCTTGTGGGCTTTGATAATTCGCTGACACGGGCGGCTGCCAACATGGGGGCGACACCGACGGTAACGTTCTTCCGCGTGCAGATGCCGTTGATTTTGCCCGGTGTGATCTCCGGCGCGCTCTTTGCCTTCATCACGTCATTTGACGAGGTGGTTGTGGTGCTCTTTGTGGGGGCCGCTGCGCAAAAGACATTGCCGTGGCAGATGTTTACCGGCCTGCGCGAGCAGATCAGCCCGACGATCCTGGCCGTGGCCACGATCCTCGTGATCTTCTCGATTATCTTGTTGGCAACAGTCGAAGTGCTGCGTCGCCGCTCCGAGCGCCTGCGTGGCATGTCGCCAACCTAGGGCAGTAGCGCGAGCCAACCCCATGCCGTCAGAATGGTCAGCCCCGTCGCAATCAAAACGGCGGAGGCGGCCACCCTGCGGGACCGTCCGTACATATCGGCAAACAGATAGGCGTTCACACCCGGTGCCATCGCCCCGGTGACCACTGCAGAGCGCAGTTCCGGTGTTGTCAGGTCGAGCCATTTTCCAAAGCCAAATGTCAGGGCAGGGTGCAAGATGAGCGATATTGCCACCGCGAAAAGGATCGTGCGCATGTCGCCTTCGGGACGGTAGCGATAAAGCACACCGCCGAGGCCAAAGAGCGCTGCGGGCAGCGCCGCCTTTGACGTCATCGTCAGCGCATCGACGAGGATTTTGGGCAAGGTGCTCCCCGTCAGGTTGATGAAAAAGCCTGCGCCAAGGGCGATAATCAACGCATTCTTGAACACAGCCTTGAAGACTTTTTGCGGCAAAGCCGCGAGCGATCCGCCGCGGTTGCGCACCACTTCCATCGCAATGATCCCTGTGGTGTAGCAAATCGGCGCGTTCAGCGCGATGATCGCAAAATTGGATGTGAGCGCTGTGCTGCCGTAAGCCCGCTCTGTAATCGGCAACCCCAAGAGCACCGAGTTTGAAAACAACCCGACAAAGCCGATGGCGACGCTGTCTTCCCAGTCGCGGTCAAAGATATACCGCGCGCCCAAAAGCCCGATTGCAAAGCAGATCAAGGCGCTGGCGTAATAGCTGAACAACAACGGAAAATGGAAATTCTCGCTCAGATCCAGCGAGGAAATCGCCAGAAAGAGCAGGCAAGGGATCGCAAACCCTTGGGTGAATTTCATCAGGCTGTCGACGAGTGCTGCACTGAAGTAGCCTTGCCAAACGGAGATATAGCCGAACCCCAAAACGATGAAGACGGGCAGGATAACGTCGATTAGTGCGTTCATGGGGCGGAACTTTTCGATTGGGGCCGGTGTTGGAGCCTCCGGCGGAGGTATTTGGGGCCAAAAGAAGCCTAAGCAGTGGTGGTCAGTTCCATCCCGTCAAAGGCGGGGTGGATATGGGCAGCGGTTTCTTGGTCAACGGTCTCATAGTCAAGATCGACGTGCATATTGGTCAGCACGGCCATTTTGGCTTCGGATTTTGCGATCCAAGCCAAGGTGTTGTCCAGATGGCTGTGGGTGGGGTGGGGCGCGCGGCGCAAGGCGTCGACGATCCAGATATCGAGGTTCTGAAGCTGCGCCCAAGCGGCATCAGAAATGTCGGACACGTCAGGCATATAGGCCACATTCCCCACACGCAGCCCAAGCGCGTCGATATTACCATGGGTCACGGTGATCGGCGTCACGGTGATCGGGCCACCAGCGCCGTCAATCGTCACATCGCCGTCAAGTGTGTTGAGCTCGCAGATCGGCGGATAGGACGACCCCTTGGGCTGCACAAAGGCATAGCCGAACCGCGCCAGCAGTGCGTCCGAGGTTTCGCCATCGGCCCAGATTTGTAGCCGTTGCCCTGTGTTGAAAACCACCATGCGCAGGTCATCGAGGCCGTGCACATGATCGGCATGGGCGTGGGTATAGATCACGGCGTCAAGCGCGCCGACGCCGGCCTCCAGCAACTGATTACGCATATCGGGCGAGGTATCGACCAGCACGCGGGTGTGCTGGTCGCCGCGCGTGCGGGTGATCAGCAGAGAGCAGCGCTGGCGGCGGTTCTTGGGGTTGGCAGGATCACATGCCCCCCATTGCCCACCAAGGCGCGGCACCCCGCCCGACGAGCCGCAGCCGAGGATGCGAAAGGTGATCGTGCCGGCGCTCATAGCGCTGCCTTCCAAAACAAACGGTCGAAGTTGGCCGTCGTTTGGCGGGCGAAATCATCATAGCTGAGCCCGAAAAGCTCTGCGCCAACGGCGGCGGTATGGACCGAGTAGGCGGGCTCGTTGCGCTTGCCGCGTTTGGGTTTGGGCGCGAGATAGGGGCTGTCGGTTTCGACCAGAATGCGGTCAAGCGGGGCGCTCGCAAAGATATCGCGGACCTCCTGGCTTTTGGGGAAGGTCGCGATTCCCGACATCGACAGATAGAACCCGAGGTCAAGCGCCGCGCGGCCCAACGCGGGACTGCTGGAGAAGCAATGCATGACGCAAGTATAGGCCCCGTTGGCGTATTCTTCGGCCAAGATCCGCGCCATGTCGTCGTCTGCTGCGCGTGCGTGAATGATTAGCGGCAGCTTTGTTTCGCGGGCGGCAGCGATATGAATGCGCAGAGATTTCTTTTGGATGTCAGCACTTTCGGCGGTGTAATAGTAGTCCAGACCAGTCTCGCCGATGCCCACAAATTTCGGGTGTTTGGACAACGCAATCAACTCATCAACACTGGTCAGGGGCTCTTCGGCAGCACTCATCGGATGGGTGCCTGCGGCGTAGAACACTTGCGGGTTGGCCTCTGCGATGGCCCGCACCGCAGGTTCGTTGCGCAACCGTGTGCAGATGGTGACCATCCGCTCCACACCGGCCTCAAGCGCACGCGCGATGATCTCGGGGCGCTCGTTGTCAAAGTCGGGGAAATCGAGATGGCAGTGGCTGTCGACAATCGTGGCTTGGCCCATGCGGATCTCTCTTTTTAGGTTTGCGCGACGCGGCGCGCCGTCTCTTCTATCTTGAATATCATATCAAGGATCAGCGAGGCGGGGTCAAGGTTGACCGCTTTGCCGTGGCGTACCCGCTCGGAGAGATTTTGCTGCAATTCGGCCCAGGCGCGCGCGGCTGTGTCGTTGGGCGACAGGCGGGCCAGCAACCGCGCTTCATGGGGCGCGCCTTGGCTATGCGGCTCGCCAAAGAGGCCAGCGCGGGCGGCGCGGGCAAGGAAGTGATCGATCAGATCGAGCGTCAGCCCATAACGCATCTCGGCCCCGCGTGCGGCACAGGCATCGGCCAGTCTGAGCGCGGAAATCCGGTCGATACGCGGCGCGCCCTCGAACAGGCGGACCAGCTCGGCATAAAGCGCAAGCCCGTCGTGGTGCAAAAGCTTGATCGCGTCACCCGCAGAGCCACCTGACAGCGCGGCAAGGCTCTCGGTGTTGTCAATGTCAAAGCCCGCTTGAGCCAAGGCGCTGTGCAGATCATCGGTCTCCAATCTGCCGCAACGCAATTCGCGGCAGCGCGACCGGATCGTGGGCAGCAGACGTGACGGCTGATGTGCGATCAGCAAAAGCGTGGTGCGCGCGGGCGGTTCTTCAAGCTCTTTCAGGATCGCGTTTGCCGCGTTGCGGTTCATTTCATCGGCGGCATCCACGATCACGACGCGGCGGCCCCCATCGGCGGAGGACATGTGGAAGAAGTCCTTGAGCCCGCGCACTGCGTCCACCGTGATTTCTTGACGCAGCTTTTTGGTGTCGTGATTATAGGGGCGACGCACAACGGACAGGCGCGGATGCGCACCCGATTGCACAAGCCTTGCGTCGCGGTTCTCGGACGCGACGGTCAGCGCGGTGGCGGCAGGGGGCTCCTCGCCGAAAAAGCCGCCCCCGGTTTGTTCCGCGAGCAAAAACGTGGCGATTTTCCACGCCAAGGTCGCCTTGCCAACGCCGCGCGGTCCAGTGATCAGCCAGCCGGAATGAAGGCGGCCTGTGTTGTAGGCGTCAAGGAAATCGGCTTCGGCGCGGGCTTGCCCGAACAGGGTGTGGGTTTCGCGCGGATGCGGCGCACCCTCAATGCGGTCTGGTTCCGGAAGGGTCTCGTCGCTCATGCGTAGGCCGCAATCTCGGAGGCGATCTGGTCGGCTGTGCGGTTGCCATCAATCAAGACGCAACGGGCGGGGTAGGCTTTTGCAAGGGTCAGAAAGCCGTGGCGCAGGGTCTCTTGAAAGCCAAGCCCGAAGTCTTCGAACCGGTCTTCACCAGACCCACGCGCAAGGCCGCGGGCGAGGGCGATTTGCGGGTCCATATCGATGATGAACGTCAGGTCAGGTTCACGCCCGATCATCAACTCGTGCAGGGCATCGACCTTGCCGCGCAGATCGCCGCGCGTGGCGCCTTGATAAACGCGGGTGCTGTCGGCGAAACGGTCGCAAATCACGGTTGTTCCGGCCGCAAGAGCAGGGGCAATGGTCTTTTCCAGATGGTCGCGGCGCGCGGCGGTGAACAGCAAGATTTCGGTTTCGGCGCTCCAGCGGTCAGGCGCGCCAGTCAAAACCAGATTGCGGATTTCTTCGGCGCCTGCGCTGCCACCGGGTTCGCGGGTGAGGATATGGGCTTCGCCACGGCTTTCGAGCAGCGCGGCAAAGCGGCGCGATTGTGTGGATTTACCCGATCCGTCGATCCCTTCAAATGTGATGAAACGGCCAGCCATAACGCGCAGATTACACCGCGTCTTCTGTGGGCGCGGCGGGTTTCGGTCCAAAGCGCTCCCAAAGGACCAAGGCCGCAGTGCGTAACCGCGTTGCAAATCCGCCAAGTGGAACATCCTGATCGGCCACAAGGGCGATACGGGTTTCCGGCATTCCTTCAAAGGAGATGACCAGTTCGCCCAGCTTTTGTCCTTTTGTGATCGGCGCCTGAACTGGCGTTTCGTAAACGATCTCTGCTGAAATGCCGTTTGAGGTGTTCATGAGCGGCACGAGCAGGGAAAGGTCTTCTGCAACGGTCAGGCCAACGGTCGGAATGTCACCCATCCACACATCGGCCTGCGCAAGACGCGCGCCGCCCTTGACGACATTCTTCTGCGCGAATTGACGGAACGCCCAATTGACGATTTTCTCGGCTTCTTCACGGCGCTCTTGCGTGCTTGTCAAGCCGGTGATCACAAATATGATACGGCGATCCCCTTGCTTGGCAGAACCGACGAGACCGTAGCCTGCCTCTGTGGTGTGGCCGGTCTTGAGGCCATCCGCCCCAATACCAAGGCCCAAGATGGGATTGCGGTTTTGAGTGTTGGACGGCACGCGACCGTCAAAGAGAAACTCTTGTTCAGAGAAGATCGGATAGAATGTCGGGTAGTCCGTGATCAGACGGTCGGCAAGAATACCGAGGTCCTTCATCGACATACGCTGACCCGTCGCGGGCCAACCATTGGAGTTTGCGAAATTCGAGTTCATCATGCCCATCTGCTGGGCGCGCTGTGTCATCATGCGGGCAAACCCCGCCTCGGTGCCGTCCAGCGAGAGCGCCTCGGCCAGAACCGAGCTCGCGTCATTGCCCGACAACACGATGACACCACGCAGCAAGTCTTCGACTTTGACGCGGTCGGTTGTGTCCAGAAACATAGAGCTGCCGCCATATGCCGCCGAATGGCTGGATACAGGAAGTAACTCGTCAATCTGTAAACGACCGTCCGCAATAGCCTCAAACGCCATGTAGATCGTCATCAATTTGGACATGGACGCGGGCGGCAGAGGTTCATCGGCGTTCTTGGACAACAAGACAGTGCCTGTCGTCTGATCCAAGACATAGGCCGCCGTCGCCTTGGTATCGAGCGCCTGCGCGCTTGCAGCCATTGGCGCAAACATCAAAACCACGGCAAAGGCCGCGAAGCGGCGCATTGATCTCAACATGGGACAGCTCCGTTGTAGTGATTAGTTCGTGACGAAATAAGCGTCGCTAAAACCGAGGGCCTTCACTTTGGCTAGGATGGCCGCGCGGTCTGCTTCGGTGGGGGCTGGGCCTACGACAACGCGCCAGAAGCTGCGCCCTTGGCTTTCCTGAGCAATGACTTTTGCAGACATCCCGTCGCCGCGCAGTTTATCTGCCGTCGTGGTCGCATTGGCCTCGATGCTAAATATCCCGATCTGGATGAACGGCTTTGACAGGGTCGAGGCTTGTGGGGCGGGTCTTGGCGCGGCGGGCGCAGGGGCCGGCGCGGCGGCGGACTCTGCCGCCGCAAGCTCTGCGGTTTCAATAGCCGCCGCAGCACCCGCAATCGGATCCAGCGGCGTTGCAGCGATGTCCTCTGGCTCGCCAAAATCGGTCGTGGCTTCGGGGGCGGCCGTAACGGGCGCTTCTTGACGGCGCAATGCGGTCACGTTCAATGTCGCTGGCGCGCCCGCCAACAGGCCCAAGGCTTCGGCTGCGTCCGACGATACTTGCAAAGCAGGGCCCGGATTTTCGCGCTCACGGCGGAACAGGGCACCAATCACGAATTTGCCATTGGCCTCATTGCGGATGATCACGCGCTCGGGGTCGGTAACTGTGGGGTGAGCCACCCAAACACCGCCCAAAGACGGGCGGCCATCCCAAAGGCCCGCACCAGTGATTTGAAACACATCAGGCGCTTCCACGTCGCGCTCGACCAACTGTGTGGTGCCGCTTACGGAGGCAGCGGGCGCAGCAGCGCTGCCTGGGTCCGTCGCAGGGGGGGCGAGGCTGAATTTGCCGTTTTCATCACAGGCACTCAGCCCCATTGCCGCGATCAGAATGATCGACATATGCGCCTGTTTCAAAAGAATAATCCCTCTACCCGACATCTTTGGCCTCTGTCCTAAAAGCGTGCTCTGCTGTATCCGGAGCGGCCTGTTTATAGGCTATTTCACGCATCATGTTACATGCAGCTTTCGCGGTGCGTCAGTCAACGCCACGCGAAATTCTGCCATTCTTGCCAAACTCTAACCTGTGACGCAACATTTTGGAAGGCACCGTCGCATTTTGTCGGCGGATTTCCCCAACGCAGGTATGGCCTTTCCGAATCAGATTTCTACCGATAAGAAGCCCGCAACGGAGGCTTGGCAGAGTGGTCGAATGCACCGGTCTTGAAAACCGACGAGGGTGAAAGTCCTCCCAGGGTTCGAATCCCTGAGCCTCCGCCATTACTCCT
>JAQXBV010000087.1 GCA_029252195.1 Yoonia sp.
CTCAAGCTCAAGGCGTTCTGCTGCGGAAAGAAAACCGGGACAAATCATACCCGTAGCTGAATCGTTCCACGCCCAAGCGTCAAGACGTCAAATTCGGCTTCCGAAGGACTCAGAGTATAGAATGATTATTTCTCATAGACAAGACGCGACTAGCGGGCCAGAACCAGATCGGCCTTCAGGCCGCCAAGCCGGTCGCTGTCGCCCAGTCGCAAAAGCCCGCCATGGGTACGGGCGATATCGGACACAATCGCAAGCCCGAGGCCCACGCCTGTGCCTTTGTCTTGATTGCGTGCAGGGTCAAGGCGCACGAAGGGGCTCATTGCAGCCTCACGGCTTTCGGCGGGGATCCCGGGACCATCGTCTTCGACCGTGATCCGAATGGTGCGGTCAGTGATGTTCAATGAGACTTCCGCACAAGTCCCATAGCGCAAGGCGTTCATAATCAAATTGCTCAAGGCGCGCCGCACGGCCATCGGGCGCAAGGACACGATATCCGTCGGCCCGACGGCTTCAAATAAATGCACCGCCTGCCCGCCCCGATTGGCGTCCGCGATGATGGCCTTCACCAAGTCTCTTGGATTGACCGGCTCCAACACGTCACCCGCATCGTTGCGGGCAAAGTCGAGGAAAGCATCAAGCAGACCTTGCATATCGTCCACATCGCGCAACAAATCATCAACGTCAGGGTGATCAAGCATCGATAGCCCCAAGCGCAGACGGGTCAGCGGCGTGCGCAAGTCATGGCTCACACCCGACAACATCATGGTGCGGCTCTGGGTCTGGCGTTCGATCCGGTTGCGCATGTCCAAAAATGCCATGCCAGCAGCCCGCACCTCAAGGGCACCCGAAGGGCTAAACGGGGCAATCCGGCCTTTGCCGTATTCCGCCGCCGCCTCTGCCATCCGCTTGATCGGGCGCAATTGGTTGCGCAAAAAGAAATAGGCGATTGTGGTCATCAAAAAGCCCATGACAACCAAGATCACCAGCAACTGATGGGGATTGGTGGCCGACACCCGACGGCGCGCATATTCGAGCCGCATCGGGCCATGTTCCGTTGTCACCCAAGACACCACGCGCCCCCGATTGGCCAATGACACCGCCGCCACGTCAGGCACACCTCCGCGCATCGTATCTATCACCACCCCACCCGTCAGATCGGTCAGGTAATTGGTATCGACTTCGGGCTGGTCGATTGCAGGCAAGACGGCCTCCATTTCGAGCGCCTCTGCGCGCTGGGCCAAAGCCTCTTGCGCCGCAATAATCCCTCCCGCCTCATTGACCGTGTCGCGCAAATACCGCAGCTCGATATTGACGGCACTTGTCATTGCGCGCGTCACACCGTCAAAATGGCGCTGAATGAAAACAACCGAGACCAGCAACTGCAGCGTAATGACCGGCAGAATCAAAATAAGCGCAGCACGGCCATAAAGACCGCGCGGCATATAGTTTTTGATCCAAAGCCAGAACATGTTGTCCAAGTTACGCGGCACAAGCAAAAGGCGAAAGGGCCGATTCACATGGACAGTTCCGATTTCGCGCCCGTCGCCGGTGAACCCATGGTTCTTGAGCCCGAATTGCGGCTTATTCTGGCCCCAAACCCCTCGCCCATGACCTATCTTGGCACCAATACATTTTTGCTAGGTACCGACAGGCTTTGCGTCATTGACCCCGGCCCTGACAGCGACAGCCATCTTGCGGCACTAATGCGCGCCATCGGGGCCGCGCAGGTCAGCCACATCGTTGTGACCCACAACCACCTCGACCACTCTCCCCTTGCCAAACGGCTTGCGGCGGTGACGGGCGCGCCCATTTATGCGTTTGGAACCCATCTCGCGGGACGCAGTCCGATCATGGCGGAGCTGGCCCGTCACGGGCTTGCTGGCGGCGGCGAGGGAATCGATGAGGGCTTTGCGCCTGATATTTGCGTGCAGGATGGTGAAACGCTCGTCGGATCAGACTGGAGCTTGACCGCAATCCATACGCCCGGCCACATCGGCAATCATTTGTCTCTGCAATGGAACGATGCGATTTTCACAGGCGATCACGTCATGGACTGGGCCAGTTCTCTGGTCTCGCCGCCCGACGGGGATCTGACCGATTTCATGGCCTCATGCGCAAAGCTGCAAGCGATCCCTGCGCGGATCTACTACCCTGCCCACGGCGCCCCGATCCAGACGCCCAAAGCCCGTGTAGATTGGCTTATCGGCCACAGACACGGGCGCGAGGCGCAGATTCTCACCGTCCTCGCCGACGTCCCTGCGACCGCAAAACAGATCACCCAAATCATTTATACCGATGTGCCTGCGGGATTGTTTTTGGCCGCTGAACGCAACGTCTTTGCGCATCTTGTCGATCTTGCACAAAAGGGCAAAGTCACCGCACAAAGCACCCTTTCCCAAACAGCGATTTTCCAGCTTTCTGAGGAAAATTGAAAAACAATCGAAAAGGCTCTGGACGCCCCCGAACACCGTTGCTATATCGCCCCCACACAGTGTTCCGACGTAGCTCAGCGGTAGAGCAGTTGACTGTTAATCAATTGGTCGTAGGTTCGATCCCTACCGTCGGAGCCAA
>JAQXBV010000088.1 GCA_029252195.1 Yoonia sp.
CTCAAGCTCAAGGCGTTCTGCTGCGGAAAGAAAACCAGGACAAATCATACCCGTAGCTGAATCGTTCCACGCCAAAGCGTCAAGACGTCAAATTCGGCTTCCGAAGGACTCAGAGTATAAAAAGAAAACTTGAGGCACAATAATAACAGGTCGAGGAGACCGAGCAGTGATTTCTCTGACATTGCGCTTTGCAAAAGGCGCGGCTCTTGTGGTGACCCTAGGCCTTGTGGCCTCTTGTGGCTTGCCCCGATCAGGGCCGAATAAATCCGAAATCTATTCAGGCTCTGTTATGGAGCAAGGCGACGCTTTCGTGCTGATCGTAGATGACCGTATCAACCGGATTGCTGCCGTCACGCCTGCTCTGGGCTTCTCGGCAGGCTTTGCCAACGCAGCCGTTTTGGGCTCCGACACAATTAGCGCGGGCGATGTTCTGGGCCTGACGATCTGGGAAAACGTGGATGACGGCCTGCTTGTCCCACAGGGTCAAAACGCGACTGTGCTTGAAGAAGTGCAGGTCGATGGCTCGGGCTTTATCTTTGTTCCCTACGCGGGACGGGTGAAGGCCGCAGGCAATTCTCCTGAGGCGATTCGCCGGATCATTTCTGAAAAGCTGTCCGAACAGACCCCTGATCCGCAGGTACAAGTGCGCCGCTTGGCAGGGGACGGCGCGACCGTTTCGATCGTGGGCGCTGTCGGAGCACAGGGCGTCTACCCGATTGAGCGCCCAACGCGGACCCTTACAGCCATGCTAGCCGCGGCCGGTGGCGTGGCCATCCAGCCAGAAATCGCCCAAGTGACCGTCGTGCGTGGCGGGCATACAGGCTCGATCTGGTTCCAAGATCTTTATGATCATCCGGGCCATGATATTGCCTTGCGCGCCAATGACCGGATCATCGTCAAGCAAGACACCCGCAGCTTTACCGCTTTGGGCGCGACAGGCACGCAAGACCAAGTGACGTTTGAGAGCCAGACGTTGTCGGCAATCGAGGCTATCGCCCAAGTTGGTGGTCTGCAATCCACGCTGGCCGATCCAACGGGTGTTTTCGTATTCCGCAACGAGCCCGAGGAAATTGCACGCCAGCTTTTGGGTCGCAACGATATCACAGGCACGCAGCGCGTGATCTATGTGCTCGACCTGACCAAGCCAAACGGCATGTTTATGGCCCGCGACTTTGCGATCCGTGACGAAGATACCGTCTATGTGACCGAAGCTCCGTTCACGCAGTTCAACAAGTCCATCGCGGCCGCGACTGGCTCCTTGAGCGCGGTGAATGGCCTGTCCACAGCGACTGGCAACTAAATAATGGCCCGAAGGCCAAGCCAAGACGCCGCGCGTGAAAATGCGCGGCGTCTTTTCGTATATAACGGCGGTTTTTTGACCAATGCGCGCGTGCGTCGTATTCTGACGCTGTCCGGCTATGACATCAAACTGGGCAAACCAAACGAGACCGACTTGATCGGTATTTGGGGCCAAAGTCCGACCGCCCCACGCGGCCAAGCCGTCGCCGCCAAGACCAAATCCCCCATTCTGCGCGTCGAAGATGCCTTTTTGCGCTCCGTCCTGACCGGCCGCGACGGGGATGATCCGATCGGCCTACACCTTGATACGCAAGGCGTGCATTTCGACCCCGGCACGGTCTGCGACCTTGAGGAAATACTGCGCAGCCATCCGCTCGACGATAGCGCCTTGCTGGCGCGCGCGACGGGATCGAGACGCTCAAACGGCACCATCTGTCGAAATATAACGCCTTTGATCCAGCTACACCCGCCCCTGATCCGGGCTATCTGGTGGTGATCGACCAAACCCGTGGGGACGCCAGCGTTAAGGCCAGCGGTGCGGACCTTAACACATTTCGCGAGATGCTGTTTTACGCCCAGACCGACCATCCGAGCGCCAAGATCATCATCAAAACACACCCCGAGACGGCCGCAGGCCATCGTGGCGGCTATTTCACTCAAGCCGATTGCACCGACCGTATCACGCTGCACGACACGTCTATTTCGCCTTATGCGCTCTTTGAGGGGGCGATTGCCGTCTATACAGTGAGCAGCCAGATGGGCTTTGAGGCGATCCTGTCAGGCCATAAGCCCGTCGTATTCGGCCAGCCGTTCTATATGGGGTGGGGGTTGACGGACGACCGCAAACCGCTGGACCGCAGGCAGCGCAAGCTGACCCGCAACCAGCTCTTCGCGGCCGCGATGCTGCTCTATCCCAAATGGTATGATCCGTTTCACGACCGCTTGTGCAGCTTCGAGCAGGCCGCCGCAACCCTGACCGCCGCTGCCCGCGCGTGGCGCGACGATCACGCGGGCTGGGACGCGCATGGCATGCGCCTGTGGAAACGCAAGCCGCTTCAGACGTTTTTCGGGCGCTACGCCCCTGTCAAATTCACCGACCAGATCGGCCCGCGCAGGCAGATGGTCTGGGCGGGTAAAACGACCCCTGCCCTCGAAGCCCATGGTGTTGCGCGCATTGAAGACGGGTTCTTGCGCTCGCGCGGGCTAGGGGCCGATCTAATCGCGCCGCTCTCGCTTGTTGTCGATGATCTGGGTATCTATTACGATCCGACACGGCCCAGCAGGCTGGAGGCGCTGATCGAGGCCAGTCCGACCCTGCCCGACCACGCCCGCCGCAGGGCCGAGGCGCTGACTGCGACACTGATCAGCGAGCGCCTGACGAAATATAACCTTGGGGGCGCGGTTCTGCCCGATCTGCCCGAGGGGCGGCGAATCCTCGTACCCGGACAGGTCGAAGACGACGCCTCTATTCGGCTGGGCGCCACAGAGATCAACACCAACCGCGGGCTTTTAGAGGCGGCACGCAAGGCCAACCCCGCCGCCGTGATTATCTATAAACCACATCCCGACGTGGAGGCGGGCCTGCGCAAGGGCGCAGTGCCGGATGCGGACACGCTGGCCGATGTGGTGGCGACCAAAGCCGATCCTGTGGCGCTGCTCGATCAGGTCGATGAGGTCTGGACGATGACCTCGCTTTTGGGGTTCGAGGCGCTCTTGCGCGGCAAGAAAGTGACTTGTCTGGGCACGCCGTTCTACGCGGGCTGAGGGGTGACAGATGACCGGGCGATGCCGCTCACGCGGCGCGTCGCCACGCCCGATGTGATCGCCTTGGCCCATGCAGTTTTGATTGAATACCCAGGGTATTTTGATCCAAAAACAAAACTGCCCTGTCCTGTTGAAATCGTCGTCGAGCGGCTTGCGACGGGGGATATTCCCAAAGCGGGCGCGCTCAACCGGATCTTTGCGAAACTCCAAGGCGTCTTCGCAAGCTATGCGCATTTGTGGCGTTAGAGAACGCGCCAGCGGCTCATCATATCGTCCTCTAGCTGCCGCTGTTCTTGCAAGGCAAATCGGGGCGCATCCGCCAAAACCGTCACCCCCAAAAGGCCAAGCGCGGACAAGCCGTCGCCGCCGATAACTTTCGGGCCGTGGAACAGGACCAACTCGTCCACCAACCCCGCCGCAATCAAGCTTGCAGCCAACTGCCCGCCGCCTTCGCACAAGATGCGCGTCAGGCCCGCTGCGGCCAAATCACCCAGCGCCGTCTTCATATCGACGGCACCTGCGATAAGGGGCGCCGGAAACGCGCGCGCGCCAAGTGCAGTCCAACCCGCCGCATTGGCATCGGGTCCGTGGCATAACCAAACGGGTTGCGTCCGCGCCGTGCGGCCAAGTTTATGATCCATCGGCAGGTTGAGATCGGACGAGACGATCACGCGGACGGGTTGTTTGACCGCGCCCATATCGCGCACGTCCAGCATTGGATCGTCGGCCCGCACCGTGCCAGCACCGACCATCACCGCGTCATGCCGCCCGCGCATTGCGTGGACCAAACGGCGCGCCTGTTGCCCCGTGATCCATTGGCTGTCACCCGTCGAGGTGGCGATGCGCCCGTCGAGCGTTGTCGCGAGTTTTAACGTCAGATAGGGCCGCCCGCTGGTTTGGGTCAGAAAGAAACCTGCGTGATCTGCATCAGCCTCGGCCTTGAGAACACCAAAACGCACGGCGATCCCCGCGGCCTCTAACATGGCAAGTCCCGCGCCAGACACTTGCGGGTTCGGATCGCCAGTGGCCACGACGACCTCACCCACACCCGCCGCGATCAACGCATTTGCACAAGGCGGAGTTTTGCCGTGGTGCGAACATGGCTCCAAGGTCACATAGACGGTGGCCCCTTGCGCCGCCGCGCCCGCTTGCGCCAGCGCCTCGGTTTCCGCGTGCGGTCTGCCGCCATCCGCCGTGCGGCCACGGCCCACGATCATGCCGTCGCGCACGATCACGCAGCCGACCGCAGGGTTGGGCCAAACGCGGCCCATCCCACGCCTGCCCAAGCTCAGGGCAAGCGCCATAAAGCGGGCGTCATTCTTCTGGTTTGGCATCCGGGCGCAATTCGCTGACGAATTTATCGAAATCATCTGCGGCTTGGAAGTTTTTGTAAACACTCGCAAAACGCACATAAGCGACGGTGTCGATACGGGCTAAGCTTTCCATGACAATCTCGCCGATCGCCTTGGAGCTAATGTCTGTTTCACCCATGCTTTCCAAACGGCGCACAATGCCAGAGATCATCTGATCCATACGTTCTGGCTCGACGGGGCGCTTCTGGAGGCTGATCCGGATCGAGCGTTCCAGCTTGTCACGGTCGAAATCTTCGCGACGGCCATTGGATTTGATCACGACCAAATCGCGGAGCTGCACGCGCTCATAGGTGGTAAATCTGCCGCCGCACGCAGGGCAAAAGCGACGCCTGCGGATGGCGACATGGTCTTCCGCTGGGCGTGAATCTTTTACTTGGGTGTCGACGTTTCCGCAAAAGGGGCAACGCATGGGCCTGTCCTCGTTTTTTATATACTGCCAGTCGTGGGTATTTTCCCACTTATCCACAGGACTATAGGAGGCTTGGCACAAATTGGGTAGTCGGAAAATCGATACACTAAATGGTGTGTCTGATCGGACTCACTGGGCCTGCATGACCGCGGTTCGATTTGAAACGTCTTGCGCATGGCACGCAGAACTTATGTCGCTGGCACCATGCTAAAGTGTGAACGCGGGTCACTGCTCTTGAATGGATTCCAGATAGTAAGCCAATGAAAGAATCTTGCCGCGCGCATAGGTCTCACTGCCGTAAGGTCCCATCTCGGCCTCGACCTCGGCTTTAAACTGATTACCCCAGACTGGCATCGAAGTGCCGTGGCCCCGCACGCCTGTGCGCCCGTCGATAATGTGGATGACCTTCAGCAGCGGGAATTCACCGTCGTTCGCGACCGTAAGCCCACGCAGATCGGGCACAGGAACGGTCATCAATTCTGCCAAAGGGCCTTTGCCCATGCCCGCAGCACCGTGACAGGTTGAGCACGCGGTCATGTATTCCGCCTCGCCAGTAGCCTCTTGGGCCATGACCGAACTGGCCCCACCGATAAACGCCGCAGCCACAGCTGCAATTTTAACAGAAATGTGATTTCGCATTTTCGTTCTCCCTAAATGAAGTGCCAATTTGGCAATTGTTCCAGACAGTTCGCCCCAGAAACGTTGATGCTTAACAATAGGATGGGGTCGCTGCGCCGCTTTGACATTTGTCAATCGGCTGTCCCCTCACAGACCGGGAAGCGCGGGCAAACAGGTATTTGCGTCAAGCGTCAGAACCGGATCCGTCGGCCCACACTGCTCGCCGGACAGAGGATATTGTTTCGTGCCTTCACAGCCTGCAAGCCCCATTGTGACGATGGCGGCTAAAATCCAGATCGGAAGTCTCATAGCGTTTCCCCTCTCCCTTCGCGCCACTTGCATCCATCGCAAGTGGTCCATGGGAAAAAGGATATGTGAAGAAAGTGGTGCGCAATTGATATTGCGCAATGACGACGCGACAACGGCGCGCGGCCTCGCCACGCTCAATCAGGAAGTTCTTCCCATGTCTGCGTGCCCGCGTCCCAGACATACCCAAGTTGGTTTTTCGCCCATGTCAGCCCGTTCAAATTGTTCGTATAGACGCTTTCGGTATCACAGGATAAATCCGCGACCTCCACGCCGCTGCGGTCGACGACGCCCCCACCAAAGAGCCGCTCACCTATCGCGGTCTCGTGTTCTTCTGGAAAGTCCCGATCCAACCCAGCGACAACAGTATAGGTGTAGCCCTTGTTGGAAAACACGACCTCATCCCAGATCGCACGGCCAACGCCGGGCCAAGGGGTGTAGTTCAACGTGCTGATATGCTTGTGCAATTCCAGCTCCGGCGGCCCGTCTTTTGGCCTGAAACGGTAGATCGCAAACTCGTCGTCATAGCAGACCGAAAGCACCTTTTGGCCGCCCTCAATCTCGCAGGTCAGGAATGTCCCTTCATAGCCGCCGCATTCGGCCCAAGCGGGGTTCACCAGAACGATCAAGAGGGCTGCAGTCTTCATCGGCACGGCCTTTCAAAGCGGGCAGTTCAAATCGAAGGCGACAGTCGCCCCACCATCAGGGTCGCAAAACGGTCCTTGGCGCGGAAACCCGATGCGATAGTCATCAAAGATTACCACAAAACCACCATTCGCAAGGCCCCACGTGCCCTTGCCAAAAGTCGGGGTAAAGGCATCGCAGGATTTGCCCAAATAGAGTGTCTAGATGCCTTCTTTAATCTCGGAAAGCACGCCATTTTCAATAAGACGTGCCACGGGTTAATCCGACGTCAGAACAAATCCATTGTCGTTGCAGTTCATCTGATAGCTATCTCCGTCGCCTGAAAAAGCACGGTTTTCGGTATTGACCTCTGCGGCAGTGACACTTGGAAGGATCACGCAAACCGCGCGTAATGCTATGGAAATCCGGTCAAAATACCGCATCCGTGCCCCTTATGAAAACAGTGTTTTGCCCTGCTCGTCGATCACCTGCTTGGCCTTGGCGAGCGACACTTCATTTGCCTGCTCAAGGCTTTCAAAGGTGTCGGCACGGATCACTTGGTGGGTTTGAATTGCGCCGTCGACATCACGTTCGATCCGCGCAGCCAAGCGGAATTTGGATCCCTCGCGCATCGGGCTCACGACGATACGAAAATCGCCGTAGATCTCTGCGGTCTCACTTTCGGGCTTTCCCCCGAACAGGTTCTTTAGAAACTTCACCATCACCCTCCGCCTTGCAGACCATGCCTGTCTAGCGTCGATCATAACGTCAAACGGGGTAAGGTGTTACCCTCTATTCAGCCTGAGTGATAGCCGCCATCCCAGCCCGCAGGATAGAGGTCACTCAGCGCTGTCTTCAACGGATCGAGATGTGTCTCGTAGTTTTTCCAGCGGCCAATGGCCTTTGTCGACAAGGGTTCGCGTATCTGTGCAGTCGATAAGGTGCGGCTATGGTTTTTGCTGTGGGCGTGGTCCAAAACCGAAGGTTCCCACTCAAGCCCGAGAAAATCCAGAGTTTTGTGCAATTCTGCTTCGGGATTGGTGATCAGATCTTCATACCGCAGCGACAAGATCGGATTTGGCAAAACAGCCTGCCAATGCGCCATCAACTGACGGTAAAGTACATAAGTCCGCCCCAGCAATCCGATGTCTTGGGTGTAACTATGCCAAGCCGAGAGCGGCTGGAGATAACACGACACGCAAGTGTCCAGAGGATCGCGGCGCACATCGATAACCCGCGCATTTGGCAACATCTTTGCGAAAAGGCCCAAAAGCTCGAAGTTATGCAGCGCCTTATCAATCACGCGCGATGCGGTATTTTCGCCAGCTGTTTCGGCCTGATAGCGCGACGCAAAATCAAGTGCCGCTGACTGTGGAATTTGGCGAATAGCCGCAACCATATCAGCGCCATTGTGAGACCGCATGCCCACTGACTGACACAAAATGGGCAGCGCCGGGCTTTCACCCACGCTCGCGATCTGGCTATGGTTCGTCAACATTTGCTCCAACAGGGTCGAGCCACTGCGCGGAAACCCAACGATCAATGCGGGTTGGTCACTTGGGCTGCCCATGGCCGGTTGATAGTCGGCTTTGGTCAGCGTCTTGGTCACCCCCTGCACAAAGGCGGCATAGCCCTTTTCATCGCGCCGCATCGGAACGGTCGTTTTGGCGCGGGTGAAGCTCTGAAATGCTGCGTCATGCGCACCCGCGTCCAATTGGGCCTTTCCCAAAAGCTTGAGCACATCCGCATATGCGACCCCGCCCACTTTTTCCAAGGAAGGTAAAATCTGCGTTTTCAAATGCTGCAAAACAGGGTCGTCGGCGCCAATCCGCCCCGTCGAAAACACAAGGCTAATGACATCGATATTGTCGGGGTGGGTCTGCCACATGGACCGCGCCAAATCAGCGGCGGCCGTCAACTGGCCCGCTGCGCGCAGATAGCGCCCCTTGTGGATGAGCGAGGGGAGGTGATCTGGTCGCAGCGTCAAGGCCTGTTCAAGCTTGGCAATGGCCGCATCGGGTCGATTGAGCGCAGCATCAACATGGGCGGCAATGAAAAGGCTATCGGGGTTTGACGGATCAATACGCAGAGCCGCCGCCGCATACGTCGCGGCCTCGGTCAACCTTTGGCAATTGCTATAGCTTTCGGCAGCAAGCGCGCGCGCCTCGCCCGACTTCGGCTTCAGCGTGACAAGAGTATCCGCCGCAGCGACGGCCTTGCGGAACTTGCGGGAATAGCGGTTGTGAAAGCGGATGTAGGTGGTCAAAACAACCGGATTTTTCGGCTTGGCGAGCAACAGCTTGTCAAACAAAAGATCCGCGTCTGCGATCCGCCCACTTGCGGCCAGCGCCTTGGCTTTGTCCAACGACACCATGGTGCCTCAGGCCACCGGCCTAAGGCAATTTTTGTGGGGTTTACTGATCAAGGAACGACCGCAACTTGCGCGAGCGGCTTGGGTGCTTGAGCTTGCGCAGGGCCTTCGCCTCGATCTGACGGATACGCTCGCGCGTCACGCTGAACTGCTGACCCACTTCTTCCAAAGTATGGTCGGTGTTCATGCCGATCCCGAAACGCATACGCAAAACGCGCTCTTCGCGGGGTGTGAGTGACGCCAGAACGCGGGTCGTGGTTTCCTTCAGGTTTTCCTGAATGGCGGAATCCAGCGGCAGGATCGCGTTTTTGTCTTCGATGAAATCGCCAAGCTGGCTGTCTTCCTCATCGCCAATTGGCGTTTCCAGAGAGATCGGCTCTTTGGCGATCTTCATGACCTTGCGGACCTTTTCCAAAGGCATTTGCAGCTTGGCTGCCAATTCCTCTGGTGTCGGCTCGCGGCCAATTTCGTGCAACATCTGGCGACCTGTGCGGACCAGCTTGTTGATCGTCTCGATCATATGCACAGGAATACGAATTGTGCGGGCCTGATCGGCGATGGAACGGGTGATCGCCTGACGGATCCACCATGTCGCATAGGTCGAGAATTTATAGCCGCGACGGTATTCGAATTTATCAACGGCCTTCATCAGGCCGATGTTACCTTCTTGAATAAGATCAAGGAATTGCAGGCCGCGGTTCGTGTATTTCTTCGCAATCGAAATAACCAAACGCAGGTTCGCTTCGACCATTTCTTTCTTGGCCTGACGGGCCTCTTTTTCGCCCTTCTGAACCTGCTGCACGATGCGGCGGAATTCTGTGATATCAACGCCGACATATTGGCCAACTTGGGCCATGTCGCCGCGCAATTCTTCGATCTTGTCAGTGGAACGCTCGATCAGCGCCTGCCAGCCTCGGCCAGCCTTCTCGCCCATTTCCTCAAGCCAGTTCGGGTCCAGCTCGCGGCCCTTATACTCGTCGATGAATTCGCGGCGGTTGATGCGGGCTTGGTCGGCAAGTTTGACCATAGCACTGTCGATCGACATGATGCGGCGGTTGATGCCGTAAAGCTGGTCGATGAGCGCCTCGATCCGGTTGTTATGCAGGTGAAGCGAGTTCACCAATTCAACGATCTCGGAGCGCAGCTTTTGGTATTTCTTTTCGTCCTTGGACGAGAAAGATGTGTCCTCATTGAGGGTCGCGGACATGCGGGCGTCTTGCATATCGGACAGTTTGCCAAAACCGCGCGCAATAATTTCGAGCGTTTCCAGAACACGGGGCTTCAGCGCCGCTTCCATCGCAGCCAGCGACATGTTGGCCTGATCGTCCTCATCTTCATCGTCGTCCTTGCTGATCGGATTTCCATCAGCATCGAGCTCGGACATATCGTCTTTTTCCTGCACCACGGAACCTGCGACAGGTGCCACAACAGGCGTATCATCGTCGTCGTCGCCAAGCTGGTTGCCGAACGTCGTTTCAAGATCGATGACGTCGCGCAACAAAATGTCTTCTGACAAAAGTTCGTCGCGCCAGATCGTGATCGCCTGGAATGTCAGCGGGCTTTCGCAAAGCCCCAAGATCATTGTATTGCGGCCAGCCTCGATGCGCTTGGCAATGGCGATCTCGCCTTCACGCGACAAAAGCTCGACCGAACCCATTTCACGCAAATACATCCGGACCGGATCGTCCGTGCGGTCGAGCTTTTCAGCCTCAGCGCCGCCCAGAATGATATCGCGAGAACCTGCAACCGTTGCAACGGCGGTGCCGCCTTGGTTATCTTCAGTTTCTTCGGATTCTTCTTCCTCAGTGACCTGAATGCCCATTTCGGAGAGCATCGACATGACGTCTTCGATCTGATCGGAAGACACCTGCTCTGGTGGCAAAACCGCGTTCAACTGATCGTAAGTGATATAGCCGCGCTCGCGTGCATCGGCGATCATCTTCTTGACTGCGGCTTGAGACATATCGAGGCTGATGTCGCCGTCCTGGTCGTCCTTACGGTCGTCGTTATCTTTCGCGGCCATGCGGGGCTCCTTCAAGAGGTCAAGCGAACCAAAATGATTCGGATGATTCGGTTTCAAACGAATCAACCTGTATTTGGGGTGATTCGCAAGGTGAGGTAGGTCGGTTTCTCAGATATGTTGCGAGACAGCGCACCAGACCAGAGGTCTTCGATCGTGGTTATTTCTTTTTCTTTTTCATACTTAGGGCGTTCAACAGGTTTTCGAAGGCGCTGCGCTCGCTTTTGTTCAATTCAACCCCGTTTGTGGCCCGCTCGAAATCGGCGCTATTGTCCACGTCCTTGCGCACCGAAGTGTCGATAGAGGCGGCCGCCCGTGCCAGCCGCCATGTCGTGCTTTCATCCGCGAGCCCGTACATTTCATCCATGCCGTCACTGATTTCGCGCGAATGACCGCGCCGCGCCATTAGCTTGCCAAGTTCTTCGGCCAAAAGTTGTTTTGCAATCACCACGTCCCCCGCCCGACGGACCGACGGTATAATTGCGAGATGAGGGCTGCTCATCAGCTTTTCAAGAGCCTCACTGCCAACATCCGCAATGACCGCGTCTTTCACATCGGGCGCGGCGGCGTGGCGGAGCACGGCATTGCGCAGGTTGGCGTGCAGTGGATCGCGGCATTCCATACGCTCGATTTGCGCTTCAAAGGCCGAAATAACGGCAGGCGTGTGCAGTAAAGTTGCCAGAATAACCGCCTCGCGAAAATGATCCACATCACTGGTCCCTGCCCCAAGTTCGGACATTTTACTGGTGGTGACAGGGGCGATATCTTGTTGCCACGGCTCAAGCTTTTTGCCAGTCCAAGCCCGTTTGGGCCCGCGCCTTGCCCCACCTGCACCGCCCTGCTTGCGGGTGTTGAAAAGGTCCCAACGTAGCTCTTTGATGGCCTCGCCGTAGTGGCTGCGCACCGACGGGTCCGCGATCAATTTTATCTTTTCGCGCAAAGTCTTATCGAGGGCTGCACGTCGTTCGGGGCTATCAAAAATCTTGCCTTCTGTCTCGCGGCGCCAGAGCAGCTGCACCATCGGAATCGCCGCATCCAAAAGCGCCTGCATCGCGCCTTTGCCCTGCGACTTGATCAGATCATCAGGGTCAAGCCCTTCGGGCATCAGCGCAAAGCGGAGAGAATTGCCTGCCTCCAGGAGTGGCAGTGCGATATCGATCACCCGCATCGCCGCCCGCAGACCCGCCGTGTCGCCATCCAGCGCGATGATTGGCTCGGGTGCGATCCGCCACAACAGCCGCAATTGATCCTCTGTCACGGCCGTCCCCAAGGGCGCCACACTCGCGCCGAAACCCGCCTCGGAGAGCGCGATAACATCCATATAGCCTTCGGCTACGATCAATGGCGCACCTTTGCCTGCGGCCTCGCGCGCGGGGCCGTGATTGTAAAGGCTGCGCCCCTTATCGAACAAAGGCGTTTCGGGAGAGTTAAGATATTTCGCCCGCGCATTGGGGTCAAGCGAGCGCCCGCCAAGACCGATTGCACGGCCCCGCCCGTCACGGATCGGGAAAATGATCCGGCCCCGAAAACGGTCATAAGGCGCGCCGCCGCGGTCACTTTCGGCGGAAAGGCCTGCTTCGATCACCAGCTTGGGGTCAACGCCTTTGCCCGTCAGATGCGCCATCACCCCGCCATTTGCAGGGGCAAAGCCAATGTCCCAGCGGTCTTGCGCCTCTGGTGAAAGCCCGCGCCGAGCCAGATACTCGCGCGCCTCTCCAGCTGCTGCCGTTTGGAGTTGCAGCCTGTGCCATTGCACAGCCTGTTCCATCACATCGCCAAGTTGGGTGCGCAGGTCGGCTTTTTCTTGGGCGCGCGGGTCGGACGCAGGCACAGGCATCCCCGCTTCTGCCGCCAAAATCTTGACGGCCTCCATAAAATCGACGTTTTCGGTTTCGCGCACAAAGGAGATGGCATCTCCTTTCGCGTGGCACCCGAAGCAATAGTAAAAGCCCTTGCGGTCATCGACATGGAAGCTCGCAGATTTTTCTTGGTGGAAGGGGCAAGGCGCCCAGAGGTCGCCTTTGCCCTGATTTGACTTGCGCGTATCCCACATGACTTTACGACCAACGACCTGCCCGAGAGACAGCCGCGTGCGCAATTCATCCAGGAAACCAGGGGGCAAGCTCATAGGGGACATTATCGCCCCAAGCAACGCCAGAGTCGAGACACAGCTTTGCTTCGAGCGCAGCCAATTTTCGACGAAAATTGGTTACCCGCGCGCGGCAACCCCCGTCGCGGCAACTTCCAGTTCATGCACGAGTGTCTGCGCCATCGCCCGCATAACCATCACGTCGATGACATCCTCGTCTCGGACAATAATAATCGCTGACATATGCCCGATCATCGAGCGCAACGCACCGGACTGCTTACGCAAATCCACGGGCACAAGCCGTACCAGAACCTCCAATGCGCGTCCTTCGACACGCACGCATGACCAGCCGTCGCTTTGATCCGTCACCGCGGCTGCAAGCTTTGGCAGGGCCGCCACGTCAAAGACCATCGCCTGATCAATGCCAAACCAGACAACCGAAGGCACACCGCTTTGCACCACTTGACCCGGCTCAGGAAATGTCAGCCCGATCTTTTGCAAAGCCCGCGCCACCGCAAGTTTTTGACCCGCAAAGGGCGCAACAGACCACATCGGCCCCTGCGGTCGTTCTGACAAAGCCGTCTGCCCAATATGACGCGGCAACAGGCCAGCGCAGGGGGATGTCTCCAGCAATTTAACCACGCAAACGCCCTCCTTCGGGATCAAAGAATACCGGATCACAGACCTCAAGCGTCGCATCAATGCCGCGCAAATGATCGACCATGCGGATCACCTCACCGTGCCGCGCCCGACCCCGCTCCAAGAAACCAAGTCCGATCATACAGCCCAGCGTCGGCGAGAACCCAACAGAGGTCACATATCCCTGATCGTTCACGCGCACCGCCTCAGCACCCGCTTCAAACAGATGCGCGCCTGCCGCCATCTGTTGCACTGCACCCGCAGGCTTGAGGCCGACAAGCTGCTCACGGGTCTCATCCATGAGCCCTTCACGCGCGGCCATCGTCAGGCCGATGCAATCCTTCTTACGGCTGACCATGCGGTCCATACCGATATCAAAGGCCGTCACCCGCCCGTGAATTTCCGCATGTGTGATAAAGCCCTTCTCGATGCGCAGCACATTCAGCGCTTCCATCCCGTAAGGCCCACCGCCCAGTTTAGCCGCATCTGCGACCAGCTGCTCGTAGAGGCTGGCGCCATAGCGGGCAGGCACCGCGAGTTCATAGGCTTGCTCGCCAGAGAACGAAATCCGGAACAGCCGCGCGCCAATGCCTCCAATCGACACCTCACCGCACGCCATATAAGGAAAGCTCGCGTCATCAATTGGCGTATCAATAATCCCATTGATCACGTCGCGCGACTTTGGCCCCGCAATACCAAATTGCGCCCATTGCTCGGTGACAGAAATGACCTTTGCGTCAAGGTCAGGACGCACGATTTGCAGCACATACTCAAGGTGGCGCAGAACCAGACCCGCCGCAGCAGTGGTCGTCGTCATGACATAGTGGTTTTCACCCAGACAGGCCGTCGTGCCATCATCAAGCACATGACCGTCTTCGCGCAGCATCAGTCCATAGCGGACCTTACCGACCTTCAGTGTCGAGAAGGTATTGGTGTAGACAAAATCCAAAAGCTTGGCTGCATCTGGTCCCTGAATATCGATTTTGCCAAGGGTCGAGACATCCACGATGCCCACGGCGTTGCGGACCATCCCGACCTCGCGGTCACACGACTGCCGCCATGTGGTTTCGCCCGCAATCGGGAAATAGCTCGGGCGATACCAAAGTCCCGCCTCGATCATCGGAGCACCCGCCGCAACACTGGCCTTGTGGGAGGTCGTAAACCGCTGGGGGGCAAAGCCCTTGCCTTTGCTTCCCGCGCCCATGGCCGCAATCGGCACAGGGACAAACGGCGGACGAAACGTTGTGGTCCCCGTCTCGGGAATACCGCGCCCTGTGGCGTCAGCCAGCACTGCAAGCGCTACCACATTCGAGGATTTACCCTGATCTGGCGCCATGCCTTGGGTCGTATACCGCTTCATATGCTCGACCGAGCGGAAGTTTTCCTGCGCCGCCAAACGTACGTCTTTGACATGCACATCGTTCTGGAAATCGATCCACTTGCGCCCCTTGCCTTCGACCATCCAGAGTGGTGCGATATTGTAGGGCGACTGATCCGCCTGCGGCAACACCACCTTCGCGGCCTTAATGTCCATGTTGCGCAATGCGGCCTCGGTGATCTGCGCAGCATCCGCCAAGCAGCCCATCGTTTCAAAAACCCCATGGCATGCACCCGCCGTCACGAGGTTGGGCACAGCCCCCGCACTTGGCACAAATGACGCAATCTCGGGATCCCAAACGGGGCGGCCATTCATATGACAAGTCAAGTGAACGGTCGGGTTCCAGCCGCCTGTGACGGCCAGACAATCAGCCTCGATCTTGCGGGTCTTGCCGTTCTGCGCGACCTTGATGCTCTGCAATCCATGCCGCCCTGCGGTATCAATCACGCGGGCGCCCGTGCGGCTATCAAGTTCGGCCACAACCTGAACCCCCGCAGCGCGCAGATCGCGCGCCGTGCGGGCGACATCGTCGGTATTGCCAAAAATCGCAACCTTGTGACCAGGGGCCACGCCCCAACGGTTGACGTAAGCGCGCACAGCGCCCGCCATCATCACACCAGGGCGATCGTTATTCGGGAAGGCAATCGACCGCTCCAGCGAACCGGCGCAGAGCACGGACCGCTTGGCGACAATTCGCCAGAAGCACGCGCGCGGCAGTCCGGCACGGCGCGGCGCGAAATCGCCCACCCGCTCCAGCGCCCCGAATGTGCCCTGATCATAGGCCCCCGTCACGCTTGTGCGGGTCATGATGCGCACATTTGGCATCGCGGAAAGTTCCGCCGCGACCGATGCCACCCAATCAAGCGCCGGCGCGCCGTCGATCTCCTCGATCTCCGACAGCAAACGGCCTCCAAGGGCGGTGTCTTCTTCAGCCAAAATCACATCCGCACCAGAGCGACCTGCGACCAAAGCGGCCATCAGCCCCGCAGGGCCTGCACCAATCACCAGCACGTCACAAAAGGCAAAAGCCTTTTCATAGGTGTCGGGATCACTGCGACCGCTCAGCGCGCCAAGCCCCGCTGCGCGCCGGATGATCGGCTCATAGAGCTTTTCCCAAAACGCCTTGGGCCACATGAACGTCTTGTAATAAAACCCCGCCCCCAAGAATGGCGCGGCAAAATCATTGACCGCCATCACGTCATTCTTGAGGGTCGGCCATGCGTTTTGCGAAAACGCCGCCAGCCCCTCGTAAACCTCCTGCACGGTGGCGCGCACATTGGGATCGGCCTCGGCGCCCGTGCCGATCGTCACCAGAGCGTTTGGCTCCTCGGAACCGGCCCCCATCACGCCGCGCGGGCGGTGGTATTTGAACGAGCGGGCGACCAGCTTCACACCATTGGCGAGCAATGCGGCGGCAAGGGTCTCGCCCGCAACACCTTGATATTTCACACCATCGAAGGTGAAAGGCACCGTCACAGCGGCTTTGCGTAATCTCATCTTTTGGCCTCCTTGGCCAAGGCCACATCCGATATCGCATGGGTCACCGTGTTGCGCGTCACAACCAGCCAAGCACCGCAGCCGGCCTCGTGATGCCATAAATCGCGGGTTTGGCCCGCAGGGTTCTCGCGCAGGTGAACATAAGAGTCCCAGACTTCCACACCTGCGTCAGGCGCAGGGCGGTGCATCGCAACGGCGTCGCCACCATAGTAAAACTCGCGCCGATCCCGCTCGCCACATACTGGACAGTTAATGCGCATAAGACCCTAGCCTCGCTTTGCTCAAGTTAGTGTTAGTGAAGGTTGTGTTGCGCACCGGTGCCCTCCTCATCCATGAGGCCACGCCCCGTGCGGAACCGGTCGAGCCGGAATTTGGCGGCGGGTTCATGGTGGTTGCCCGTCGCAATCAGATGCGCGAGGCTAAAGCCCGAACCGGGCACCGCCTTAAAGCCGCCATAGCACCAGCCGCAATCAACAAAGAGGCCCTCGATATGGGTCTTGTCGATGATCGGGCTGCCGTCAGGGGTCATATCCATGATCCCGCCCCAAGAACGCAGCACCTTGGCCTTGCCGATCATCGGCATCAGGGTCATGGCCGCGTCCATCACATGTTCTTTCATCGGCAGATTGCCCCGCGAGGCATATGAGGAATAGAAATCCAGATCACCGCCAAACACCAAACCACCCTTGTCGGACTGGCTGATATAGAAGTGGCCCATGCCGAAGCTGACGACGTGATCAATCACCGGTTTCAGGCCCTCGGTCACAAAGGCCTGCAAAATGTGGCTCTCGATCGGCAAACGCATGCCAGCCAAAGCGGCCACCTGCCCCGAGCGACCAGCGGTCACAATCGCGACCTTCTTGGCGCGGATCGCCCCGCGGGTGGTTTGCACGCCTTTGACGACGCCATTTTCGATATCAATCCCCGTCACTTCGCAGTTCTGGATCAGATCAACGCCGCGCTGGTCGGCACCGCGCGCATAGCCCCACGCCACCGCATCGTGGCGGGCCGTACCGCCACGCCGGTGCAACAATCCGCCATAAATCGGAAAGCGGGTATTCTCGAAATCGAGATACGGCAGGTGCTTGCGCACGCCGTCGCGGTCCAACAACTCCGCATCGTCACCTTGGTTAATCATCGCATTGCCACGGCGCACAAACGCGTCACGCTGGCCGTCAGAATGGAACAGGTTGATCAGCCCGCGCTGCGAATGCATCACGTTGTAATTCAACTCGTTTTCGAGGTTTTCCCAAAGCTTCAGCGAATGGGAATAAAACTCCGAGTTGCCGGGCAATTGGTAGTTGGCGCGTACAATCGTCGTGTTGCGCCCAACATTGCCACCGCCCAGATAGCCCTTCTCAAGGACAGCGATATTCTTGAGCCCATGCTCTTTGGCCAGATAGAACGCCGTCGAGAGACCATGACCCCCGCCGCCGATAATGACGATGTCATATTCCGCCTTAGGCTCTGGGTTGCGCCAAACAGGCTTCCACCCCTTCTGGCCAAACAAGCCCTCCTTGATCACCCGAAATCCCGAATATCCCATTGCGTTCTCCCGCCTCACCTCGCGCCAAGCTAGGGAGGAAAGCGCGAGAAGAAAAGCATGCAAACGACAAAAAAATGACGCGCAACAGTTACCGCACCAAAGCTATTGACACAACCGAGCGCCTTTAGTTCACCATACGGAAATACGGGATCTGAAAAGTCGTGTCGCTTGTGCCGCCACAAACGCCCATGTTCATGTTCGAGGTGCCAGAGATTGCGCGACCCGCAATCATCGACACGCCCTCTACTCCGCTCGCATTCGCCGAGAAATCAATGTAGTCACGCGCGATAAAACGACCGCCGTATGCAAACAAGTTTGCAGGAAAGCTCATGCTGCCATAAGTCAACAAAGTCGCCCCGCCGCCTGGCGCACAATTATCATCCAGTCCGACCTGCAAGCCACTGGGCGAATTGATTGAATTACCCGATGTATTGGTGGTCAACAGGGCCACATTCTGCAATCATGAGTTACTCTCAAATGAAATTTTGCAATCGGTCACAATCACCACCCTATCCAGCGGCGAGCTTGATGCTCTAATATTTATCCGGGTGCCCGGGCATGACACGTTGTAAATCCGACCGGGCAGAAACTCTGTCGCGTCAAAGTTTTGTTTTGTCACCGAAATTGGGTTGTGATCCGTAATATACGACGGGATGATCTTTGGGTCGCCTGTCAAAAGACCCGTGCGAAACGTCTCCAGACGGCTCAATACACGCAAATTCATGAAGCCGTCTTGCAATGCATCTTCCAGACCCGTGTTAGAGCTAAAACCACCACTCACAAGATCTGATTTGTCGGGCATCGAAACAGTCGATCCGAGTTCAAAGTTGTTCCCGTTTTGGATCTCAATATGACTATTTGAATGCAGACAAAAGCCAGCGCCGAATGAATTATTGCCTCGGACGTCAACCTTGCCAACCGCTACAAGCCCTTCGTTCAAGCAATCCGGATAATAGGCCTGCCAGACGCTTTCGACGACAATATCGAAAGAGGCAAAACCGACCAGCTTGAACAGGTAGGACGGGGCTGCGTTATCACGACCTGCGGTGAAACTCGCGATCACTTTTACCGCATCTTTTGAATTCGCAGTTTCGGTGAATACTCCAGTCGCATTGTCGAAGGTGCCGAACTTTATGTCGGTCACTTTGATCGGCTCGCCATAGCGCGACGGGGCCACCGTCGCGGTCGCAAGTGCCACGGCATCGACCTTTGCCTGAGCTTCTGTCTTTGACCAGCGTTGGTAAATCGCAGCATGCCCCACTTGGTCGGCGAGCACCTGAAGTTGGGTCCGCGCACTGTAAAGTTGGCCAAAGTCAAGCGCGACCGCCCCAACCATCGCGACAAACATAAAGATGAAAAGCCCCAGCACGGTCATCGACCCCTCTTCCGAGCGCAGCATTCTGCTGGTGATTTTCAAACGCTTTTCCATTTAGCTCTCGACGTATTGCTTGGAGATCACCGACACAGTAACCCCGCTCAACGCATCGATCGCTCCGACCGACATCAAATCTATCGCAGGAAATGAAACCTGCGTTGTGATAATGCCCGAAGTGATTGAAGACGTCACCGTCGCGCGTGTTGTGAATTTCGCAAGTTCCGCGATCACCGCGTCTTGGACCTGTACTGTGGACGTCAGCCGCCCCACTGAAAATGAACGGTTCGTGTCTTGCAAAGTACGAAGAGCCTGCGTTCGGCCGTGGAACACAAAAGACGCGTCAACAATTAAGACTATACCGCTGCTACTCCAAAATCCGAA
>JAQXBV010000089.1 GCA_029252195.1 Yoonia sp.
TCAAGCTCAAGGCGTTCTGCTGCGGAAAGAAAACCAGGACAAATCATACCCGTAGCTGAATCGTTCCACGCCCAAGCGTCAAGACGTCAAATTCGGCTTCCGAAGGACTCAGAGTATAAGGGAATTTTATTTGAATGCGGCAGAACTGACGGAATTGCCTTGGTTCCGCCACATTTTCAATTCTTGCGTGTGTCTAGTCGCGCAGAGCGTGTTCAGAGCGCGAAGTCATATGTTTTTATGAACGGCAGGTCGCGCGCCCTGATTCCGGTAAGGTCAAAAAGAGCGTTTCCGAGGGCGGGCATCGAGGGCGGTGTGCCCGGTTCGCCAACGCCGCCCAAATGCGGACTGTTCTCCAAAATCGCGACCTCGAAGGCTGGGACGGTGTGCATGCGCAAGGCGTCATAGTCGGGGTAGTTTTTCTCTTGGACCTGTCCGTCTGCAAAGCTGATCTCGCCCATGATGGCCGCAGACATGCCGTAGATCGCCCCCGAAATCATCTGCGCTTCGATGATCGACGGGTCGAGTGCGATGCCCACATCGCAGGCAATCCAGACCTTGTTGATCCCGATGATGCCAGCACTGTCTTGCACCTCGACAATCATGGCGACTGCCGTGCCAAAGCTGTGGCTAAAGCCGATTCCGCGTCCGATCCCTGCGGGTGTCTGTCCCGTCCATCCTGATATTTCTCTTACCTTTTCAATAGCTAAGGCGGAGGGCGCGTGCTCGTCTTTGGCGAGTGCCAGCCTGAACGCGAGCGGGTCCGCTTGCGCCGCATGGGCCATCTCATCGATGAAGGTATCGTAAAAGAACCCGTTGAAAGAGGCCGCGACAGACCGCCAAGACCCGATCGGCACACTGAGGGGGGTCAGATGCCCTGTGATCCGGTGGTTGGGGATGGCGTATGGTTGGTCGTAGGCCCCTTCGACATGGGCGCGGTCGGGACCGGGGACTGAGTTACCTGTCACGCGCAGCACGGTCTGTTTGGTGACAGAAGGGGCGGCGATGGCCCCGTCCAAGAGCTGTGGCTTGCCGTCCTTGACGATCCCGCGGAACCGCGCGGCGGCGGCAGGGCGGAAGAAATCGAGGGCGATGTCCTCTTCGCGGGTCCATGTCACCTTGATCGGCGTGTCGGGCAGCGCTGCGGCCAGCAGCGCGGCTTGCACCGAAAAATCGGTTTCCGAGCGCCGCCCGAAACCGCCCCCCATGAGGGTCGTGTGCACGGTCACATTTTCTGGCGGCAAACCTGCGGCATCCGCGCATTTATCGCGGGTGATGATCGGGGCCTGATTACCCACCCAAACCGTCAGCTGACCATCGCGCAGCAGCGCTGTGGCGTTCATCGGCTCCATGGTCGTATGAGCGAGCCATGGGACGGTGTAGTCAGCGGTAATTTCGGTCCCTGCGATGTCGGCCGCGACATCACCGTCATCGCGCGCGGTTGTATTCGGGTCGTCGTCGAGCGAGGCCTTGATCGCGGTCATAAGCTCTTTGGATGTGGCAGGATATGCCGCGTCTTCCCAAACGATTTCAACGGCTTCGGCGGCTTTAAACGCGAGCCATGTGTTTGTTGCGATCACGCCGATACCGTTCCCGAGGCCGACGACTTTTTCGACGCCCGCCATCTTGAGGGCTTCGGTCGCGTCAAAGGAAACCATGCCGCTGCGCTTGGGGTTCATGCGCACGGTGGCGAATTTCATGTCGGGCAGGACCGTGTCGATGGCAAAGGCGGCGGTGCCTGTCGATTTGCCCACCATATCGAGGCGCGGCATGGATTTGCCCAAGTATTTCCACGCAGAAGCGGGGCGCAGATCGGGATTAGGGGCGTCAAATGCGGCGGCGGCTTCGGCCAGCGTCGTATAGGGTAGGGTGGTTCCGTCGGCAGCGATCACCTGACCATTTTCCGTCTTCAGGGTGCTGATGTCGACGCCAAGCTGCGCTGCGGCGGCCATTTTGAGCGCCTCGCGCGCCGAAGCTCCTGCGTGACGCATCCGTTCGAATCCGTCTTTCATCGCCGTCGAGCCGCCAGTGACTTGCAGCGAGAGCAGTTTGCCCGCATTGCCCACCGCCTGACGCAGCCCGTGTTTGAAATCGGTATCGGCGTAATGCTTGAACGGCAGCGCCATCCCGAGGAGAGCCGCGTTGTAATAGGCCTGCGCTGGCGGGCCGTGCATGATTCGCACATCTTCCCATGCGATATCAAGCTCTTCGGCGACTAAAGCGGCTAGCGTTGTTTGGGTGCCTTGACCCATTTCCGCGCGCGGTGTGACGATTGTCACCCCGTCGGCGTTGATCAGAATGAACGGGTTGAGCGTCGATTCGCCTTCGCTTGCGACAAGCGGGTTCGGCGCGTCTTGGTTGATCTTGTAAACCCCGAAGGCGACCCCGCCCGCAATGGCGGCAGACCCGATCAGAAAGCTGCGGCGGGCGATTTTACGGATATTGGCCATGACTTAACCCTCTTGCATTTTGGCGGCAGCGGCATGAATGGCGGCGCGGATGCGCGGGTATGTGCCACAACGGCACAGGTTTGCTTGCATCGCATCGTCAATCTCTGCGTCGGTTGGGGCAGAGATTTTTTCAAGCAAATCAGCGGCCTGCATGATCTGCCCCGATTGGCAGTAGCCGCATTGTGCCACTTGGTGATCGACCCAAGCCTGCTGGATGATGGCCATTTTGTCTGGGGTGCCGAGCCCTTCGATTGTAGTCACATCGCCCCACACCTGGGCCAGCGCCACTTGGCAAGATCGCACGGCCTCCCCGTCGATATGTACGGTGCAGGCCCCGCAAGCCGCCACGCCGCAGCCGAATTTGGTGCCCGTCAGGCCAATCTCGTCGCGCAAGACCCACAAGAGGGGAACATCGTCGGGAAGATCAACGCTATATGATTTCCCGTTGATGGATAGGGTCGTGGACATGCAGCACCTCGTTAAAATTTTCCTTCATTTTAGTTAGGCGCGCGCGAGGTGCAATCAAGCCGTCGCGGAAGCCTTGTGTTTCGACCCGAAGATCCCGCGAGGATTGGCTACGATACGTTGGAGGAAGCCAAAACGTTGCGGACAAGGACGAAGCCACTGTCGCGGCAATGGTGCTTGTTGCGGATGTTGTGCGCTGACTTTGGCCGAGTGCATTTTAAGATTTGGCGAACCTGTCTGATGGGGTGCCCCAAGTTTCCTAGACGCTCGCCTCGTTCATTTCCCTTTGTTTTATTTGATAGTCAACCGGCGACAGCATGCCATTGTTGATGTGCTTGCGTGTTGGGTTGTAGAACATCTCGATGTCATCGAACACGTCATGCCTTGCAGCGTCGCGCGTCAGGTATGTTCGCCGCCTGATCCGTTCACGTTTTGAGAGCTGGAAGAAGCTCTCCGCGACAGCGTTGTCATGGTAATTTCCACGCCTGCTCATGCTGGCAACCAAGTTGTGTTTGCCAAGGAACGATTGCCACTCCCCGCCGGTAAATTGGGAACCTTGGTCGGAGTGGATCATGACCTTTTGCTTTGGTTTGCGTCGCCAAACAGCAGCCAATAATGCCTGTAGGGCAAGCTCAGTTGTCATCCGTGACTGCATGGACCATCCAACGACCCGCCTTGAGAACAGGTCAATCACGACGGCCAGATAAGACCAACCTTCGTGCGTTCTGATGTAAGTTATGTCGGTCACCCAGACCCGATCAGGCGCATCGACCTCAAATTGACGATCCAACGTGGTGTCAGCGACGACAGCAGGCTTGCCGCCATAGCGGCCAGGGCGACGCTTGTATCCGATCTGCGCCGCAATGCCTGCGATACTGGCCAAGCGCGCAACACGGTTCTCGGAACATGTCTCTCCAGCGTCACGCAGATCATCCGTCAGTTTGCGATAGCCATAGACCTTGCCGCTATCGGCCCATGCTTGTTGGATCATCTCTGTCTGTCGCACCTCTTCGCGCGCACGCTGACTTAGCGGTTCTTTAAGCCATGCTGCGAGCCCGCTGAAATGGACCATTAGCATGCGACACATTGCGCGCACCGAAAACTCAAAGCGCTGTGTCTCGATAAACGCATACCTCACTGAGACTCGCGCGCGAAGTATGCGCGCGGCATTGTCCTCGGACCAATGGCGGACAATTTGCGCCCTTTTTTAGTATGTTGCGCTCCGCGGTGACCCGCGCCAGTTCTCGCTTCAGGCGCTTGATCTCGGCAGCCTGTTCTGAAGTCTCTGCCCTAACGCGCGGCTACTTCGCAAACTGCGACCTCCTTGCGTAAAGCGACTTCGTGCTGATCCCCAGCCGCCCAGCCACCTCGCTAACCGCGTATCCGCGCTCCACGACCTGTGCCACAGCGTCCTGTTTGAACTCATCCGTAAATCGAATTCCCTTGTTCATATCCGTCTCTCCTTGGTTCCAAAATTACCAAGCAAAGCGTCTACAAATCTAGGGGCACCTCAACCCGTGTAAATTGCCGAAGTTCCCTTCAAAAAGCAAAAATTCTATTCAAGTGTAGATGCTGCATTGGTTTCGGAAGATATGAAGATATCATGTGCCCTATAGCTGCGGGCAAATCGGGGCTTGCCGGGTGATCGGCACCAACGGCATGCAAGTCGGTTGCGCGATTTTCGCGATTCATCCCTTCGACCTTGAAGCCCTTGTCCGAGGGCACTAAGACTCTATCAGGAATTTCCGTGTAGGACGAAAGTCGTCCAAGAGTGAGGCAGACAATATGCATGATCCCGTCGAAACCTATATGAACCTCGTCCCAATGGTTGTTGAGCAAACAGCCCGCGGCGAGCGCGCTTACGATATTTTCTCCCGTTTGCTCAAAGAGCGGATTGTTTTTGTGAACGGCCCGATCCACGACGGCATGAGCCAGCTGATCGTGGCGCAGCTTTTGCACCTTGAGGCCGAGAACCCCAAGAAAGAAATCTCGATGTATATCAACAGCCCCGGTGGCGCTGTACATGCAGGGATGAGCATTTACGACACCATGCAATATATCCGCCCGAAAGTGTCGACGCTGATTTGCGGCATGGCAGCCTCTATGGGGTCCGTGATCGCGGTAGGTGGCGAGAAGGGGATGCGGTTCTCGTTGCCCAATTCCGAAGTGATGGTACACCAGCCCTCAGGTGGTTCGCAGGGTAAGGCCTCCGATATGCTGATCACCGCGCGCCACATCGAGCGGACGCGCGAGCGCTTTTACCACCTTTACATGGACCACACCGGCCAGTCGAAAAAAGATGTGATCAAGGCACTCGATCGCGACACTTGGATGACTGCCCAAGAGGCCAAGGAATGGGGTCACATTGACGAAATTGTCGCAAATCGGGACAATCCGGAAAATTAAGGTAAACACCTTGTTAACCTGACCGTGCGATGGGTCATTTTGACATTGTAGCTGCCTTCGGGCTGTCTTAGGTTGGTGCCGCGGGCAGTCCGAAAAAATTTACATACGGCCGAGTGCCAAAGGGTTTGAAACATGGCGACATCTACTGGCAACGACAGCAAAAACACTCTCTACTGTAGTTTTTGTGGCAAAAGTCAGCATGAAGTGCGCAAGCTTATTGCGGGGCCCACGGTCTTCATTTGCGACGAATGCGTCGAACTTTGCATGGATATCATCCGTGAAGAGACAAAATCGGCAAGCTTGAAGGCGGGCGAAGGCGTGCCAACGCCGCGCGAAATTGCGGCGGTTCTGGACGATTATGTCATCGGGCAGGTGCATGCTAAGCGTGTGCTGTCTGTTGCGGTGCACAACCACTACAAGCGCCTGAATCACGCCGATAAATCCGACATCGAGCTGGCGAAATCGAACATCATGCTGATCGGCCCGACCGGCTGTGGCAAGACCTTGCTGGCGCAGACGCTGGCCCGCATTATCGACGTGCCGTTCACGATGGCCGATGCGACGACCCTGACCGAAGCAGGCTATGTGGGCGAGGATGTGGAGAACATCATTCTCAAGCTGCTGCAATCCGCCGAATACAACGTCGAAAAGGCGCAGCGCGGCATCGTTTATATCGACGAGATCGACAAGATCACCCGTAAGTCCGACAACCCCTCGATCACACGCGACGTGTCGGGCGAGGGCGTGCAGCAAGCGCTGTTGAAAATCATGGAAGGCACGGTTGCCTCTGTGCCGCCGCAAGGTGGGCGCAAGCATCCGCAGCAGGAATTCCTGCAAGTCGACACGACCAACATCCTGTTCATATGTGGCGGCGCCTTTGCCGGGCTCGACAAAATTATCGGCCAGCGTAACAAGGGCACCGGCATGGGCTTTGGTGCCGAAGTGCGCAACAACGACGACCGTGGCATCGGCGAAATCTTTACCGAGCTGGAGCCGGAAGATCTTTTGAAATACGGTCTGATTCCAGAATTTGTTGGCCGTTTGCCTGTTTTGGCGACGCTCACAGATTTGGACGAAGACGCACTTGTCACGATCCTGTCGCAGCCTAAGAACGCGCTCGTGAAGCAATACCAACGCCTGTTCGAGCTGGAAGACACCAAGCTGACCTTCACTGACGATGCGCTGCGTGCGATTGCGAAACGTGCAATCGAGCGGAAAACCGGTGCGCGCGGCCTGCGCTCAATCATGGAAGACATCCTGCTGGATACCATGTTCGAATTGCCAGGGATGGAGACGGTTACGGAAGTGGTCGTCAATGAAGAGGCTGTTGGCCCAGACGCCCAGCCGCTCATGATCCACGACGAAAGCAAGAAGAAAGCCAAGAAAGTGAAAGCCCCCGCTACGGCGAGCTGATGGCGATCCGGCGTATCCATTCTGGCGGCGCTTATGAGCCAAAAATCGGCTACTGCCGCGCCGTGGTGGCAGGCGGATTTGTGCATGTGTCTGGCACGGTGGGTGTTGACGGGTCCACTGATGTGGTTGGTCAGTGCAAATCCGCGCTGGGCGTGATTGAAAAGGCGCTCGCAGAAGCGGGCGCAAGTTTCAAAGATGCGGTGCGGGTGACCTATATCCTGCCGGATGCCGCCGACTTTGAGGCGTGCTGGCCCGTTCTGGCCGCAACATTTGGTGACAATCCGCCTGCGGCAACAATGATATCCTGCGATCTGATTGATCCGAAGTATAAGATAGAAATCGAACTGACTGTGCTTGCGCCAAACGCATAGCGGACTGGACCTTTGTCGCGTTTTGGGGCAAGAGGTAATGAGTAGCGGAATGGAGAGTCCCATGGGCCTTTTGAATGTATTGAAGCGCGTTTTTACATGGTGGGATGGTCAGACTTATGGCACCCAACTTTGGACATGGCGTAAGGGCACAAAGGTTGGTGAGGACGCGCTTGGTAACGTCTATTACACCAATGCCGACAAATCCCGCCGCTGGGTGATTTATAATGGTGCGATGGAAGCAAGCCGTATTGCCCCCGACTGGCATGGCTGGTTGCATCACACGTGGGATGCGACCCCGACAGACAAGCCTTTGGTGCACAAGGTTTGGGAAAAACCGCATACGGCCAACCTGACAGGCACGGCTGCGGCATATGCGCCTGCTGGCTCGTTGCGTCGCGCAGCCCCCGCAGACCGCAGCGACTACGAGGCTTGGTCGCCGGAATAAATGGCGCGTTTTATATGAAACTTCGCATTCTCATCGCCGCGCTTTGCCTTTCTGGCGCCGCGTCTGCCCAAGAGGCGGGCGAGGCGACAGGCGGCGTGTTGCGCGTGCTTGATAAGGTGACGGGTGCTGTGACTGACCTCACATTACAACATGGCGAGACCGGCGCGCTGGGGCATTTGACGATCACCTTGGACGAATGCCGTTTTCCCGCGTCAAACCCGAATGGCGATGCTTATGCCAAGCTCACGGTGATCTATCGCGATTCCGCGACACCTGTGTTTCGGGGGTGGATGATCGCCTCCGCGCCCGCGCTCAACGCGATGGACCACCCGCGTCATGACGTTTGGGCGTTGCGCTGTATCACGTCGTAAGGCGTTGGAACTGTAAGGTCTTTTCCGAAGTCTGCCGTGCGGGCGAGTGCCTTGGCAAGCCGCAAATGATAGGCTGCGCGCGGTATTTCAAGCCCGCCAAGGCTTGCCAGATGGTCGGTGATAAACTGTGTGTCCAACAGGGTAAATCCGCAGCGGTTCAGATGATCAATGAGATAGGCGAGCGCCACTTTTGACGCATCTGTCACCGTGCTAAACATGCTTTCGCCAAAAAAGGCGCTGCCGATCGTGACGCCATAAGCGCCGCCCACCAAGGCCCCGCTCTCCCAGACTTCGACAGATTGCGCGTCACCTTGGGCGTGTAGGGCGCAATAAAGCGTGAAGATGGTGTCATTGATCCAGGTTTCATCGCGGTCGGCGCAGGCTGTGACGACATCTGAAAATGCAGTGTTGAATGTGACCTTGAAGTGCCCGCGGCGCAGAGTTCGGGCAAGACTGCGCGAGATGCGCAATCCGTCCAGCGGCATGATCCCGCGCTTTTTCGGGTCAACCCAGAAAATCTCCGGGTCGTCGCGGCTTTCTGACATGGGAAAGACGCCCAAGCGGTAGGCCTGCAACAAAAGGTCAGGCGTTAGCGCTTGGGCGTCGTCGTTCATTCCCTAGCCAAGGTTCTGTTCGAGCCAATGCTCAAGCCAATGGATAGTATATTCACCCGTTTGAATGGCTTCCTCGGCCAGAAGCGCGTGGAACAATGGGATTGTCGTATCCACCCCGTCCACGATCAATTCACCCAAGGCACGCCCCAGACGCGCAAGCGCCTCGGGTCGATCACGCCCGTGAACGATCAGCTTGCCGATCAAACTGTCGTAGTAAGGCGGGATGCGATAGCCGTCATAAAGGGCCGAATCCATGCGCACGCCAAGCCCGCCGGGGGCGTGGTATTGCGTGATCTTGCCGGGGCAGGGCGAAAAGTTCGGCAGCTTTTCTGCGTTGATGCGCACCTCAATGGCGTGACCATTGATTTTGAGGTCGTCTTGCGTGAACGACATCGGCAACCCAGAGGCCACGCGCAGCTGTTCGCGCACCAGATCAACACCAAAGATCCCTTCGGTGACGGGGTGTTCCACCTGCAAACGCGTGTTCATTTCGATGAAATAGAACTCGTCGTTCTCGAACAGGAACTCGATCGTGCCCGCGCCAATATAGTTGATCCGAGCGACCGCGTCGGCACAAACCTTGCCAATGCGCCTACGCAATTCGGGTGTAATCGAGGGGCCGGGGGCCTCCTCAAAAACCTTTTGGTGCCGCCGCTGCAGCGAACAATCGCGCTCGCCAAGGTGCACCGCATTGCCTTTGCCATCGCCGAAAACTTGGATTTCGATGTGGCGCGGCGTTGTCAGGTATTTCTCAATGTAGACTTCGTCATTGCCGAAGTTCGACTTGCCTTCCGCGCGGGCGGATTGGAACGCACGTTCCATTTCCTTGGCGTTATGGGCCACTTTCATGCCCTTGCCACCGCCGCCTGCCGTCGCTTTGATGATGACGGGATAGCCGATATCTTCGCCGACTTGCAGCGCGTCCTTCAGCGTTGGCACGCCGCCTTCAGAACCGGGCACGCAGGGCACGCCCAAGGCTTTCATCGTATCTTTGGCGCTAATCTTGTCGCCCATGATACGGATGTGTTCGGCTGTGGGGCCGATGAAGGTGATGTCGTGGTCTTCGCAGGCCTGCACGAAGGCTGCGTTTTCCGACAAAAAGCCGTAACCGGGATGGATTGCTTGCGCGCCTGTGATTTCACACGCCGACAGGATAGCCGGGAAGCTGAGGTAGGATTGCGCCGAGGCTGGCGGGCCAATACAGATCGCCTCGTCAGCCATGCGCACATGCATTGCGTCACTGTCGGCGGTGGAGTGCACAGCCACGGATTTGACGCCCATCTCACGGCAGGCGCGCACGACCCGCAGCGCAATTTCGCCGCGGTTCGCAATGAGAATTTTATCGAACATGAACCCGCGCCCTTATTCGAGGATCACAAGAGGGGCGCCGAATTCAACCGGCCCGCCGTCTTCGACCAGAATGCGTTTGACCGTGCCTGCGCGTGGGGCAGGGATGTGGTTCATGGTTTTCATGGCCTCGATGATCAGCAGTGTGTCGCCCTCTTTGACGGAAGTGCCAACCGCGACGAAAGGTGCCGCACCTGGTTCGCCCGCCATATAGACCGTACCGACCATCGGCGAGGTAATTGCGCCGGGATGGGATGCCGGATCTGCGTCACCAGCGGCAGCGACCGGCATTGGGGCGGCGACTGGGGCTGGAGCGGCAGCATGAACAGCGGCTTGCATGACCATTTGCGTTTTGCGGCTGACGCGAACGTTGAGGCTGTCATTCTCGCCATAGTGACGCTTCACCTGAAGCTCGGTCAGATCATTTTCGCGAAGCAGCCCTGCGAGAGCTTGGATGAAGCTCACGTCGCTTTCGTGGGAGGTCTTTTTCATCATATTATCCTCGGCCCGTTGCCCAAACATTTTCCTGACGCGCAAATGCACGCAGGTTATTGCAGGAGTTATAGGGCAGGCGCAGGCGCGTGGGAAGCCGCCTGTGTGTGGAAAATGATCTCAGGTCACAGCCTGGTCTCATTCAGGCCTTATGTTCCGTCACTTTTTCTCCGGTTTCATTGCGCGGCAGCATCGTCACACCGTAGGGTTTCAGGACGCGCTCTGGCTCTTTCACGTCGGAAAGGACGGGTTTTTGCCCTGATAGGCGGGCCTCATTCACGGCTGCAACTGCTCCCAGTTCTGCAGGAATGATCGTTGCAGTCGGTTTTTGTAGCGGCGTTTGCGGGCTCTTGGAGGGTGTCATCGCGCCTTGTTGCTCGAAGTAAGCAGCTTTGACGGGCGCGATGAGCGTCTTTTGAAGCGAGATGTCCATTTGCATGCTCCGGTTGAGATTACGTTAAACGTCAGTCCGATCATGCACCTTTTTTGTTACGATCAAGTTAAGGAATTACCCTTAAATCGCCAGATATTGTGCCCGCAGTTTATCATTCTCTAGGACTTCTTTGGCAGAGCCATCAAAGACCACAGAACCTGTGTCCAAGATCACGGCACGATCGGCGAGTTTGAGCGCAGCGACTGCGTTTTGCTCGACGATGACGGTTGTAATGCCTTGATCCCGAATGATTTCGAGGGTTTTCGCGATCTCTTGCACGATGACTGGGGCGAGGCCTTCATAAGGCTCGTCAAGCAACAGAACCTTAATGTCGCGTGCCAAAGCGCGGGCAATTGCCAGCATTTGTTGCTCGCCGCCAGACAGCGTGACGCCCTCTTGTTTGCGACGTTCACCCAAGCGCGGGAACAGCTCATAGATTCGCTCAAGCGACCAACCAATGGGCGGGGCGATTTGGGCAAGCTCCAGATTCTCTTCCACTGTCAGCCCGGGGATGATGCAGCGATCTTCAGGGACAAGTGCAATACCCGCGGCCGCTGCCTCGTGGTTTTTCATCGTATGCAATGGTTTATGGTCGAGCCAGATTTCGCCGTGGCGCAATTCTGGATTGCCCATGCGCGCGATGGTGCGCAGGGTCGAGGTCTTGCCCGCCCCGTTACGACCGAGAAGGGCGAGGATTTCGCCTTCGTGGATGTCAAAGCTTACGTTTTGCACGATGTAGCTTTCGCCGTAATAGGCCTCGATTTGCCAGACGCTCAGGTAAGCCTTATGGGTCGCGGCGTTATTGGCGTGTTTATTGAATGTGTCGGTCATGTTTCTCTCCGGGGCTTCAAAGTCTCATCGAGACTTTGGGCCAAATTTTCTATGAAAATTTGACGCCGTTAGACTTGTGCTTCGCCAAGATATGCTTCGCGGACTTTGGGGTGGTCCTTGATCTTATCGGGCGTATCTTCAACCAATGGTGTGCCTTGCGCCAAAACAGTGATCCGTTCGGCAAGACTAAACACAACGTTCATATCGTGCTCAATAATGGCCATTGTGATGCCGCGCTGCTTGCGGATGTCTTTGAGCAATTGGATCGTGTTCTCTGTATCGGCCCGCGCCATACCCGCCGTTGGCTCATCGAGAAGCAGCAACCGTGGTTCTTGCACCAGGCACATCGCCATCTCAAGCCGGCGTTTGTCCCCGCGTGACAGGGAGGAGGCGGTCATGTGGCGCTTGTCGAGCATATTGACCTCGTCGAGCATTTTTTCGGCCTGCTCAGTGATGCCAGCTTCGGACGCAACACTTTCGATCCCGTGCATCCGGAACGCACCATCACGTTTGGCAAAACATGGGATGATTACGTTCTCCATCACGCTGAGATCACTGAAGATCTCAGGTGTTTGAAACACGCGGCTGATGCCCATCTGGGCGATTTCATGCGGCTTGCGCCCCAGAACAGACTGCCCGTCGAACATAACCGAACCGGAGTCGGGGATCAGCTTGCCCACCAGCACGTTCAGGAGGGTCGATTTGCCGGCCCCGTTTGGCCCGATAATGGCGTGTACGGTGTTTTCTTGCACGCTCAGGTTCACGTCACCCAAGGCCTGCAGGCCACCAAAGCGCTTGTTGACGCCTTTTACTTCAAGGATACTCATCGTTTCGCTCCTTATTCCGCTGGCGTTTTTGCGCCGTCTTTGGCGTCAGATTTTTTGTTGCGACCAAAGAGGCCCATGATCTTTTGTCCACCTTGCACAAGTCCGCCTGGCAGGAAGATCACGACGGCCATGAACAGTAACCCGAGGGTGAGGTGCCAGCCTTTGCCGATGAAGGGGTGAATCACCGTCACGAGCAGGTTATCGAGCCAATCGGGCAGGAACGAGAACCAGCTGTGCAAGATGCCGTCGTTGATCTTGGAAACGATGTTTTCAAGGTATTTGATGAGACCTGCGCCAAGCACTGGACCGATCAGCGTACCGACGCCACCCAAGATCGCCATCACAACGATTTCACCAGAGGCCGTCCAGAACATGCGCTCTGCACCTGTCAAAGGGTCCATTGCCGCCAAAAGCCCACCGGCGAGGCCCGCATACATCCCAGAGATTACAAAGGCTGCGAGCATGTAAGGCTTGGTGTTCAGGCCCACATAGGACATGCGCGTCTGGTTCGACTTGATTGCCCGCAGCATCAGCCCCATTGGAGAGCGGAAGATCCGGATCGACAGATAGAAAGACGCAATCAGGAACAATGCCGCGAGGTAGTAGCCGTTCTGGAACACAAAGGACCAGCCGCCCATATCAACCTGCGTTTGGCCGTTCATGGTGATCCCGAAGAGGTGCGGGCTTGTCGGATCGCCTGGGCTCATCAGGATTTGCGGATCGGCGTTATAGACCTGCAAACCTGTTTCGCCGTTTGTGATCGGTGTGAACACCGAATAGGCCAACTGGTAGGACATCTGGGCGAAGGCGAGTGTCAGGATCGAGAAATAGATCCCCGACCGCCGCAAACTTACATAGCCGATGACTACTGCGAAAATGCCGGCAACGATGACAGACAGAACAATAGCTGGCAGCACGTTGTAGGACAAAAGCTTGAACATCCAGACAGCGGCATAGGAGCCCATGCCGAGGAAGGCTGCGTGTCCGAAAGACAGATACCCTGTCAGACCGAACAAGATGTTAAAGCCAATGGCCAAGATCCCGAAGATCACGAAGCGCTGCATCAGCGCAGGATAACCTGCGTTAAAGCTTTGGCCCAAGGCAGAGTCCGTGGGGAAGGGGTTCAGGAGGATCGGTGCAACAAGAGCCATGATGCAGACGATGGCGAAGAGTTTGAAGTCGCGTGAGTTGAGACCGAGCATGATTATTCCTCCATCACGCCTTTGCGACCCATAAGGCCACGAGGACGGGTCAGCAAAATGATAATTGCAACGAGGTAGATGATGATTTGGTCAATGCCAGGGATCAGCGCCTTCACTTCGTTCATGGATGCGAATGATTGTAGGATGCCGAGCATGAAGCCCGCCAGAACCGCGCCGGGCAAAGAGCCCATGCCGCCGACAACAACCACAACGAAAGACAGAACAAGGAAATCCATCCCGATGTTATAGTGGGGTGACAAGATCGGTGCGTACATGACGCCCGCCATTCCCGCGACAGCTGCTGCGAGACCGAACATAAAAGTAAAGCGTTTGTCGATGTCGATACCAAGCATGCCCACTGTTTCGCGGTCGGCCATCCCGGCGCGCACAACCATCCCGAAGGTCGTGAATTGCAGGAAAGCAAAGACACATGCGATAATCACGGCGGAGAAGGCAAAGTAGACCATGCGCCAAGTGGGATAGGCGATTGCGTTCGGCTCAAAGCCGAGCATGACGCCCACATCGACCGTGCCAAGAAACGCGCTTGGCGGCGGTGTTTGAATTGGGTTCGCGCCGTAAAGCGCCTTGATGATCTCGCCAATGACGATGGCAAGGCCGAACGTCACGAGGATTTGGTCGGCATGGGGGCGCTTGTAGAAGTGCTTGATCAAGCCGCGCTCGAGGACAAAGCCAACAAGGAACATGAAGGGGACCACAACCAGAATGGACAATGGCACGGACCAATCTTGCATCCATGCCCCTGTGGCGGAACCGAACCAATGGTCAATGTACGGCATCTCGACCTTAAGAGGGTTACCCAAGAAGTCTGTCCTGGTTTCGTCAATCTCAATATAGCTGAGGCTGAACAATTTTTGTACGGTCACCGCCACAAAGGCCCCGACCATAAACAGCGCACCATGCGCAAAGTTAACCACACCCAAGGTGCCGAAAATCAACGTCAGGCCAAGGGCAATCAAGGCATAGGCCGATCCCTTATCCAAACCGTTGAGAATTTGAAGAATAATTGCGTCCATCGGACTAGCCCCATTTTGTCTGGTGGATTGACCCCATCACGCAAGTCGGAGGGGCAGGGTGGACCGGCCGCAGATGTGGCAGCCGGTCCGCGTTTGTCACTTGCGCTTATGCGCCAGGGTTACATGCGCCCAAGTCGCCGCCAGCGAACATTGGGTGCTCAGAGTCGTACTCGACCTGTGCACGTGGTGTCACTTCGACGATTTCAAGTGTGTCATATGCAGATGTTGGAGCCTCAGTGCCCTTCATGACGAGAACGTCCTTGAAGCACTGGTGATCGGCACCACGGTAAGATGTTGGGCCGTTGCCCATGCCGTCGAAGTCGAAGTCTTCGAGAGCTTCGACAACTGCACATGGGTTGAACGAACCCGCACGTGTGACCGCATCTGCGTAGAGCAGTGTCTGTACGTAGCAAGAGTGCGCCGCACCGGATGGTGGGAAGCCGTACTTTTCGCCAAACGACTTGGTGAATGCAGCAGTACCCGCATCCTGAAGCTGCCAGTTCCAGTTCATGGAGCCGTAAACGCCTTGGATGTTGGAACCCGCACCCGCAGCCATCAGCTCGGAGTAGAGAGGCACAATGATTTCGAAGTTCTTGCCGTTGACTTGCTTGTCCTTGAGACCAAACTGGATCGCTTGTGTCAAAGAGTTCACCATGTCCCCGCCGTAGTGGTTCAGAACAAGGATATCAGCGCCAGAGTTCAGAACCGGGGCGATATAGGACGAGAAGTCGCCCGCGCCAACGGGTGTCAGAACGTTCTGGACGGTTTCCCAACCGATTGCCTCTGTGGAGGCCGCCATGGATTCCTGCTGTGACCAGCCCCATGTGTAGTCAGCTGTCAGGTGGTATGCGCGACGGTCAGTCCCGTAAACTTTTTCAAGCACAGGTGTCAGCGCAGCGGCGGACATATATGCGTTAAAGAAGTGACGGAAGCCGTTACGCTTACGGTCTTTACCTGTGGTGTCGTTGGAGTGAGTCAAACCAGCCATGAAGATCACGCCTGCTTCCTGGCACAGACCCTGAACCGCAATCGCAACACCGGAGGACGAACCACCAGTGATCATGATGCAGCCGTCTTTCTGGATCATGGACTGTGCGGATGCACGTGCCACGTCAGATTTTGTCTGTGTGTCGCCAGTGACGAACTCGACTTTTTTGCCCAGAACACCTGTGCCGTCCAGAACTTTGGACGAGAATGTGTTCAGCATACCGCCGTCGCCGATGCCGTTGAGGTGCTCAACAGCCAGCTCTTGCGCGCGCAGCTCGTCGAGACCTTCGTCAGCGTAAGGGCCTGTTTGTGGCACGTTGAAACCGAACTTTACTGTGTCGCCTTGTGGGGCGTTGGTAAAGCCTGTGTGGTTTTCAGCGCGCAAATACGTTGGCAGCATAAGACCGGCGCTGGTGACAGCACCTGTCTTCATCACGCCCCGACGTGTGAAATTAGACTTGGACATTAATATCCTCCCTTAAGTTTCAGTGTCGCTTGAGCCTCCTCGCTCGCACGACCTACACTTTGCAGTGCTGCATGTACCATCAGGGCGAAAGGCGGTTTCGAGCAACAACCCATTGCGTTTACTTGACGAATTTGTAAACTAAATAACAAATCGCGTTAACTTTCTGTAAATCTGTTTTCGTGCAGCCGCAGAAAGGTGCTGATAACATGGGGGAATTTTGATGGCATCGCATGGGCAGACCGGATCTCGCATCCGAGAGCGGCGCATGGATCGCAAGATCAGGCAGGCCGATTTGGCGGCAGCCGTCGAGATATCGCCTTCATATCTCAACTTGATCGAACATAACCGCCGCAGAATCGCGGGAAAACTGTTGGCCTCCATCGCCGTCGCCTTGGAAACCACGCCAGAACAGCTCGCGCGGGGCGCGGATTCAGGGTTGTTGGACCAGATGCGGGCTGCGGCCGCTGGCATGTCGCAAACGGTCGAAATTGCCCGCGCCGAAGAGTTGGCTGGTCGCTATCCGGGGTGGAGCGGGTTGATTGCGGCGCAGGCGCATCGCCTGTCCGCGCTGGAGGAGCGGGTACAGGTCATGGCCGACCGCATGACCTATGATCCGGAGCTTGCGGGTTCTTTGCTCGAGGTGATTTCGGCTGTGACTGCGATCCGTTCGGCGGCCTCGATCTTGGTGGGGGGCGAGACGCTTGACGCTGATTGGCAGGGTCGCTTTCACCGCAACATTTATGACGACAGTATCAGGCTCGCGGCCAGTTCGGAGGCCTTGATCCGCTATCTTGACGCGCCGGAGGCCGATAGTCCGGCGCATTTTGCGCCGATGGATGAGGTCGAGGCCTATTTGTCAGCGCAAGGATTTCATCTTTCGGCCCTTGAGGCGGGCGGTGATGCGGCCGCGCTTGTGACAGAGGCCGGACTGCGCAGTGCCGCCGCGCAAAGTTTGCTGGAAGCGTATTTTAAGACCTACCTTGCGGATGTCGCGGCGATGCCGCTGACGGCATTTGCTGCCGCAGCCAAGGCAGGCGGCTATGATCCTGTCGCCTTGGCGGCGCAATTTGGCGTCGATGTGGCCGCAGTTTTACGCCGTTTCGCGAGCCTGCCTGCGGGTGCCAATCATCCCCCGATGGGATTGGCTGTGGCCGACGCGTCTGGGGCGCTTTTGTTGCTCAAGACAGTTGACGGGTTTGCCATGCAGCGGACAGGGGCGGGGTGTCCGCTTTGGCCGATTTACGCGGCCTTTGCCCGTCAGGGCCAGCCGCTGCGTGTTGAGGCCACGATGCCAGGGACAAATGGTCAGCGGTTCTTGTGCTATGCGGTTGCAACGCAAGCGGGTGCTGCACGGTTTGATGCACCCCAAGTGCTGCGCGCGACAATGCTTGTCATGTCCGATCCACCCGAGGGCGCCAGCCAAAAGGTCGAGGTCGGTGTCGCCTGCCGTATTTGTCCGCGTGTCGATTGTGCCGCCCGCCGCGAGCCTTCGGCGATCATGTAAGCACAAGTCACTTTGACAGCGCGAAATTTTGGCGTGATAGTCTGCCTATCGGGCCGTGTATCGCGGAGGAGGCATGGCTTGGAAAACTTGGGGGATGGTAAAGCATGGCAAAGCGGGTACTTCTGATCGAAGACGAGCCGAACATCATCGAAGCGATCAGTTTCATTCTATCGCGCGATGGCTGGACCGTGCACGCCCATGAAAACGGCGAGACGGCCATGGCCAAGGTCAACGCCTTTCCGCCCGATCTGATCATCCTTGACGTGATGCTGCCCGGACGCAGCGGCTTTGATATTCTGCGCGATTTGCGTGCCCAAGCGGCGACGGCCGCCACCCCTGTGATGATGCTCACCGCGCGCGGGCAGGCCAAGGACCGCGAATTGGCCAAGCGGCTCGGGGCGAACCACTTTATGATCAAGCCTTTTTCGAACGCAGACGTGCGCGACCATGTGCGCGCGCTGATGGAAGCATGACAGGCCCGTCAAAAACATCGGTTTTTCTTGCGCGCAACGCCTATCACAAACGGCGGATGCGTGATCTTGCCCGCGCGGTGCCCTTGTTTGGCGCGGTCTTGTTGTCATTCCCGCTGCTCTGGCCACGCGGCGAAGGCGGGGCGGCCAATAGCGGTGCGGTCGTCTATATCTTTGTGGTCTGGATTGTCTTGATCCTTGCTGCGGCGGGTATTTCGCGGGCTGTCAAAAGTGACGATCCATTGCGCGCGCAACGCGATCAAAGCTGATGGTGTCGTTCAATATTCTTGTGGCTGTTGCCCTGCTTTATGTGGCTCTTTTGTTTGGCGTCGCGTTCTATGCAGAGCGGCGCGCGGCCAGAGGCTTTGGCGGTTGGCTTTACTCGCCGATTGTGTACACGCTGTCGCTGTCGATCTACTGCACGGCTTGGACATTTTACGGCGCGGTCGGCTATGCGGCCCGCTCGGGGCTTGAATTTGTCACCATTTACCTCGGCCCGACCCTCGTGGTGGTCGGCTGGTGGTGGGTCTTGCGCCGCTTGGTGCGGATCGGGAGAACCCAGCGGATCACCTCTATTGCCGACCTGATTTCCTCGCGCTTTGGCAAATCCACTCAGTTGGGCGTGATTGTCACGATTTTGGCGGTTGTTGCCGCAACCCCGTACATTGCTCTGCAATTGCAGTCCGTGACCCTGTCGTTCGCCGTATTTGCCGAGGCGGGCGGCGCATTTTGGGGCGAAGACGAGCTGAACGGTGCGGCGATTGCAGTGGCGATCGGGCTGGCCACGTTTACTGTGCTGTTCGGCACGCGGAATCTGGATGCCAACGAACGCCACCACGGCATTGTCATGGCCATCGCGGTTGAGGCTGTTGTCAAGCTATTGGCTTTGTTGGCCGTCGGTATCTTTGTCGTTTGGGGGGTGGCGGGGGGTCCGACACAAATCTTGCAGCAAATTGATGCCTCGCCCATCGCCCATTGGGACCAAAATGGCGCCCGTTGGATCAGCCTCATTTTTGTCTCTGGGGCTGCCTTTATCTGCCTGCCGCGCATGTTTCAGGTTTTGGTCGTCGAGAATGTGGACGAGCGGCATTTGAACATAGCAGGCTGGGCTTTTCCGGCTTACTTGATGCTGATGAGCCTGTTTGTGGTGCCGATTGCGGTCGTAGGGCTCGCGATTTTACCGGCAGGGGCGAACCCTGATTTGTTCGTCTTGACTGTCCCGCTGAGCGAAGGCCAAAGCGGGCTTGCGATGTTTTCGTTTCTGGGCGGCTTTTCGTCGGCGACCTCGATGGTCATCGTGTCGACGATTGCGCTGGCAACGATGGTGTCGAACCATATCGTGGTACCGATCTGGCTGAATGCGCGCGCCGGGGCCGGTGCGAAAATGTCAGGAGATGTGCGGTCGGTCATTTTGCTGTCGCGCAGGTTCTCGATCGCGGGCGTGCTGGCACTCGGCTACTTATATTACCGCGTCTCTGGGGGCGGCACGGCCTTGGCAGCCATTGGTTTGGTGTCATTTTCGGGGGCAATTCAGGTGCTCCCATCCTTGATCGGCGGCATCTTCTGGCGCGGCGCGACACGGGTGGGGGCGGCGCTCGGGTTGATCACGGGGTTCTCCGTCTGGAGCTGGACCCTGTTTCTGCCAAGCATTGGCACGGGCGCGATTATTAGTGACGCGGTCATGCTGTATGGGCCGTTCGGGCATAGCTGGTTGCGTCCCGAAGCGCTCTTTGGCATCGCGGGCATTGATCCGCTGGTGCATGGCATCATGTGGTCGATGATCTTGAACGCGTTTTTGTTCTTTATAGGGTCTGTGTTCAGCTTTCCCACACCGCTGGAACGCCTGCAAGGCGCGCAATTCGTCAATGTTTTCGACTATTCCGCGGGCTCGTCAAACTGGCGGGCCAGTGCGGCCGATGCCGAAGATCTGTTGATTATGTCGCAACGTATTATGGGGGGCACCGAAGCGCAGGGGTTCTTTCAGCGCGAAGCCGCCGCGCAAGGAAAGGCAGGCTATCTGCCTGATGTGACGATAGAATTCGTCTCACTTCTTGAGAGGGAATTGGCCGGTTCGGTCGGGGCTGCAACCGCGCATGCAATGGTCGGGCAGTTGACCGAAGGCAGTGGTGTCTCGGTCGAAGACCTGATTGCAGTGGCCGATGAGGCCGCGCAGATTCTTGAATATTCCAACCAGCTTGAAGCGAAATCCGCCGAGCAGGAGCGCACCGCGCGGGCCTTGCGGGATGCCAATGAAAAGCTCACGGCTCTCTCGGTGCAAAAGGATGCCTTTCTCAGTCAGATCAGCCACGAATTGCGTACGCCGATGACCTCGATCCGGTCATTCTCGGAGATCTTGCGGGACGGCGAGATGACGGCGGACGCACAATGGCGCTACGCGGGGATTATCCACGATGAAACCCTGCGGCTGACCCGGCTTTTGGATGATTTGCTCGATCTGTCGGTGCTCGCCAATGGGCAGGTCACGTTGCAGGATCAATCGGGGGATTTGCGCAGTTTGATCACACGTGCGGTCGATGTCGCGGGTGGAGAAGACAGCAAATTGCGGGTCTTGCGCGATCCCTCCGCCGAGGCGATTGTGTTGCGCACCGACCTCGACAGGTTGGGGCAGGTTTTCATCAATCTGATTGCCAATGCGCGCAAGTATTGCGATGCGGTCACCCCGACTTTATCAATCAAAGTGCGGCGGGTATCTGGTGACTATGTTATTGATTTTGTTGATAACGGATCAGGTGTTCAGATCAAGAACCAGCAGGTCATCTTTGAGAAATTCTCGCGCGTCTCTGATCAGTCGAAGGCCGGTGGCGCGGGGCTCGGTTTGGCGATTTGCCGCGAAATTATGCACCGGCTTGGCGGCGAGATCAGCTATCTGCCAGGGCAGGGTGGTGCCGCGTTTCGCGTTGTTCTGCCGCGTGCTGCCATATTAGCAAATCGATAACTCTTTATCGGTTAATGTGACGACGAACTCTGACTGAATTGGCATTTCTGTGACTTCCGAGCTTTCCATTCTTGCACGCATGGCGAAACGATCCGAGCCCCCTGTGGCCGATGTTCCGTTGACATCTTCGCGGGCGTTGCGTGTTGCAACGACGCGCGCGGCTGAAAAGTCTTTGGGATTGTCGCTGAGCGTGTCGAGCGTGGGCGAGGCGCTGCAGTCTTTGGATAGTCTTATCGAAGATCTGCCATCCAACCAGATGTATCTTGCTCTGATGCGGGGAGGTAGCACAGTTGGTGTTCTCGGCTTGGATACGCAAATGCGTGCAGCGTCGATCGAGATGCAGACCATGGGTAAGCTCTCGACCATGACACCGGCCGCGCGTGCGCATACGCAGACAGATTTGATGCTTGTTGCGCCGCTTTGTGGGGCGCTGCTGATGCAACTGCACGACACAACGCGCGGATCAGAGCTTGAGGGGTGGGTTGACGAGGTATCCATTGGCGGGGCGTTCGAGAATTTGCGCGCAGCCGGGCTTGTGCTCGAAGATGCGGAGTTTCGGATCATGAAGCTAACGCTTGATTTGGGTGTCAGCGAGCGACAAGCCGAGCTGTGCATCGCGTTGCCCAACCATCAGGCGCCGCTCCACGCAGAAACGATGGCCCCAAGTGACCATGCGTGGGACGTCAAAATGCATGAATCGGTGTCGCGGGCCCCGACGACGCTGACGGCGATACTTCATAAGATGACGCTGCCGCTTGGGTTGGTGAACGGGTTGAATGTGGGGGATGTTCTGCCGCTCTATGGCGCGACAGTCGGGTCGGTCATGCTTTACGCGCCCGAAGGGGTCTTTGTCACCGAGGCCCGCTTGGGCCAGTCGGGTGGAAAACGCGCGATCCGTATCGAGGCCCCGGCAGAGACGTCGATGCGCGATCTGCCCGCACCAAAAGCGCGGGCAGTCGCAGAGGTCGGTTAGGCTTGTTGCGCCAACATGTCGAGTTGACCGCGCATGCCGGAAAGCTCGTAGCCCGCTTTTGCCGTCGCTCCGATGATCTCGTCGGTTGGCATCTTTCCTGCCTGCGACAATGACCAAACGATGGACGAGCGCGTGCCAGAGGCGCAATAGGCCAAAACAGGCGCGCCCGCAGCTTGCATCGCGGCCGCTTGTCCGTTGACCATATCCATGTTCAGCCCTTGGTGGGTGACAGGGATATAGGTGAACCCAAGGCCCGCCGCTTTCGCAGCCGCTTCCATTGCCGCTACCTGATGAGAGACAGGGTTTTCGGCGTCTGGGCGGTTGCAAATGATGGCCTTGAACCCAGCGGCTGCAATCTGTGGCAGATCGCTGGGGTCGATTTGCGGGGCAACCGCATAAGTTGGTGTAATTTGACGAATGTCCATTTTCTCACTCTTTCTGTGCGGAGGCTAGTCGAGCAGTGCGCGCACTTTAGGGGCCAGTAACATGCCCACGACCATGGCTGCAACAAAGGTGATACCGCCAACGCCGCCGAACGACAAAGCTGCGATAGACGGGCCGGGGCAAAGACCGGCAAGGCCCCATCCGATCCCGAACAACACGGAGCCGACGATAAGTTTTTTGTCTGCTTCAGGCTTCGACTTCGCAGGGAACTCGCCGCCCAAGACCGGCGTGCGGTTCTTCGTGAGGGCCCAAGCGATGGCCATCGGAATAATCCCGCCGCCCATAACAAAGGCAAGGGTCGGGTCCCATTGGCCAAAAACGTCAAGCCAGCCTTGCACCTTCAGTGTGTTGGTCATCCCAGAGATCAAGAGGCCAGCGCCAAACAGGCCGCCAGCGATGAGTGCTGCAAGATTTCGCATCAGATCACTCCCAATACATGTTTAAAGATGACGACGGTCAAGCCGCCCGCGAGGATATAAAAGACGGTCGCGACGATGCCGCGCAGTGACAAACGCGAGATGCCGCAAATGCCATGGCCCGATGTGCAGCCGTTTGCAATCCGCGTACCAACACCAACGAATAGGCCTGCCGCGACGATCACGGCGAGGTTGCCGGTGATATTGGTCGGCTTCACACCCCAAATCAGCGTCATAATTGCAGGCACTGCAAAAAGACCCACGAGCCATGCGGCCCGCTCTTGCCAGTTGCTCATGCCCGACTTGTCCACCAAGCCGCCGATAAGGCCTGACGCCCCCATGATCTTGCCGTTAACCAATAGAAAAATTGCAGCAGATGTTCCGATGAGGCCGCCGCCAAGCAGCCCCATTAACCAGTCGTGATTCATGTTCTTATCTTTCGTATTAAAGCAGGTTAACGGGCGTTTTGAGGTAACTTACCCCGTTAGATTCTGGCTCGGGCATCTGACCTGCGCGCATGTTCGTCTGGATCGACGGCAAGATCAGACGCGGCATGCCGAGGGACGCATCACGCTCTTGGCGCATGGATACAAATTCTTCCAGCGGCTTACCAGCGCCGACATGCACGTTCATGGCCTTTTGCTCGCCGACTGTGGTTTCCCACGCGAATTCATCACGTCCGGGCGCTTTATAGTCGTGGCCTACGAAAATCCGTGTCTCGTCAGGCAGGCTGAGGATTTTCTGGATTGATTTATAAAGGTTCTCGGCCGAGCCGCCGGGGAAATCGCAACGTGCTGTCCCGAAGTCGGGCATAAAGAGCGTATCGCCGACAAAGGCTGCGTCGCCGATGACATAGGTCAGGCAGGCAGGGGTGTGACCGGGGGTATGGATGACGTCCAGACGCATTTCGCCGATATTGAGCGTGTCGCCCTCTTTGAAAAGCGCGTCAAACTGCGACCCATCCCGTTGGAATGCGGTCCCCTCGTTGAAGACCTTACCGAATGTATCCTGAACAACCGTTATCTGGTCACCGATCCCGATTTTGCCGCCCAGACGCTCTTGCAGATAGGGCGCTGCCGAAAGGTGGTCTGCGTGCACATGGCTCTCAAGAATCCAAGCGACGGTCAGGCCTTCGGATTTCACGAAGTCGATGATCGCATCCGCAGAGCTTGTATCGGTCCGACCAGAGGCGGGATCAAAGTCCAAAACGGAATCGATGATCGCACATGTCTCCCCATTTGGCTCGCGAGCGACGTAAGAAACAGTGAACGTTGCAGGGTCAAAGAAAGCGTTTACGATAGGTGTCATTGTGATTCTCCTTTGAGAACGATAATGGCGGTTCTGAAATACATTTCAATCTTGAAATGTTTTAAAGTGCAAGATAAGTTGAGTGTATGGAACAGAATCTCGAATTTCAGGCAGAAATTATGGATGCCGCCGCTGATGACGCCGCAGAAATGCTCAAAGCCCTGTCCAATCCGGGCCGGCTTCGAATTCTTTGTGCGCTTGTGCCCGGTCATATGACAGTGACCGAGTTGGAGCAGAAGCTAGGGTCAACGCAGTCTTATGTCTCGGGGCAACTTTTGCGCCTGCGCGGCGAGGGGCTTGTGGCCTGCGAGCGCGACGGCCGCATTATGCGGTATAGTCTTGCGGACGCGCGCGTCCGCCCGATCCTGGAGCGCCTTTACGAGGTCTTCTGCCCGCTTTAGGACAGAATGATCCCGATGATCACGCACATCAGGCCGATTACAGAAATCAACAGTGCCCCAAGATTGACCGGCAAAACCTTTGCTAGACGCGCACGCAGCTCGGCGTCTTCGAGATGAGCGCGCTTCGCTTTTGTGACGACAAGAATGCTATAAATGATCCCCGCCAGTCCGATCACTGACAGTGTCGCGCCAATCAAAATCAACATAATTTCCCCTCTCACTTGCCCTGATCCCGCCTAGCGAGTTCGGCGCGACTGCGCAAGGGTTGCGGGCGCGCATTGCGCGGGCTAGGGAAGGGAACGCCAGTTAGAGGAGTTCCCCATGGATGACGCAGTAACCGACACCGTATCTTCAGTCGCAGGCCAGGAACTGCGCCAGTTCATCGAGCGCTACGAGCGCCTTGAGGCCGAAAAGAAAGACATCGCAGACGGCCAGAAAGAGGTCATGGCAGAGGCCAAAGGCCGTGGTTATGACACCAAAGTGTTGCGCAAGATCATGGCGATCCGCAAGCGCGACGCGAATGATCTGGCCGAAGAAGAGGCCGTCATGGAAATGTATATGGCCGCATTAGGCATGTAATCGAGTGAAGGGCGCGCCAGAATCGCGCCTTTCTTACCCGCTTTAAGGGGCGATAAAATTCACGCCCGGAAGCTGCTGAATGAAGTCAACGTCGTTTTCGTAAAGCTCCGAAAGTTCATCGACGATTTCGTCTGTCATGCCGGGCCAATCGACCGTCTCTTCGATTTTATCTTCAACCGCATATTTATCCAAGAAAGCCGCGATGATGCGCTGCTTTTGCATTTCAGTCTTGGGCGGGTGGGCCCGTAGATAGTTCAAAAACCGAGTCATGCCCTCGGCCGACATGATCGAGGTCAGCAGATCAAATCCGCCTGTGATCCGTTGATCTTTTTCGATCCCCGCAATCGCCCTGAGAACTTCAGCCCAAATCAGGGGTGTATCCTCGTTGCACCAAACCGTGAGCTTGGTTCGCGGAAATCGATGCTGAATCCTGCGGATTAGGTCAGACCAGCGAATTTGGGTCGGGTGCACGCCTTTGAGATAGGCATCTGGCGT
>JAQXBV010000090.1 GCA_029252195.1 Yoonia sp.
CCGCCCCAGCCCGTCTGCAAGGTCAGGCTGTCAAAGGCCTTGGGGTTATAGTCATAGTTGCGCACCAGCACGGGCTCCCTGCCCGTCCAGATCGCCTGACTACAGCCCGTCAGATAGGGCGGCGGGCAATAAAAGCTGAGGAACCGCGCCGCCAGATCACCGCCCCCTGCCAGATCGCAAAGCTCTTCGTAGATCGGCACCAGTTCGGGCATATGCGCCGTGAGCGCCTTATGGCTTTCGGTATAGGTCGGGCGCGCGGACACGCCTTCCTTGAGCCACCACTTTTTATAGCTGGGCCAATAAACGCATAGGCGCTAAAGCGCGGCCATCCCGCAGATATGCGGTGCGGCCATCGACGTGCGCGATTGCGGATCAAACGCCCCGCCCGGCACAGAGGAAATGATCCCCACACCGGGTCCTGTCACACCGATCTCTGGTCCGTGACATGTGAAACTTGGCGAGAAAAGGCCCGAAGGCGTTGCATATTCAGGCTGCATCGTTGAGGCCTCCCATGTATCGGACGGCACCTCCGAGATTTGGCCCAAGGCAGAAACGGCCAGCACAGAGGGCGACTTGGCAGGATATTGCACCTCGTTGCCCGAATTTTCCGCCGCAACGATACAGCAAATGCCGTGCTGCACGCATTCTTCGATCTGCTGCTCCACGATCTCGCTGGCCTCGCCACCACCCAGCGACATGTTCACCACATCGACCTTCTGGCGGATGCATTCGGACAGCGCGTCAAGCAAGCTGCTGAACTGCCCGCCGGGAAATACCTTCATCACGATGATTTCCGCGTCAGGGGCAAAGCCGCGCACAGCCTCGGTCTCTGGGCTGTTGCCCGTAATGATCCCTGCGCAATGCGATCCGTGCCCGATCACGTCATCCTTCCACGTCGATGTGTCGGCCTCATTGGTCATGTCAAAGCCGCGATCGATATGTTTGAGGCTTGGGTGCTTGGTATCCGCGCCGCTGTCGATAATCGCGATCTTGACGCCCTTGCCCGTAAACTCGTCTGGCAGTTGATCGAGACCCATCAGTTTTTGCCCCCAACCATAGCCCGCGTCTTTCGGAAAGTCGGCTTGGGTATCCGAAAGCGCCTTCAAACGGATCACATTGATCCCTGTTAGTGTCAGAGCGGGCGCGGTGAGAATGGGGTTCCAATGGCCGCGCTTGGGGCGCACAAAAACGGAACTGACAAGATTTGCACCGGGGAGTTGAAAGAGCTTGAGGGTCACCTCGCCCTTCGCATCCGTCACACCCTCTTGCGGAAAGCCCGCAGCCTCCATTGTAACGCTGACACCTTGAAGCGGGGCATCACCTGCGCCGATCACACGGATCTTGACCGAGCCCTCCTTGATTGGCGCGCCCGAAAAGTTGGTGCGACCCATCAATTGCTGCATCAGGCTTGAAGGGGCAACTGCGCCGTAGCGCAGATGACTATCGATCTCGACAGACACGCTCTGCCCCGCTGTCTGGGCCAGAATGGCGGCCTGCTCGAAATCCATACGGAACTTATGGACTTCAGTCGCCTCGTCATGGGTCGATTTCGTCATCACAATATGGGGCTTGAACGTCTTGATCGGCTTTTGCCCGAATTGCGTTTCGATGAACTTGAGCGCGCCTTTCATGGAGGCGGCGCTCATCGGTTGATACCCCATCCGCTTGGCCATCATACTGCGGCGCGGGCCGACAAGAATATCAATCGGGGCTCAGAAATCAGTGACGATTTCAGGGGTTTGTGAATTACTAGGCATAAGAATAACTCCTTGAAAAATGAGAGCGCCAATCGTGAAAATAACGCGGCGGCGCTTGAGGTTTAGACCGGACTAAAATTGAACGATCTCATTGGGGTCCTTGTCATCGTCGTCATCCGCAGAGGCAGGCGCGGATGGCGCGATTGGGGGGCGAGGAAGCGGGTCAATCGCGGTAAGCTTGCTGTCTTCTTCAATCAACACGCTGTCTAAGAAATCCGCTGTAATGGTCTCCACCGCCTCCGCAGGCCCTGAAAACCGCACAAAGCTGTCGGTCTCAGAAATCAAAGTGAGGTCGTCCGACGATGCGAGGGCATCCACGAAAGCCCCAAGCTGAAAAGATGCGTCGGCTTTGTCCTTGTTAACTGCGGCGATAAAGATGCGGTCTTGCATGGTCTGCTCTCCGTGTTGTGGCGGCTCTGTAGAAGGGGGGCGCGTGCCCCCCTCCGACGTTAACACGTCAGTGATAAACGACTTGGCCATTATTCACAGGGGTCACCGCAGCCGCTTGAGCAGCCTGTGCGGCTTGCAGATCAGCGATCGAGATATATTGGATCGGCTGACCGGGGCCCGCTTGGAAAGGGAGGAATGCCCCAACCGCGCCACCGATCGCCGAGCCAAGCTGACGATTGCCAAAGTCGTTGCCAATCACACCCCCCCAGAAGACCACCGCCGATGCTGCCAAAGATCCCCTGCGGATCATAGGCTGCGGGTTGCGCCATGGTCATCGGACCTGCCTCGAACGGCAGATACCGCGCAAGACCCGACGCATCGCGGATGATGTTACCCGTGCGGCCACCCACGACATTGCCCACGGCACCACCAACGCCAGAGATCATATTACCACAGAACCCTTGGGGCGCATAGGCGACCTGAGGGGCTGTCATTGGACCCGCACTAAACGGCAGATACCGACCCAAGGCAGAGGCGTCACGAATGATGTTGCCCGTGTTGCCACCCACGACATTGCCCACCGCACCACCAACGTTCGAGATCATATCACCCCAGAAGCCTTGCGGCGCGTAAGCCATCTGTGGCGCGGCTTGCATCGGGCCTGCCTCAAACGGCAGGAAGTTACCGACGGCACCGCCAATCGCTGAGCCCAGCGCGCGGTTGCCAAAGGCGTTGCCAATCGCGCCACCAACCAGACCGCCGCCAATGCGCCCGAAGAAGCCTTGCGGATCATAGGCCGGTTGCTGCGCGACAGGCTGCGCCATGGTCATCGGACCCGCCTCAAATGGCAGGTAACGGGCCAAGCCGGATGCATCGCGGATGATGTTCCCTGTGCGGCCACCGACGACATTGCCCACGGCACCACCAACGCCAGAGATCATATTGCCCCAGAACCCTTGGGGCGCATAGGCGACCGGCTGTTGCGCCTGCATCGGACTGGCCTGAAACGGGATCAGATGACCGTAGTCGCGGGCCAGCACCGTTGTCGCACCGCCAGCCAAACCGCCAAGACTGGCATGGCCAGTCAACTCGGTCGTCAAACCGCCGACCGCACCACCGATCAGTGGCGCTTGACGGGCAACCATATCACCAAACCAGCCCTGCGGGGCAAATTGGGCGACAGGAACACTTTGTTGTGGAACATAATACATTTGGGAAACTCCCTTAAAAGATTGATAAAAATCCGAGTGTAAGACGTAAATGTCTCGTAAAAAGTCTTTAATAAAAACGCCGAGAAATAAGCAGAAAATCCTACACCGGCACCAATAGTCTAGCGAAACCATTGCGGCGGAAAAGTCTGGAATCCATGACTGTGCAGATCCGAATGCTTGCGGCATCATGGCGTGAGCGCGCACGCGCGAATCTGACCAACACACGGCCCTGCCCTGTAACGCCGGGCTTAAATCCTTGTTGCGCTTGGCAATTCTTTGCGACACTTTGCTGGCAGTGAAAACCAAAACCGCCCCTGCGATACTGTCGGAGTAACCGCAAATGCACAAAATCGGATTTTTCGGAATCGGGCTGATGGGCCTGCCCATGGCACGGCATCTTGTCGCCGCGGGGCATGACATCACCGTTTGGAATCGCAACCCTGCCAAGGCCGAAGCGGTCAGCAGCGCGCGTGCTGCGCTTACACCCGCCGATGCGGTCCGCGGCGCTTCGATCATTATTTCGATCCTGTCGGATGGTGCCGCGACGGCAGCAGTTCAATCTGACCCTGCCCTGCGCGAGGCCCTCAGCCGCGACCAGATCTGGATCGAGATGGCTTCGGTCAAACCCGACGAGGCCCGCGCGCAATCTGCCGATCTCGCCGCATTTGGCGTCGCCCATCTCGACGCGCCGGTGTCGGGGGGCACGGCAGGGGCAGAGGCGGCAACGCTCGCCATCATGGTCGGCGGCGATCTAGAGACCTTCAACAAAGCCGCGCCCGTCTTGCGCCATCTTGGCACCCCAACCCGCGTCGGCCCGTCAGGCGCGGGGCAACTGGCCAAGCTCGCCAATCAAGGCATCGTCGGCATCACAATCGGGGCCGTCGCCGAGGCGATGCTCCTTGTCCAACGCGGCGGCGCGGACCCCGCCGCCGTGCGCGAGGCGCTCAAAGGCGGCTTTGCCGACAGCAAGATTTTGCAGCTCCACGGCGCGCGGATGACCGACGACGATCTCGGCCCCAGAGGCCGTGCCGCGACCCAGCTCAAGGACATGAACAACATCATGGAAGAGGCGGAAAAGCTCTCTCTGAGCTTGCCAATGAGCGCTGATATTCAGGCCCGCTTTGCTACACTTTGCAACGAAATGGGCGGCGCAGATCTTGACCACGCCGCCCTGTATCTCGAACTGTTGCGCCGCAATCAGCTGTCTTGACCGACCGTTTGCCGCTGCAGGCCAACCCCGTCGATGGTCAGCTCCATGACGTCGCCAACCTTGAGGTAAACCGGCGCTGGTTTCATGCCCATGGCCACGCCCGGCGGTGTGCCCGTCGAGATGACATCGCCCGGATGCAACGTCATAAGTGACGACAGATGCGCGATAATCTGCGCGACAGAAAAGATCATCGTGCTGGTATTGCCGGTCTGCATCCGTTTGCCGTTCACATCTAGTGACATGTTCAGATTTTGCGGATCAGGTACCTCGTCACGGGTCACGAGATACGGGCCAGTCGGCCCGAACGTGTCACAAGATTTGCCCTTGGTCCATTGGCCCGTCAGCTTGGTCTGAAAGTCGCGCTCGGAGACATCATTCACGACGCAATAGCCCGCAACGTAATCCAGTGCATCGGCCTCGGAGACGTATTTCGCCTCGCGCCCGATGACGACGCCTAACTCAACTTCCCAATCGGTGGCAACCGATCCGCGCGGCATAACCACGTCGTCATAAGCGCCCACAATCGCGGAGTTCGCCTTGAAAAACAGGATCGGATGGGCGGGGATATCCATGCCCGCTTCTGCGGCGTGGTCCGAAAAGTTCAGGCCAATGCAAAGGAACTTTCCGATTTCGCCAACACAAGCGCCAATGCGCGGACGCCCTTCGACCAGCGGCAGCCTCAACGGGTCGAGCGCGCGCAATTGCGCCAGCGCGTCGTCGGACAGGACCGCTCCCGTGATATCGTCAATATGCGCCGAAAGATCGCGCAGGTTGCCTTCAAAATCCAGCAAAGCAGGCTTTTCGGCGCCCTTTTCTCCATAACGAACCAGTTTCATCAGTGGCTATCCCTTGGTGTGAATCTGCGTGCAACGTCGCGATAATTGGGCGCATCGCGCAGGATCATCCCCTCGTCAAAACGGCCGACCAACTCGCGGAAATACTGCTGCCACGGGGTTTGGCTCTCGGGGATGCCGTAACCACCGTCTGCTACCAGTTTTGCCGCGCGGTCGGCCAATTCATCCAAAGGCACAAGCATATCAGCAGAGCATTTGATAAGGTCGATCCGCACGCGGTCGCCCGTCTGCAAAAGCGCCAATCCACCGCCGTCCGCGGCCTCTGGCGAGGCGTTCAGGATCGACGGGCTGCCCGACGTGCCAGATTGCCGACCGTCACCGATGCAGGGCAAGGCCTTGACGCCCTGTTTGATCAGGTAGGACGGCGGGCGCATATTCACGACTTCCGCCCCCCCCGGATATCCTTTTGGGCCCGTGCCGCGCATGAACAGGATACAGCCCTCGTCGATGTTCTCGGCGGGATCATCAATGCGGTGGTGGAAATCTTCTGGCCCGTCGAACACAACCGCGCGGCCCTCAAAGGCCTCGGGGTCGTCAGGGTTTGACAAGTAGGTCTTCCGGAATGCGTCAGAGATCACACTCGTCTTCATGATCGCACTGTCAAAGAGGTTGCCCGACAGGTTGATAAAGCCCGCGTGCTCGCGCAATGGGTCGGCCACCGTCTTGATCACGCGCGCGTCTTTGGTGCGCAAATGCGCGCAGTTTTCGCCCATCGAGCGCCCGTTGACGGTGATTGCGTCAGGGTGCGGCAACAGCCCTGCCGCGGAAAGTTCACCCACAACGGCAGGCACCCCGCCCGCATGCTGGTAGTCCTCGCCAAGGTATTCCCCCGCAGGCTGAAGGTTCACCAAAAGCGGGACGTGGTGGCCCACTTTCTGCCAGTCGTCGTTGTTCAGCTCAACACCCAAGTGCCGCGCAATCCCGTTGAGGTGGATCGGCGCATTGGTCGAGCCACCGATCGCAGAATTGATCACGATGGCATTCTCAAACGCCTCACGTGTCATCACGTCGGAGGGGCGCAGATCCTCCCACACCATCTCGACAATGCGCTTGCCAGTCTCATATGAAATCTGGCCGCGCTCGCGGTAAGGCGCGGGGATCGCAGCAGCACCGGGCAATTGCATGCCCAAGGCCTCGGCCAAAGAGTTCATCGTCGTCGCCGTGCCCATCGTGTTGCAATAGCCCACGGAAGGCGCAGACGCCGCCGCAATCTCCATAAACTCGTCGTCGTCAATGCGGCCTGCGGCCAGTTCCTCGCGCGCCTTCCAGATCACCGTGCCAGAGCCAGCACGCTCGCCCTTCCACCAGCCATTGAGCATCGGGCCCACCGACAGCGCAATCGCGGGGGTGTTCACAGTTGCGGCGGCCATCAGGAGCGCAGGCGTCGTCTTGTCACAGCCTATATTCAACACAACACCGTCGAGCGGATAGCCAAACAGCGTCTCGACCAGCGACAAATAGGCAAGGTTACGATCAAGCGACGCAGTCGGGCGCTTGCCTGTCTCTTGAATCGGATGCACGGGCACCTCAATCGGCGTGCCACCAGCGGCGATAATCCCGTCGCGCACCCGTTTGGTCAGCTCAAGATGGTGGCGGTTGCACGGACTAAGGTCAGACCCCGTCTGCGCAATTGCAATGATCGGCTTGCCCGATTGCAGCTCTGCTCGGGTTAGGCCGTAGTTCAGATAACGCTCCAGATAGAGCGCTGTCATTTCAGGATTATCTTTGTTCATAAACCATTTGCGGGAGCGGAGATCTTCAACGGCAATTTTCTTCACGGTATTTTCCTGATCATTCAGCGTGACAATGCGATTTTTTCATAGCGGACTTTACGGCCCCCAAAAGGAATTGACTATAGGATGGCGGAATTATCTACGTCTTGCGCGACATCACCTTCGCTGACCACAAAAAAGGACAGCGATGTGTTGCGGGCTTGGCTTACGCCGGGTCAGCGTTTCATGTCCCAAACGCCCAAGCGCTCGGCTACCCGGAATGATCGCACGAAAAAGGCCCTCTCGCACAACGGCGAAAGGGCCTTTTTCGCAGAAGAATGGATTACTCAGCCAATTCTTCTGGCAAGATCAAGTTCAAGACGATCGAGATCACCGCAGCAGGCAATAGGCCAGATGTCAGCAAAATCTGCATCGTGTTGCCGGTATGCTGCAAGGCGGATGGCTCCAACTGCAGACCAAGACCCACGGCCAAAGACACTGCAAAAATGATCATGTTGCGACGGTTCCAGTTGACGTCGGCAAGCATCGACATGCCCGCAGCGGCAACCATGCCGAACATCACAATCACACCACCACCAAGCACGTTGATTGGCACGGTGTTGATGATGGCGCCGACCTTCGGGATCAAACCTGCGACGATCAAGAAGATCGCGCCGACAGTCACAACATGGCGCGACATCACACCAGTCATGGCAATCAGACCCACGTTCTGGCTAAACGAAGTGTTTGGCAAGCCGCCGAAAACACCCGCTACAGCCGTGCCCAGACCGTCCGCGAACGTCGCACCCGTGATTTCCGCATCAGTCGCTTCGCGGCCCGCACCACCTTTGGTGATACCAGACACGTCGCCCACGGTCTCGATCGCAGAAATCACCGCCATCAGACACATGCCGATGATGATTGCCCAGTTCAGCTCAAAACCCCAACGGAACGGGTTCGGCAAAGCAAACATCGACGCACGGCCGACGTTGCCAAAGCTGACTTGTCCCATGAAGTAAGCCACGATGTAACCCGCAATAATCCCGATCAGAACGGCCGCAACGGACATCATGCCCTTGGTGAAAAACTTCATTGCAAGGGTCACAAAAATCACGACCAACGCCGGAACCCACATCGCCATTGTGCCGAAATCTTCAGTGCCCATTTTGGGCACGCCACCCGCAGCATACTGAATGCCCACCTTGATCAACGCCAACCCGATCATCAGAACAATCAGGCCCGTCACCAATGGTGGCAGCGCAAAGCGGATCTTGCCGATAAATGTGCCGAGGAAAAAGTGGAAACAGCCACCGATCATCACACCCGTCATCAGACCACTAAGGCCAGCCGCTCCCATGCCCGCAACCGCAGGAATCATGATCGGCAAAAACGCAAACGACGTGCCCTGTACAATCGGCAAACGTGCGCCAACGGGGCCAAGGCCGACAGTCTGAAACAGTGTCGCAATGCCTGCAAACAGCATCGACATCTGGATCATATAGTTCATATCCGGAAAGCCGAGCGCGCCTTGGTCAGATCCAAAGCCGATTCCAGCGGCGCCGCAAACGATGATGGCAGGCGTAACGTTGGAAACGAACATCGCCAAAACGTGTTGAATGCCAAGTGGCACCGCTTTGGCCATGGGCGGGGTGTAATTCGGGTCGCGGAGCTGTTCCGGCGTCCCAATGGATGTATCTGTCATGTTTTTGTCCCTTGTTGTAAGTGTCGCCCGCTTGTGCGGATCATTTGGTTATCTGCCGCGGCCCTTTTCATCCGCGATGGTATGCGTCCTTTTGTCGTGTCATCGAGGAAGCAAATCCTTGAGGCGGAACTCGGCAATGCGTTCGACCTGACGGCAAGCATTGGCAAATTCGGTCGGGCGGTCATGTGAAATACGCTGTGCAAAGGCGGCCATGATGCTGGCTTTCGTATGGTCACGGACCGCGATAATGAACGGAAACCCGAACTTTTCCATATATTGCGCATTCATCGCGATGAAACCTGCGCGTTCGTCATCCGTCAACGCATCAAGGCCCGCGCCCGCCTGCTCGGCAGTGCTTTCTTTGGTCAACCGTTTGGCCGCTGCCAATTTCCCTGCCAGATCAGGGTGCGCCAGCAAAACGCCCAAACGCTCTTCTTCAGAGGCAGAGCGGAACATCCGCGCAAGCGCATTGTGCAGCCCTGTCGCCGTGTCATGCGCGGGGCTCAGCTCCAGATCAAACGCCCGCTCGGCGATCCACGGCGAATGCTCGAAGACCGATCCGTATAGGGCGACAAAGCGCGCTTGCTCCATCTGGGACGGGCGCTCGAACCGCACCTGCGGGTGCGCTTTCGCCCAGTGATCCGCGATCTGTTCGCGGGTTGCGAACCAGACGCCCTCATGGGACTGCGCATATTCAATGAAGTGGCGCAAAGCCTCGGCGCGACCTGGACGCCCAATCAGGCGGCAATGCAAACCGATCGACATCATTCGCCCGCCCTCGCGGTAAAGCGTATCGAAACTGGCCTTCAGATACTCAAAAAACTGCGTGCCAGAGTTGAACCCCTGCGGCGTCGCAAAGCGCATATCGTTCGCGTCCAGCGTATAGGGCACGATCAACTGATCCGTGCGGCCGAACTCGATCCAATAGGGCACATCATCGGCATAGGTATCGGCAACATATGCAAATTGCCCCGTCTCGGCAGCCAAGCGCACAGTATTTTCCGAACAGCGGCCCGTGTACCAACCGCGCGGCGGCGTGCCCACAACCTCGGTGTGCAGGCGGATCGCCTCAAGCATATCAGCGCGCTCTTTATCTTCGGGCGCGTCTTTGTATTCGATCCACTTCAACCCGTGGCTGGCAATCTCCCAGCCCGCAGATTTCATCGCGGCCACCTGCTCCGGACTACGGGCAAGCGCCGTTGCAACGCCATAAACCGTCACAGGTAATTCGGCGAGCATCCGGTGAAGGCGCCAAAAACCCGCCCGCGCACCGTATTCATAGATGCTTTCCATGTTCCAGTGGCGCTGGTTTGGCCAAGCGGCGGCACCGACGATCTCGGACAAAAACGACTCTGACGCGGCATCACCGTGCAGGACGTTGTTCTCGCCACCTTCTTCATAATTAAGAACAATTTGGACGGCAATACGGGCACCTTGAGGCCAATTTGCCTCTGGTGGGTTTGGCCCATGGCCGGACATATCGCGCGGGTATCTGCTCATGATGCACTTTCGTTTTTTCCACGGTAGTCCAATAAGCGGAATTTCGCTTTCAAAAAAATCACGAAACACCATTAAATTTTATACGATTTCAACCAACTGCTTGGGCAATCAAGGGGGACATAAAATCGATGAACAACCGTGTCTTGGGGTCTTGATGGCGCCTGTGCGTATACAAACAGGCCATTTGCACAGGTTCGGGCGGGGTCGCCTTGGCGACGATTTCGAGCGTGCCCGCAGCCAGATAGTCGGCAACTTCAAAGATTGGCTTAAGCGCAACCCCGTGCCCGCCCAACGCCCAATCCGTAAGCACATCTCCGTCGTCGCTCTCAAGTCGCCCCTTTACACGGTAACGCTGCGCCCCGTCAGGCGTGACCAAGCGCCATTGGAATTCCGCCGCGCCCGGATAACGCAGATTCAGGCACTCATGTCCTTCCGCCAACAACGCCGCCCCATCCGCAGGGTTCCCGCGCGCGGCGATATAAGCGGGACTGGCGACCAGCACCCGCGCGCAGGTCGCGATGTTACGGATTCGCAGATTGCTGTCCTCGGGCTTGCCCAAGAAGAACGCGACATCCAGCCCTTCGGCCGTCAAATCAACATTGCGATCAGTCAGGCGCAAGCGCACGTCAACCATCGGATATTTCTCAGTAAACGGCGGCACCAATGGCGCGATCAGCCGCCGGCCAACACCCAAAGGGGCCGCAACATGCAGCAACCCCTTGGGGTTTTCGGTCATATCCGAGACTTGACCTTCCGCATAACTTACCGCGTCCAGAATGCCGCAGGCGCCACCGTAAAAAGCGGTGCCTTGGGTGGTCGGGCGCAGGCTCCGCGTGGTGCGCTGAAAGAGCCGCACCGAGAGGTGATCTTCAAGCTGGGAAATGCGCGCAGATGTGACCGCAGGTGAAATCCTCAAATCGCGCCCTGCCGCCGACATCGAGCCAAGCTCGTAGACACGCACGAAAGTCCGAATATTCTCAAGGTACGACACGATTGTTCCGATATTTTTGAGAGAGGCAAGTAATGCCTAATATTATAAGATAAACGCAGCGCTGACCAGCCCTAAGACATCTCCCGATCAGGGCGGAACGGCGCCAAAATTGCCTGTGTCTCTCCCATGATTTCGGCCGCAACCAATTGTCCGATCAACGGACCGAGCGTGATTCCCGAATGCATCGTCGCCGCATAGACGCCGTCCACCCAGCCGACCATGGGCAATCCGTCTTTGGGCACAGGACGCAGGCCCAGATTGATTTTGGCGATGTCCAGATCGGCGGTTGGCAACCGGCGACGCAAACGGCCCAACATCTCTTGGGCGAAGCGGCCCACATCGCACGCGCCGAGCCCGCCGCCACTGAAGATTTCGCCCATGACGATATGCCCCGCAGGATCCTGCCGGAAATGCACGTCGGGCGACATGATGATGTGATCGACAATCGGGGCAATCGGCTGGCTGTGCAAAATCAGCCCCGCCTGATTGTCCATCGGCAGGCCGAGAAGATCGCCAGAGGCAGCCCCCACGGCCACGACCACATGATCGGCCTGCATCGCGCCATGTGAGGTTTGCGCTGCGCGGGCGGAAACCTTGGACACCTCCGCGCCCAGAATGATCTTTGCCCCCGACGCTGCAAGTAAGGCTTGCGCAATCGCCGCCCCGTCTGCCGCCCCCTCGACCTGCCCTAAAACACATAGGTCGGGCGGATTGGCGACATGCGGCTCAAGGGTCGCAAAACCGGCCGCGTCGATCCGCGTCGCCTCATAGCCGTGGGTTTGTATCTCGGCCCAGTGGTCCTCGAACGCGGCACCTTCGTCCTCCCACCACAACGCCCCTTTCCAGCGGACACGCGGCAGCGCGAGCGTGGCACTCAGCGCCGCAAATCTATCAATCGCTGCGCGCCGCAGGGCATAATACGCAGGGGTTTCCGCAAAGCTCGCGTTGATCCAGCCAAAGGATTTGGCGCTGGCACCGCCGCCGATGCTCCCAGCCTCGATAACCGTAACTTCGGCACCAGCTTGCGCAAGGTGATAGGCGCAGGACGCACCCACAATGCCGGCACCGACAACAATGATTTTCACGACACTCTCCTTTTCGGCAATGATGGGTTAAAACCCATCCTACGCAGTTACACTGTAATCACAAAGGTCGCGCCTGACCCTTCGCCCAAGCGAATACTCGCGCCTTGCGCCGCCAGCATCCGCCGCACGATCGCAAGCCCCATGCCTGTGCCGCCCGTGTCCCGCCGCGTCGTAAAGAACGGGTCGAAAATGCGCTCGCGGTTGCCCGCAGATATGCCTGGCCCATCATCGCAGACCACCACAGTCTCGCCATCAAACGCGGCCCATACGCGGCCCGCCCCATGGGCGCGCGCATTCCCGACAAGATGCGACATGACGAGCCGCATCGCCGCTGCATTGATCGGCAGTTCTCCATCGCGCGTGACCTCTGCGCCTTCGGCAACATCCGAGAGCAGGCAGGTTCCCGCGGGCAACGGCTCTTGTGCCCTTGCCAAGGCGCGCTGCGCCTCCAAAAGCGCGGTCATCCGTGCAGAGGAGGCCGCGATCCGGTCAAGCAAGACCGCCCGATCAACAGCGCCAAGCTGCGGATTGCGCAATAGCTCCGCCGCCCCCGAAATCACCGTCAGCGGCGATTTCAACTCATGGGTCACATGATCCCCATAAGAGCGTAATACGTCGGTCCTCGCCTGTAAGACGCGGTGCATCTGGCCCACCGCCTGCCCCAGCTCGGAAAATTCGGGCGTGCCAAAATGCGCGGGCGGGTGCACCTCTGCCACACTCCCCGCCACATCCTTGGCATAGACCGTGAGGGCCTGCACAGGGCGCAGCACCAAGCGCCAAAGCAGAAACGCCAAGATCGCGGTGGCGACGAAGGCGATCACCCCGATTAGCCAACTCGTCTCGCCCCAGCCAAGCACCCCACCCGCAACGCGAAAGTACCCGACCCCTAAGAGCGGCAGGCTGAAAACGGCAGCCAATGTCCCGCCAATGACAAGCCATAGGGGTGGGCGCCATTTTGGCGTTATACGGCGCGACATGGGCCCATCCGGATTCCGACACCATGCACGGTCTCAATAGCCTCCGCACAGCCTGCCTGCGCCAGTTTGGCCCGCAGATTGCGTAGGTGGCTGTCCATCGTGCGATCGCTGACATGCACATTGGTCCCGTAGACCGCATCCACAATCGCAGGGCGCGCCATGACATTGTCGGGCCGGCGCATGAGCTGCACCAGCAGCTCCATCTCGCGCGAAGTCAGCACCACGGGCGCTTCGCCCACGCGGCAGGCGTGACGGCTTGGATCGACACTCAACACGCCACGGCGCAACATCACCTTGGGGTCATAGGCAGGAACGGCCCGCTTGAGGATGCCGCGCACGCGGGCCACCACTTCGCGCGGGGAAAAGGGCTTTGAGACATAGTCATCCGCGCCCATCTCAAGGCCCACGATGCGGTCGATCTCGTCGCCCTACGCGGTGAGAAACAGGATCGGCACCTGACTGGTCTTGCGCAGCTCGCGGCACACCGTCAGCCCGTCCATCTCGGGCATCTCGATATCAAGCACGATCAAATCGGGCGACAGGCTACGGGCCATTTCAAGGGCCTGTTGCCCGTCGGCGGCGGCCGCGACGCTAAATCCCGCAACCTCCAGCCCCATCCGCAGCACATCACGGATACCCGCATCATCATCGGCGATCAAAATCTGCTGGCTCATTGCCCCGCCTCCGCTTTTATCACGTCCAAGCTACGGCGCAGGCGGGCATTACGAAACCCCCAATCGCGCCAACCTTGCGGCGGATAAACCGTCAGGTCGTAGTAGCGGTCAATACAAAGATCAGGCGCAAATCGGGCAACCTCAACCGCAGCCCCATCGCGCAAGCTACAAACATAGCCCGCATCGAGCGGACCAACTGTCAACTGGTGGCGGGCCACAAAACCCGACACATTCACCAGCAAACACAGGTAAACCGCGCCAAAGGCGCGCGTCAGCATCCAGCCTGTGCTCTGGCGCTGCACCGTTTGCATCACCAAGACAATTAACCCAAGTGCCACGACACTCATCCAGATGAAGGCCGCAAATCGCATCAAAGTCAGACCGTAGACGTCGACATAAAGATCAAGCCGCAGGATCGACGAGATCACCAGCATCACCGTTTGCCCGACCCAGACCAGCAAGAGCACGCGCATCTTGCGACTATCAAGCCAAGGCTGGGCGGCCAGCGCAAATGCCCCTGCCAGCAAGGCCGTCACCATCAATGGATAAGCGCCGCGATGGGCGTAATTGGCATAGGTCATACCCTCTGGCAGGCGCACGCCACCCCAGAGATATCCCAAATCCATCACCGTCTGGACCGCGAAGATCACGTTGAACACGATCAGCGCGCGCAGCACAGATCGCGGGTTCAAATAGGCAACCGAAACAGGCTTGCGCGCGGACTTCACAGAAACGAAATGCAGGTTCATCTGCGCCAACCGCAAGAAAGGCCAAGCAATGAGGGCGACCACTGCCCAAAAGATCACACGCTCGATATCAGGCCCTTGGCGCAGATCAAACTGTGACATCCAGTTCTCGACCAGCGGGTTGGCCGTTGCCATCAGGCCGACAAACACCACGCCCACGACCACAGGCATCGCCCAATCCAGCACCAAACGACGGCTTGGGCCACGCAACTCTGCTGCGCGCATGTCGCGGACCCATTGCCCAAGGCCATGCGCCAGCAATCGGCGGGCAGCCTGCCCCCAACGGGGCCCCGAAATCAGCCCCGCGAAAACGGCAAGCCCGATGAAAGCCAAAGCAAACGAGAGCCATTGCACCAGATCAACCGCAGGCAAAAGCGCGGCAATCAACACCGCCCAAGCCACCAGAGCCCGCAGCGACGACACGTCACGCCGCAGCACAAAATGCGCCGCAGCCGCGACGCTGAAGATCGCCGCAACGAACCCGAGGCCAAGGTGACTGTGAAACAAACAGGCGTCGACAAGCGCAACGACAAGCTCCAAAAGCCACCAAGGACGGCTTGGCACCACACCACCGCGGCCCACGCCGCTTTGACTATCGGCAGCAATCCACCACGCGTCTTTGCTCAAGGATCGCGGCAGGCCGCGCACGGTCATGGGTGTCATCTTTCGTCCCTCTCTCATTTTTAATTGAGACGAGACCTACTGATTGGACGTGCAAAGCCGTGGCGATGTTTGTGCAGTTTTTGTGCAGTTAGTCTGCGGCTTCCGCCTCTGCTGCCGCACGAATGGCGCGGATGTTTTCGCCATATGGGGCAGGGTTGGCCACCGATCCGCCACGGAACACCGCAGAGCCCGCAACCAAGACGTCTGCCCCCGCAGAGGCCACCAAGCCAGCCGTCGTTGCATCAACGCCGCCGTCGATTTCGATATGCACAGGGCGGTCGCCAATCATGGCGCGCAGATCAGCAATCTTCAGCGACATATCGATAAATTTCTGGCCGCCAAAACCGGGGTTCACGGTCATCACACAGACCAGATCGACCATATCCAACAGCTCTTCGACCACCGACGCAGGGGTGCCCGGGTTCAACGCAACACCCGCCTTGCACCCCAGATCACGGATATTCTGCAAGGTGCGGTGAATATGCGGACCGGCCTCGTAATGCGCGGTGATGTAATCAGCACCCGCATCTGCAAAGCCCTGCAAATAAGCATCAACCGGCGAGATCATCAAATGCACGTCCATCACGGTTTTCACATGCGGGCGGATTGCCTTGCAGGTCTGCGCGCCAAAGGTGATGGCCGGCACAAAGTGGCCGTCCATGACATCAACGTGGATCCAATCCGCGCCTTGGGCCTCGACGGCCTCAATCTCTGCGCCAAAATTAGCGAAATCAGCGGCAAGAATGGACGGGGCGATCTTGATCGAGCGGTCAAAAGACATGAGCGGGAATCCTTGTGCGAGCAGTGTTGGGCCCCGTTTACCCTCTCAGGCGGGCTTCGTCACGCAAGCTTTTAAAATACTTGCGGCGTAGGCGAAATTCCTGTGCTAATTTGACCTCATGACAGAACCGAGCCTCACCTATCGCGACATCCTGCGCCATGGCGCTGCCGTCCATATTACCCGTGCGCTGGTCACGCCGACGCGCCCAAAGGCCCTGCACGTCCAAGACTTTCCAGAGTTATTCTGGGTCCAAAACGGGCAAATCAGGCACCATCAGCCCGCTGGCGTGACAACCCTCACCGAGGGCGATCTGGTATTTATGCGGGAGGGGGACAGCCATGCGCTGCAAGGGCGCGGCGAGCAAGCGCTTGTTGTCTCGCTCACGCTGCACCCGCAGTTGATCGAGGCGCTTGGCAAACGGCACAAGGCGCTGCCAGGGCAATATTTCTGGGCCGATGCCGCGCAGACACTGCACCTTGATACCAAAGCGCTGATCACATTGAACCAAGCAACGCTCAGGCTCGAACGTAGCCCGCGTGACCGGTTCTCGACCGAAGCCTTTCTGCTGCCGCTCTTTGCGGCGTGGCTCAAGCCTGACACGCCCGACACGGCCCCTGCGTGGCTCAATGCCGCGCTCATCGCTGCCGACGATCCTGCGGTGTTCCGTGACGGGGCCGCAGGCTTTGTTGCCCTCACTGGCCAAACCCACCCGCACGTCAGCCGGACCCTCAAGCGGCTCACGGGGCAAAGCCCGTCAGAGCTGATCAATGACAAGCGGATGCAGCACGCGGCCCAGCAACTCACCGGCACCGCCGAGCCCTTGGCCGAGATCGCCGCCGATTGCGGAATCCCGAACCTGTCGCACTTTCACAAGCTCTTTCGCGCAGCCCACGGCCTGACCCCGCACCAGTATCGGCGCAAATTCCAACGTGACGTCGTGCAACCCGAATAATATTGACCAAACGATCAAAACTTGTCAAGACGAGCCCTAAATGACACGCTTCCCACCAGTGGAGGAGACCGCTTTGCACACGACAACCACGCCCGACGTCACGACCAGCCACCTGCCCCAAGTCCACGAGCCGCGCAACACCGTGATGCCGCTTGATCTGGACTGGGTGGCAAGCGTGCAGGCCAATACCAGCGCCATTGAACGGCGTGCCGCGACACTGCCCGGACGGTGGAGCGTCAAGAAAGACTATCAGGCCGCATGGCTGTGCAAAGCCATCAGCCTGATGGACCTGACCACCCTGTCTGGTGACGACAGCGAAGGGCGCGTGCGCCGCCTTTGTGCCAAGGCCCGCCAACCCGTCGCCCAAGGCATCCTCGAAAAGCTCGGCATGGAGGGCCTGACCACGGGCGCCGTCTGCGTCTATCACGATATGGTTGAAACCGCAGTCGACGCCCTGTGCGGCACGAATATCCCCGTCGCAGCCGTCTCCACAGGCTTCCCTGCTGGCCTTTCGCCGTTCCACTTGCGCATTCAGGAAATCCGCGAAAGTGTTGCCGCTGGGGCGAAGGAAATCGACATCGTGATCTCCCGCCGCCACGCGCTCACAGGCAACTGGCAAGCGCTCTACGACGAGATGTGCGAGATGCGTGAGGCCTGCGGCGATGCCCACGTCAAGGCGATCCTTGCCACGGGCGAGCTTGGCACCCTGCGCAACGTCGCCCGCGCCTCGCTTGTCTGCATGATGGCTGGCGCCGATTTCATCAAGACCTCGACAGGCAAAGAACCCGTCAACGCGACCCTGCCCGTCACGCTCACCATGATCCGCGCGATCCGCGACTATCAGGAACGGACAGGTCTCAAAGTCGGCTACAAACCCGCAGGCGGGATTAGCAAGGCCAAAGACGCGATCGTCTATCTCGCCATGATCAAGGACGAGCTGGGTGAGCGATGGCTACAACCCGACCTTTTCCGCTTTGGCGCCTCCTCTCTTTTGGGCGATATTGAGCGGCAACTCGAACACCACGTCACAGGCGCATACTCCGCGCAGTGGCGGCACGCGATTGGATAAGACCATGACAGTTAAAGAGATTTTCGACACCATGGACTATGGCCCGGCCCCTGAAAGCAGCAAGGAAGCCCTTGCTTGGATCGCTGATCGGGGCGGCATCGCTGGTCACTATATCAACGGCAAGTTTAGCCACTTGCGCGACGATTTCGCCACGACCAACCCCGCAACGGGCGTGAAACTTGCAGGCGTCACCAAAGGCACCGCCGACGAAGTGGCCCTCGCCGTAAAGGCCGCTCGCAAAGCGCAATCCGCATGGGCCAAAGACAGCCACGCCCGCGCCCGCGTGCTTTATGCAATCGCCCGTCTGATGCAAAAACACTCACGCCTTTTGGCCGTGATGGAAACCTTGGATAACGGCAAACCGATCCGCGAGAGCCGCGACATCGACGTCCCCCTCGCGATCCGCCACTTCTACTACCACGCTGGCATGGCGCAACTGATGGACGGCGAACTCCCCGACCGCGGGCCCTTGGGCGTCTGCGGCCAGATCATCCCATGGAACTTCCCGCTCCTGATGCTCGCATGGAAAATCGCGCCCGCCTTGGCAATGGGCAACACTGTTGTCCTCAAACCCGCCGAATTCACACCCATGACCGCGATGATCTTCGCCGAAATCTGCGACCAAGCAGGCGTTCCTGCGGGCGTCGTGAACATCATCACAGGCGACGGCGAAACGGGTGCGGCCCTCGTTGCCGCCGACGTCGATAAAATCGCCTTCACCGGATCGACCGAAGTGGGCCGCATCATCCGAAAAGCCACCGCAGGATCAGGCAAAGCCTTGTCCTTGGAACTCGGCGGCAAATCCCCCTATATCGTATTCGACGACGCCGATATGGATAGCGCCGTCGAAGGCCTCGTTGATGCGATCTGGTTCAACCAAGGGCAGGTCTGCTGCGCCGGTTCGCGACTGCTCGTCCAAGAAGGCATCGCAGACCGCTTCTACGCCAAACTGAAATCGCGCATGAGCGGCCTGCGCATCGGCGACCCGCTTGATAAATGCATAGACATCGGCGCCATCGTGGACCCGTCCCAGCGCGACATGATCGCCAAGCTGGTTGAAGGCAACAACGAGGGCGACACGTTCCAAACGCAAGCCCCCGAGGGCTGCTTCTACCCACCAACCCTGATCACAGGGCTGCACGCCGCATCACACCTCATGCAGACCGAAATCTTCGGCCCTGTGCTGGTATCGACAACATTCCGCACGCCATCCGAGGCCATAGAGATCGCCAATAACACCCGCTACGGCCTCGCTGCCTCCGTCTGGTCCGAGAACATCAACTTGGCGCTCGACATCGCGCCAAAGCTGGTTGCAGGCATCGTCTGGATCAACGGGACCAACATGATGGATGCGGCCGCAGGTTTCGGCGGGGTGCGCGAAAGCGGCTTCGGGCGCGAAGGCGGCTGGGAAGGGCTAGCAGGCTACACCAAGCCAAAAACGCTTGGCAAACCGCGCACTGCGGCCAGGCCACACGCAGGCAAAGACACCCCCGCCGACCCGCTCGACCGGACCGCAAAACTCTACATTGGCGGCAAACAAGCGCGCCCCGATAGCGGCTACTCCACCGCAATCCACAGCCCCAAGGGCGCGTTCCTCGGCCACGTTTCCACAGGCTCGCGCAAGGATATCCGCAACGCGGTCGAGGCCATGAACGCCGCCAAAGGCTGGTCCAAATCCACCGGCCACCTGCGCGCTCAAATCCTTTATTACATAGCGGAAAACCTCTCGGCGCGCGAGGGCGAGTTTGGCAAACGGATCAGCGCCCTCACAGGCAAATCTGGCAGCACGGAGGTGCAAAACAGCATCAAGGCGCTTTTCACCTTTGCGGCTTGGGCCGACAAATACGACGGCCAAGTGCACGGTGTCCCGATCCGTGGCGTCGCCCTTGCGATGAAAGAACCCGTCGGCAACATCGGCATCCTCTGCGGTGACGCGCCCCTCCTCGACGTCATCACCCCCATGGCCGCCGCCATCGCGATGGGCAACCGGACAACGCTGGTGCCTTCAGCCGCCTTCCCCTTGGCCGCGACCGACCTGATCCAAATCCTGGAAACCTCAGACGTGCCCGCAGGTGTCGTGAACATCGTCACTGGCAACCACATGGAGCTCGCAAAAACGCTAGCCGATCACCTTGATCTCGACAGCCTCTGGAACCTCGCCGACACATCGCTCAACGCGCAAATCGAGGCCGCCTCCGCAGGCAACCTCAAGCGCACTTGGGCGCCGCTCGGCACGCCAAGCACGCGCGACTACCTCGCTGCCGCCACCGAAGTGAAAAACATCTGGATCCCCTACGGCGAATAGGGGGCCCGCTTCTTTTGGCCAAAAATACCTCGGGGGGCGCGCAGCGCGGGGGCAGCGCCTCCTACGACTTCTTCTTCCACGTGCCAAGCCAACGGGTCAAACGCCCCTTCTGCTGGGCGATATCCGCACTCACTTCGTCATATCGGTGCTCGGCACTATCCAAAAGCGGATCAATCGAGCGCTCGCGAAACTGCATCCACATCGCAAGGATAAACACGCTTGCCACAATCAAAAAGCCGAAGAAGAAGATATTGAACCACGGAATGATCCGCGCGTCAGGCCCGTCAATCGGACGGATCGCAATCGCGTTCGGAAACGCAGAGAAATACTCGTTGCGCCACCCGTAATGGGTCATCACAGCCCACTTGGGTTGCTCTGGCGTAGAACGTAAATCGTCGGCCTCGGTTTGTAGGCTCGCGGTATCGAATTTAAAATAGAACGGCCAAGACCACCCTGTGTCTTCGTTGCGGTAAACCATCACCTCGGTCGCGTCGCGCGGAACAAAACCTAAGAGAAAGGTTTTCTTCTTAACCGTCTGGATAAACTGAACATCGCGATTGACCAGAGTTGCAGATTGGTCGTCGGGTCGCGCCCAGAATATCCGCGTCCAATCATTCAGATCCTGCCGTTCCTGATAGGTATTCACAACCCGCACAATATCATGCTGCGGCAGCGCATAGTGCAAAATCACTCCAATGATCAGCGCCACCAAGACGCGAAACGTAACTTTAATTCTATGCATAACTCACCTCAATTTTCGTTTGTCAAATAGATGATAGCAAACACGATCAGTGTCGGAATGATATAAACCAAGCCGATCAACTTGGGACGAAAAGAGGCATTATAGGCCTTTATACCCTCGGCAACAAACGCGTCAAGGGCATCCATATCCTGACTACCCTCATTCTCTTCCGCCCAAGCATTCTCCAGCTTTTCGCGGCGCACAGAGCGCGAATAGATCGAGATCGACAGATACACCACGCTTAACGCGAGGCACCCGAACAAGACCAGTCTGACAAATCCCATTGCTATCTCCTCCGCACCGCGCCCCAAGGGCCGACGGCTTCTATCATATCACGCTTTGCGGGCTTTGGCTCTTCCAAGGGCGCATCATGCCCAAACAAGGCCTCGCGCGTGCCCGCCTTATCCACTTGATACTCCCGATCCAAAAAGTCCACGACATAGGCGCGTTTTTCGTCAGGCCAAGTGGCATAAGCCCCATAAAACGCCTCTTTATGACAGATAAAGAGCTGGCGAATGTCCAGCGGGCACAACTCGGCCAGCAGCATATTGACCAAATCCGCATCCGCGTGATCCTTGGCGCGCAGCGTGTAGAAATAGGAGTCATGGTCCGATGTGATCCGTGGCCAAGGGCCATCTTCCTCGGCCCAGCGCGCCAATGCAGCCAAACCCTGCCACGCCTCTGGCAACTTCTCGGCATACCGACGCCCAAGCGTGCGCAAGTCGCGCCGCGTCGCCCCCGTCAAATCCTCGCCCATTTGCGCGGCAACCGAGGCCACGACAAAATCCATCTTCTGATGCAGGATCGCTGCGGCATCGAGGCCCCGCGCCTCCACAATCGGCTCGACCAGATCATTGAGCTTCAAAAACTTTGCAATCGCACTGCGCTCCGACAGGTCAAAGACAAACCCTATCGGCACATCACCCAAAGACAACTTATCTATCGCCGAAAGCACCGCAGGATGCGGCACGCCGCGAAACACATAAAGCCTGCCAAAATGCGAGGTCCAGAAGTTGTCTTGGGCGAATTCCATCTGGTTAAGCGTAACAGGATTGCGGGTCACATCACCCGTTTCCTTGGCCAGCCCGATCATTTCCCCGATCAGCACATCATCAAACCAAGCACCCTCCTCGGTCTTGAACCGATCAATCATCGCGCCCAGCTTTTTCGCCGTGGCCACCGTCCCGCCCGTCGTATCCGCCTCAATCGTAATCTTGCGAATATCAAACAGCTTCGCCGCCGTCTCGACGCTATAGACCGAATTGACCAACTCGCCTGCCACCGCATCGCGCGCCGTCAGCGCGAAAAGCTGCGCACGGTTGGTCTCGATAAACTGCTTGAGAATACCGCGCGACGTCGAAAACTTCGCATTGAGCAACGGCGCCGTCGCCTGCTCGGTCGTGAGCAAGATAAACTGACGGTTCACACCCTTATGGTTAAGATAAAGTTCATCCTGCAGCTCCGCCCCGATCTCAGGCGAATACCCCGAAATATCGACATGAAACTCGTCCAGCTTTGTCTGCTTGCCCGTCAGCGACTTGAGGGCGCGATTATAGCGCTCGACCAAAACAGAGCTATCCACGCGAATAAGATTGCCAAACATCAGGCCTTTTTGAATGAGCCTATGCATCTGCATTCCTTTTCTTCTTGCGGATCATACCTGCAACCCATCCCACTGCATAAAATGCCACTGCGCCAAGCATGGTTACTTGCGCCATCGCTTTTGCACCACCCACATCACTGGCTGTTGTTCTAAAAGCAGTTGTATCTGATCCCATGTGCGCAATCTGACCCAGATTGACGCCCAGATTATATACCGCAGCCCAACTTATGATCGCCAAGAGCACCACGACCAGTAAAGCCAAAACCGGCTTTGCCTTCATGCGCGCAACGACGCCAAGCACGAACCCAGCTAACCATATCACACCGACAAAGCTGAACACGAAAATTACCATACCTTGCTCACCCAACTCCGCGGCAAATTCGCGACAGAGAGCACCATAATCGGGGCCCAAATCATCCCGGCGATCAGGCCCAGCTTGCCATAAAACAACACATTCGCCGCCACCCCGTATTCCGCAAATTGCGCCGATGTCAGGCCCTGCCAGAAATAGAGCACCACAAAAAATCCCGCACTCAGGCAGAACAAGAACACCGTCGACAAAAACGCATTGAGCAACAGCGGCTTAATCCCCTCTGGCAGCACCATCGACAAGAGCTTTGGCACCAGCCACGCAAGCAGCGCCAAGGTTAGCGCAGGCACGAACAAGCTGTCGGAAAACAGGCTCACCCTTTGCCCTCCAAATACCGCCGCTTCGCCGCCTCGGAGCGGCCCAAATCACGGACCATATTCTCAATCGCCACCTCATCGGACTTATCGGCATAACGGAATTCGCTATCCGCATAGCGGTTGATTTCCTGTATCACCATCTCGGTCGTGATCGGCTGACGCAGTTCCGAGATCATCCCTTTCTTGGTGTCATAATCTTTGAACAGGAACAAATCAGGCACTTCCATCCATTCGTCGGGCAGCTCGAAGTCCATCGCGCGGACTTTCACCGCATCCGTGATGTTCTTGATCGCACGGCCCGTGAACCGCTCGTCTGCTTCCTGAATAGCCTTCAAATAGGTCCCCATCTTGGCAATTGTATCGAGATCACCAATCTCGCTTTGCACGCGGTCAAACACGCGGATCAGCCCTTCTTCATGGGGCTTTGAGTGCCCCGCAAAGCTGGCCGCGACCGCCTTTTTGATCTCTTGCGCAGAGAAAACCTCGTGCTCTCCCACAGGAATATCGTGGTTCTTGCCCATCAACAGATAGAGAATATCAATATAGTCATCCCGCGTCTGTGGCCCGTCCACCAGAAACCGCGCCCCCGCGCGCTGGCGCAGGGCATCGTCGACATTCTCGGGATAGTTCGAGAACATACCAAACGTGCAATTCCCGCGCACAACCGTATTGGCGCCTGCAAAACTCTCCATCAGTACAGCCGTAATCTCCAACTGGCCCGCGCTTGACTGACGATCACCACGCTTGCCTGCCAACTGGTCAATATCGTCAATCGTGCCAAAGCCGATCACGCTTGGATCCAGAATATTGTTGATAAACGCCTTCGCGTTTTGCCCCGATTTGCCCTGATAGCTGTCGATATTATCGGTACTCAGGTTCTGATATTTGAACGGATAGCCCGCTGTCTGGCAGTAATCATTCACAAGGCCTGCCATCATCTGGATCAGCGTCGTCTTCCCCGTCCCGGGCTTCCCATCCCCCATAAACGTAAAGATAAACCCGCCCAATTTGGCAAAGGGGTTCAAGCGCCGCTCAAAGTCGTAAGCCATCAGCATCTTAGCAAGCTTCATCGACTGATACTTTGCAATATGGTTGCCCACGACCTCATTGGGTTTCTTAAACGTCATCGTGAGCGTGGACGACTTGCCCTTGCGTGCAGGACTAAACCCGCGCACGGCAAAATCATCCGCCTCCACCCGCCATGCGGCTGCGACAAATGGCTCCAGGCGCAGTGCGGTGCTGGCGCGGCCCGCGACCTTTTCCATCAAAGCCTCGGCAAAGGCCAAGACAACGGCCACCATCTTATGCTCGTCAGTACCCAGCGCGGAAATATCGCGGTCCAACTCCCACAGCACGCCGTGCAAGGCCAATTGGCCGTTGTCGACCAGAACCTCCTCGATCTCGCCGACCTCAACCGTCTGCTCGGAGGCATGGCTGCTCAGTAAAAACGCCGTCGCAGATCCAAACACATAAAGCGTGATCAAGGCCTCCGCCGTCAGCAACTCGGAAAACTCCGCGCGCCGCGTCTCCGCCAAACCGCCTTCCAAATTCGCCCGTTTGAGATCCTTCAAAGGGATCCGATCAGAAAACTGGTCCGCTACAGCCAAAGCAATCGCAATGGCGCGGCGCAAGCCTTGCAACACATGGGCCTGAATTGGCGAGGGCAACCCGTCGCCACCAATCGCCTCAATCCGCGCCGACAGTTGAATACCCTCGGTGCGCGTCACACGGCGGGCCGAAAGCCCCGGTGTGGTCGAGCGAAACCGCCTCGCGGCACCAATGCCCGACGACTTCTCCGCCACAGGGGCAGCCCCGCCCGACGCAATCCGTGGACTATGATCGAACCCCTCCAGCAACCCCAGCGCACCCGCATAATGGCTGCGAATATCGTCCTCACGAAGCTCCATCTGGTCACTGCTCTGGCTCATCTTAAATCCTTCTTTTGGCTAAAAATACCTGCCGCCGGCAGGCTTGGCTTTGTCAAAAGCCAACTACCTATAACTCAACACGCGCCCTTGATCTGACACAACAAACTTGCGGACATCTTTGAACCCAGCAGGGTTCCGTTCCGCCAAAGCCTGATAAGGGCGCTCTGGCATAATGATCGACCGCTGCATCCGCGAAGCACCCATCTCGGCGCCCGCCGCCGCAAATGGATCAAGCGCAAATATCTGCCGCTCGACTGTGCCAAACCAGCCCGACTTCACCCGCTCGACACGCTCGGCCACCAAATCTTCCTCGGTCCACACCATCGCCCAGTCTTCACCCACAGGGCTTTTAGCCGCCTCCAGCACCTCGCGCAACGGCCCCGCTTGCATCGTGAACGCGTTTGAGTACATCGGCCCAATATGAAATCGGCGCAGCCTCGTAAGATGCAGATCGTCAAAGTCCTCGTCAAAACCCTTGGCAATGGTCAACAACTTCAACCCGCCCAAAGATTGCGCCATCAGATGCGATTGCGCTTCTGGCCAACGGCGCTCGTCTTTCGGCAGGCCCACCTTGCCCGTGTCCTCAACATCCATGATGTAAATCACGGGCAAGTTGACCTCACTGTCATAGACCGCCCAATGCACCTGAAAATGACGGCGATCATCGTCGTTCTTGATCCAAACAGCCGTCGGATCATTGCGCGCCCAAAACATGCCGCCTTTAGAAAGCTCTTCATAATAAAGCCGCTGCGACAACGCATATTGCAGCTTCGTTGGGATCTCTTGGTCGCCCACATCGTGCGCACCATCTGATCCTTCAATGCATCAACGGACGGCATAGACGCCAAATGGCGCTCGGCTTGAAGCACATCATTGGCCATCTCCAGCAGCTCCTGATAAACAGGCAACCCGCTCTCGACACGGTCAAACGTCAACTGCCCCGCATGCGCATACCGGCCCGAGAAATGATACTTATGCGCCAGCGCCCGAAACGTCAGATTCAGCCCCAACAGATACCGCGCCAGCACATCAATATCGCGGCGACCCAAACGCTCCTCGGCCACCATGGTGGCCGCAACCTTCGTCATATGCTGTGTGATCCGCTCGAACTTGCCAAAATAGCGCCGCGTAATGCGGGTATCTTCGAGTTTGAAATGGTCGAGGCTTGGCGCATCAATCATCTATTTTCATTTCCTCTTCAAAGCAGAAAGCCCAAACCAAATAAGTGAAAGCAATGCTTCGAAAAGCATTAGTCCTATACCCGCAGCCCCCACGACAACCCACCATGTGTTTGTGACGACCCCGACCAACATTATTCCAATTAAGAAAGGAAGCGCAAAGAGCCGCCAGTGCGTTTTGATCAATCGATTACCCCTGATCCCCATACTGATTGCTAACATGCTTCTCGACGATCTTGGCGAACCTGCGCACAAACCGCTCGTCGGCCTTGGCTTTCTGCTCCAACACTTCGCGCGCGAATACCATGTGGTCCTCCTGGGCTTCCAACATATCGGCCATACGGGCGTTCGTGGCAGAGCCAATCGCGGCCATTGCTGTCTGCGCCTCTTGGTCGGTTTTTACGCCAATCTCGTTGATCTTGTGGGCCACATCCTGCTGCTGCGCAGTCTTCAATGACTTAGACAAAGCATCATACAAAACAACACGTTGCTTGGTATCTGTCTCCAGCTTGTTGATCAGCACCATCTGCGTCGCCGCTTGGTTTTGCAAACTATCGACCCAAGTTTTGCCCTTCTCGATATAACGCTCCAGCGTCTGGGATTTCGCAAGCTGGACCTGCTCCATCTGCACCATCTCGTTGTATTGCGAGTTCAGCGCGGCCAATTCGCTTTCAAGCTTTGTGCGCTTGGCCGCGTCCTGCTCCACCGAAATCTTGCCCTCAAGCGTAATAATCTGCGGATCAATCGCCAGAATATCGGCGCGGACCTGCTCCAACTCGCCAACCGTCGCCTCGCGCTCGTCCAGCGTGCCCGTCAGGTTGGTTTCAACCTTGGTTTTCTGTTCATTCAGCGTCGCGAGCTGCCCCTGCAAAAGCCGCGTGATCACGTCAGATTTGCTGATCAAATCCTGCAACTTGTCATCAACAGAGGCCGAGCGCATCCGCTCTTCGCGCATGCTGTCAGCCTTGGCACCAGAGAACCAACCCACAACGCTTTCCATCGTGGTCTTGGAGCGCATCTCATCGAAATCCTTGGAAAATGCGGAGGTTACATCGTCAAGACCCATGATCAATTCCGCGATATTGGCGTTCATGAGTTCGGTATGCGCATGCACATCCTCAAGGCTCGCATTCTCGATATCGGCGGAGATATCGGTGCCCGAAGCCATCTTTTGGCGGGCCGTTTCAATGCGTGATGTGAGCTCGGAAATCTTGGCCTGCGCCTCGGCTACTTGCTTTTGGCTTTCGTTAATCTGTGCGTCGAAAGTAGACATCTGCGGTGGTCCCCTCGTTAATGTTATATGTTTTTACATTTATGTGCCCGCGCGCAGGGTTTCAATTCGGCGCGCAGAAAATTCTGCCCATTCATGCGCAAAAAACACGGCAGGTAAATGGCGATGATGTGAAAAGACCCGCACCATTTGGCGCGGGTCTTGGATTTTATTGCAGCGGTACGTTTGCTTCATCGAGCGGCAGATTGGGATCAACCGCATCAAAATCGGGCGGATGATCATTGGCCAAGGCCTCTTCACCATAAATCTCTTCGGGATCGATTTGTTTGGGGGGCAACTCAACACCACGCAGATAATGCTCCGGGTCAACGCGCAACGATTCGGATTCGGACCGCACATGCACCTTCACGCCCGTCTCGACCGCATTATAGAGGTGGATAATGTCATGGTTGAATAGGCGAATACAGCCAGCCGACCCTGAATTCCCGATGGAACCCAGGTCATTGGTGCCGTGAATACGGTAATAAGTGTCGCGCCCGTTGCGGTAAAGATAAAGGGCAGCCGCACCCAGCGGGCTGCGCAATCCGCCCGGAATACCCTTCGCAAAGGGGCCGTAAACATCCGGCTCTGTGCGCAACATTTTTGCTGTCGGCGTCCAGCCCGGCCACTTTTTCTTCACCTGAATGATACCGTTACCCGCAAAGCTTTTGCCCGCACGACCAACGCCCACTGGGTATCTGACGGCTGTGCCATCATCTTTCACATAATATAGAAACTTCGCATAGGGATCGACATCAATGGAGTTGGCTGGCGCCTCACCCAGATAAACTCCCGTCATGCGGCGGTTTATCCCTGCTGTGTATTCGGGCGGAATACCCGCAAGCTGATATCCGGAATCGAAAATCGGACCGTAGCCATCAACGAATTGGATAGGCTCTGGAAGATCGAGGTTTGACGCGGGCACAGTCGCACAGGCGGCCGTGGTGCCCAGCATCATCACGCCAAAGGCACGTCGAGTGAAAGTTGAAGAAGTCGTCATAAGGGGCAGCTACCAAATGAAAAGTCCTGCCTTGAATACCATGTGCACCAAAAGTTGCAATTCAAGCCCGTGTTATTGCCCTGAAATATGGGGCGCCCGATAAAAGACGCCCCAATCTGTGACCTTTAACCAACGATATTCTGTGCAGGGCCATAAGGATACTTGGTAATATCCTCGTTTCCGTCTTCGGTGATGAACAAAATATCATGCTCACGGTAGCCACCCGCGCCAGGTGTGCCTTCGGGAATCGTTAGCATCGGCTCCATCGAGATCACCATGCCGGGTTCCAGCACCGTGTCGATATCCTCGCGCAGCTCAAGCCCCGCCTCACGCCCGTAGTAATGCGACAGCACACCAAACGAGTGGCCATAGCCGAAGGTGCGATATTGCAGCAACTGGCGCTCTTCAAAGAAGTCGTTGATTTTGGCGGTAATCTCCGAACACTTCGCACCGGGCACCAAAAGGCTCATGCCATATTCATGGGCCGCGACGTTAGCCTCCCAAATCTTCAGGGATGCAGGATCAACCTCCTCGACAAACATCGTGCGCTCCAGCGCGGTATAATAGCCGCTGATCATCGGGAAGGTATTGAGCGACAGAATATCGCCCCGCTCCAGCACGCGCCCCGTTACAGGGTTATGCGCGCCGTCTGTGTTGATCCCCGACTGGAACCAGACCCATGTGTCGCGATATTCGGCATCGGGAAAGCGCTTGGCGATCTCCAGTTCCATCGCATCACGGCCCGCCATCGCGACATCAATCTCGCGCACACCCGCACGCGCGGCCTCGTGAATGGCATAGCCGCCCACATCAGCCACGCCCGCACCGTGACGGATCAAATCCAGCTCGGCTTGGCTTTTCTTCATGCGCTGCACCATGGTTGCAGGCGCGATATCAACCGTCTGCTTGGGCGCCAGAAACGCTTCCAGCTTCTGGCTTTGCAGCAGCGTCAGGTGATCGCCTTCCAGACCGATCACGGCACCGGAACCCGTTACGGACAGAATTGCGCGCCAGTAATTGTCACGCTCCCAGTCGGTATAAGTGATGTTATCACCGTGGCAGCGCCGCCAAGGCTGGGCCGCATCAATGCCCGCCGAAATCGTGACACTCTGCGTGGGCGTCACAACCAGCCCGTAAGGCCGCCCGAAAGAGCAATAAAGGAAACCCGAATAATAGGCGATGTTATGCATCGAGGTGAAGACCGCGGCTTCAACACCCTTATCGGCCATGATCTGGCGCAGGCCCTTCAGACGGGCCTCATATTCGGAAGGGGCAAACGGCAGCACCTCGGCGCCCTGATGAAAACGGTAAAACTGTGGACGGGTAGTCATAGCATAGACCTCACATTTTTGGGGCCAATATGCAGACCCCGAAAGGTCCCGGCGTTCAGGACGAAGGCATCACAGCCAAGCGGCAGTTTCCCACCTGCGACGACGCCATCGTCGCTTGCTCGGCCCCAGCGTTAGCAGGTTTTGCAGATGCGTCAATCCAGTCCATGACGTACCCAAGCGAAGTGCCTGCTTGTGCAGCACTCCCATAAGAGCGAAACTAGGCCAAAGCCGCGCTGTCCCAGAAAGCCGCCATGTCCATCTTGTCCCGCCTTTTGGCCGTCTTCAGGCCCGTCCAACTGCCCGAAGTGCCGCAGGCATTGCCCCATGGCAAACAACGTATCCACCTGTTTTCCGGCAACTTCGATGATGTCGACGCGGCGATGGCCTATTGCTTTCACGCGCCGGGTGATGTGCCCGAACAACTCACGCTCGACCAACCAGGTGCCTTCATTGATACAAGCTATGTCGAGGTTGATTTTGGCACCGCTGAAAAGCGGCTGGCCGAGTTCCTCAGTGCAGAGCAAGCGGATCATGCCTTTCACAAAATGCGTGGCGCGAATACGCTGATTATCATTGCTGAACAGGCGTTTGGCGGCTTCCCCTATGTGCTGACGCACACGCCAAATCTGTTCTACCTCGGCCCCTATATCGTCGACGTGTGATGCAGAACCTGATCACCGATATCGCAGGCTTTCAGGTCGGCAACGCCCATGACGAGACCCTGAAATCAGGGGTCACGGTGCTCACCGCCGATAGCCCCTTTACCTGCGGCGTGCATGTGATGGGCGGAGCGCCTGGCACCCGCGAGACGGATCTTCTCGCGCCTGACAAGACCGTGCAGACGGTTGATGCCATCGTGCTTTCGGGCGGCAGCGCCTTCGGCTTGGATGCGGCCTCGGGCGTCGCAGATGCGCTGCGTAACGACGGTCGTGGCTTTCCTGTAGGCGACGTGACCGTCCCGATCGTGCCTGCCGCCATTCTGTTCGACCTGCTGAACGGGGGCGATAAGAACTGGTCTACAAACCCTTATAACGCCTTGGGGAGGCGTGCCTATGCCGACCGCGGTGAGACGACCTTCAAAACCGGCACCTCTGGCGCAGGCTTTGGTGCAACAACAGCTAATCTCAAAGGCGGGCTCGGCTCTGCCTCGATGATGCTGCCAAATGGTGTGATCGTCGGTGCCCTTGTGGCTGTCAACGCCCTTGGCTCTGCCACCGTCGGCGACGGTCCGCATTTCTGGGCCGCGCCATTTGAAGAAAACGGCGAGTTCGGCAACCTCGGCCCATCGCCCACCTACCCCAAGGGACGGCCCGACACCAAAGGTCACGCTCAAAACACCACCATCGGCATCGTCGCCACCAACGCGAAATTGACCCAAGCGCAATGCACGCGCCTCGCCACCGCCGCCCATGACGGGATCGCGCGAGCCTTGGTGCCAAGCCATACGCCAATGGACGGTGATTTGATATTTGCGGCCAGTCACGGCGATAAAGACTGTGATGATCTGATCTATCTCGGCCATGCCGCCGCCACCTGCATGGCCCGCGCCATCGCACGCGGCATCTTTGAGGCGCGCTCAAACCCCTTTGAGACCCCTGCCTGCTACGCCCGCACCTTTAGCTGAGCAGCGCCTTGACCAGCGGGCTGTCAGGGTCGCCAAGCGGTTCAATCACGCTGAAATGATGCGCGCCCTCGGACACGACCAAATCAACGCCCCAGGCTTCGGCCAACTGCTTGGCTTGCTCCTGGAAAACAGGGCGTTCATCACCCCCAACCCAAACGGTCACGGGCACGTTTGGCGGTGGCAGGTTTACAGGACTTTCGGCAAAGGCCTCCGCTTCGGTAAGGCGCAAATCGGCGTTCATCTTGGTCTGCAAAAGCGGAGTCAAATCCGCCACGGGCGAGATCGGCAGAACGCGCGCCACATGGGGCATCCCTGCCAAGCGCGCCACCAAATGCCCACCCGCGGAATGCCCCGCCAAGCGTAGCGGGCCTTGCAAACCTTGCAGTGCGGCCTCAATTTGCTGCGTAATTTCAGTGACATGCACATCTGGGCACAAATCATAAGACGGTATGGCCACCGACCACCCATGCGCTAAAGCACCCGCCGCGAGATGCGACCAATAGGATTTATCAAAAGCCACCCAATAGCCGCCATGCACAAAAACCACCGTGCCTTTGGGCGTGCCTTCGGGGTGGAACACATCCATTACCTGCCGCGCCGACGGACCATAGCGCACATACAGATCAGCCTTGGCCGTGGCCCGAAATACCGCCGCCAAATCCGCCCATTTCTCTGGATAGGCCTTGCCGTTCGGAATATAAGCCGCATTGGCAAAACGATCATCCATATCCATTCTTTGGTCTTCCATGATTCCAGTCGGGTGTTTGGGCTTTACCTACGCTACCTTGCAGGGTCAGATAGCGCCAACTGAATTGGAGGCCATTATGCTAGACGAAACAACGAATCTGAAATCAATGCTCAACCGCCCTGACCTGCTCTGCACGCAGGCCTTTGTCGGCGGCGAGTGGGTCGATGCGAAAAGCGGCAAGACCTTTGACGTCACAAACCCTGCACGCGGTGACGTGATCGCCACGGTGGCCGATCTGGACCGCTCTGAAATCACACAAGCCATTGATGCAGCGCATAAAACGCAAAAAGCATGGGCTGCACTTCCTGCCAAAGCCCGCGCCAATGTGCTGCGCAAATGGTTTGATTTGCTCATGGCAAACCAAGAAGACCTCGCGATCATCATGACCGCCGAGCAAGGCAAGCCGCTAGTTGAGAGCCGCGGCGAGGTCGCTTATGGCGCGTCCTTCGTCGAGTGGTTTGGCGAAGAAGCCAAGCGTAACTACGGCGAAACGATTCCCGGTCACATGGCCGACAAGCGCATCACCGTCATTCGCCAGCCGATTGGCGTCGCCGCCGCGATTACGCCCTGGAACTTCCCCAACGCGATGATCGCCCGCAAAGTCGCCCCCGCACTGGCCGCTGGCTGTTCCTTCGTCGTGCGCCCTGCATCGCTCACGCCCCTTTCCGCACTCGCCATGGCGAAGCTCGCAGAAGAGGCTGGCGTGCCAAAGGGCGTGCTTTCCGTCGTGACCTCGACCAAGTCGTCTGACGTGGGCAAAGAGTTCTGCGAGAACCCGATTGTGCGCAAATTGTCGTTCACGGGCTCCACCGAAGTCGGCCGTATCTTGCTCCGCCAAGCCGCCGATCAGGTCATGAAATGCTCAATGGAGCTGGGCGGCAACGCGCCCTTCATCGTATTTGATGACGCGGACCTAGATGAGGCGGTCATCGGCGCCATCGCGTGCAAATTCCGCAACAACGGCCAGACCTGTGTTTGCGCGAACCGCATCTATGTGCAGGCAGGCGTTTACGATGAATTCGCAGCAAAGCTGAAAGTCGCGGTCGAAAACCTCAAGGTCGGCGACGGCCTTTCTGACGGCATCACCACAGGACCATTGGTCGAGCAGGCAGCGGTCGCAAAAGTGCAAGAACACCTCGACGATGCGCTGTCCAAGGGCGGCACGATCCTCACAGGCGGCAAACCGCACGCGCTCGGTGGGTTGTTCTACGAGCCGACAATCGTGACCAATGCGACCAAGGACATGATGGTCAGCATCGACGAGACCTTCGGCCCCTTCGCGCCACTGTTCAAATTCGAAGATGAAGACGATGTGATCGCGCTTGCCAACGACACGATCTTTGGCCTCGCCTCTTATTTCTACGCCAAAGACCTGTCGCGTGTGACCAAGGTTACAGAGGCGCTGGAATACGGCATCGTCGGTGTAAACACAGGGATCATCTCGACCGAAGTCGCCCCTTTCGGCGGTGTCAAACAGTCGGGCTTAGGGCGCGAAGGCAGCCGTCATGGCATGGATGACTACATGGAAATGAAGTATATCTGCACGTCAGTCTAAATCGGTTGGGGCAGGTTTAACCCTGCCCCAGCAACCCCTTAAGCGGTCATATCAATCACGATTTTACCAACCGCATGGCCGCCGGCCAGATGGGCGTAGGCCTTGGCCGCATCGGCAAACGGAAACGTGCGGTCGATCACAGGCTTGAGCGCGCCGGCGGCGACCAGATCAGCCAGTGCCGCAAGCTGCGCGCCATCGGGATGCATGAAGAACCAATCGAATGTCACGTCATGCTTGGCAGCCAAACCCTCGGTATCCTGCCCCTTGATCGACACCAAATGCCCGCCCTTTTTCAAGACCTTGAAAGAGCGGTTCATGATATCGCCTCCGACCATATCGAACACGACATCATAGTCGGAAATGACCTCGTCAAAGGCCTGCGTCTTGTAATCAATCACAAGATCCGCGCCGAGTAATTTGACCAATTCCGCGTTCGGTGCACTGACGGTCGTCGCAACAGATGCGCCCAAATGCTTCGCCATCTGAATAGCCAAAGTACCCACGCCGCCAGAGCCCGCGTGGATTAGGACTTTCTGGCCCTTTTTCAGATGCGCGAACTCCACGAACGCTTGCCAAGCGGTCAGACCCGCGAGAGGCATTGATGCGGCCTCGGCGTGGCTCAGGCTGGCAGGCTTCAACGCCAGTTCGACAGCTTTCACACGGGCAAATTCCGCAACAGCCCCTTTGTCGCCTTGGTTCGCGCGGGCGTAAACTGCGTCGCCAATCTTGAACGTGGTCACGTCTTTGCCGACTTCGGTCACAACGCCGCTGACGTCATAGCCCATCACAAACGGGAAGCTGAGCGGCATCATGTCTTTCAAATACCCCGCCCGCAGAATGTTATCGATCGGGTTCACACTGGCGGCATGGACTTTGATGATGACGCTATCATCGGCTAAAACGGGTGCGGGAACATCGGCGATTTCAACGGCGCCTTCATAGGCGCGAATGATTGCAGCTTTCATGGGGAGGGGTCAAATTTTATTTGTTATTTCAAACGGCTCATCGCCGTTGGGATGATCATGTAGGTAGGCCGCGACGCCTCGGGTTACGAGGGTGCCGAGAGGTTATGTCAAAATAACCTAAGGTCATCACCAAGGATTGACGTCCGAGGCACGTCAATCCACCATAATGCGTATGACAACACCCGATGAAGACTTGGCACTTGCAGCAGCCTCTGGCGATGGGGCGGCTTTTGCTTTGCTGCTTGATCGACACTACGACAGGCTGTTTGCGTTCTGCTTCAGGCTGACGGGTGTGCGGGCCGAGGCCGAGGATTTGACCCAAGATATCTGTGCCGCCTTACCCGCGAAACTGGCGAGCTATCAGCGCCGCGCAAAGGTCACGACATGGCTTTACCGCGTCGCCGTCAACGCAGCCCACGACCGCAGGCGTAGACGTGCCACTTAAGTGAAGGCAAGCGCCGGTTGGGGCGATTGGGAGATTGGCCGCTCTGAAACCGCCATCGAGAACGCGGCAAAAATGGATTGGCTCACGACCGCAATGCAACATCTGAACGACGATTTACGCGATACGCTGGCCATGGTGTTAGACGACATGACCCACGCGCAAGCAGCCGAAATCTTAGGTGTGTCGGAGGGCACGATTTCGTGGCGGATATCGGAGGCCAAAAAGCGCCTCAAAGAATTGAAAGAAAAGGAGGGTGTAGCATGAGCGACGACCTCGACGATATTAAGGCGATGATGACAAGCGCGACGCCAGCGCCCGATGCCACACGCCGCGCCGAAAATCTGGTCCTTGCGCGACAAAATTTCGACACCCTCCAAGGATCAACTGCCGGCACCCGTCCAACTTCTGTAATCGGGTAAAACGCCCTCTGGACAGGAGTGAAGACCATGCTGAATACACTGACATCTCAGGGCGCATTGGGTGCCTCCACGGCGCTTGTAGCCTGCGGCTTCTTGTTTTTGACGCCGACGGGACAGGATTTATTGCGTAAGCCTACACCAGTTTTGGACATGGCGGAAATTGATGAATTAGGCCAGACGGAACGCGCAATTGCACAAGCGCCCGAGAACTCTACTACGCCCCTTCAAGCCGAAGAAATTGTAGCGAGCGACGCCGAAATTGCGCCACCAGCGTCACAACCAAAAAGCCGCGTCGTTGCGCCGCAAACCACAGCGCCTGCTATCTCTGACGCGCCAGCTCTAAGCTTGGGCAGTGCTGACACGGTTTCCACTTTGGCCGCACCAGCCCCGGAGCCAACTGTTCTCATGGAGATGGCCCCGGACGACAACATCTCACGTCTTAGGCTCAACGACACCGAAGAGTTCGCCAACCTTGCCGCGAACCCTGTGAAGGTCGTGACCGAAGAACCTGTCTCGACCTTCTCCATCGACGTCGATACGGCCAGTTATTCCCTTGTCCGCTCCAGCCTGCAAAACGGGTATATGCCGCCGCCAGATTCCGTGCGCGTTGAGGAAATGATCAATTATTTCCCTTACGATTACGCGGGTCCTGAGGCAGGCGAGGCCCCCTTCCGCCCGACCGTCACCGTGATGGGCACGCCGTGGAATGCGGGCACAAAGCTGGTGCATATCGGGTTGCAAGGGCGGATGTCGGCCGTGGCTGATCGCCCTGCGCTGAACCTCGTGTTTCTAATTGACACCTCGGGGTCGATGTCCGATGCCAATAAGTTGCCGCTTCTCAAGCAATCCTTCCGGCTGATGCTCGACAACCTGCGCCCCGAAGATCAGGTCGCGATTGTCGAATATGCAGGCAGCGCAGGGCAGGTTCTGGCCCCTACTGCCGCGTCTGATCGCACGACAGTTCTGCAAGCGATCCAAGGGCTAGGTGCTGGCGGTTCGACGAACGGTCAGGGTGGTTTAGAACAGGCCTATGCCGTAGCTGCCAGTATGGCTGGGGACGGCAAAGTCAGCCGCGTGATCCTTGCCACGGATGGTGATTTCAACGTCGGGCTCAATAGCCCCGAGGCGCTTAAGACCTATATAGCGGAGAAGCGGGACAGCGGCACATATCTGAGTGTCTTGGGCTTTGGCCGTGGCAATCTTGATGACGCGACGATGCAGGCGCTCGCGCAAAACGGCGACGGGATCGCCGCGTTTATCGACACGCTGTCCGAGGCACAAAAGGTGTTGGTGGACCAGTTGACAGGGGCGCTGTTCTCGATTGCGGGGGACGTGAAGGTGCAGGTCGAATTCAACCCAGCCGCCGTCGCCGAATACCGCCTGATCGGTTATGAAACACGTGCCCTGCGCCGCGAGGATTTCAACAATGACGCGGTGGATGCAGGCGACCTAGGGGCTGGTCATTCGGTGACTGCGATTTACGAGGTCACACCTGTGGGCAGAGATGCGGTGTTGCACGATCCGCTGCGGTATCAAGCGGCAGAGGTGAACGGCGACGCAAGTGAATTGGGATTTCTCAAGCTGCGTTACAAAGAACCGGGTGAGGACGCGAGCAAGCTGTTGGACGTGCCGATTATAGAGGGCACAGAGACCAGCACCGAAGCGCAATTCGCAACGGCAATCGCGGGCTTTGGCCAGCTGTTGCGCGGGTCGGATTATTTGGACGATTGGGGCTATGGGCAAGCGATTGAACTGGCCGTGGCCAACCGCGGGGCAGACGACTTTGGCTACCGGACAGAGGCCGTGTTGCTGATGCGATTGGCCCATAGCCTTTCAGCGCGGTGATGGGTTAAAACCCATCCTACTTAATCCAGTCCAAAGACATCTCGGTGCGATCGGCGGGGGTATACTCCCCGCTGATCCAGCCCTTGTAGCCGTCCTTTTTCAACCGCGCGAATAAGGCATCGTAGTCAATCTCGCCCTGATCTGGCGCTGTGCGATCAGGGGTCTGGCCAACCTGCACATGCGCCACCACATCGCGCACCTTCGCCCAAGTGCCTAGCACATCGCCCGTGATTTTCTGCGCATGATAGGCGTCGAATTGCAGGCGCAGGTTCGGCGCACCCACCTCTTGGACAATCGCTTTTCCCTCGTCAAAATCGCTCAGGAAATAGCCAGGCATATCATCGCAGTTGATCGGCTCGATTGTCAGGCTCTGGTGGGGGGCTTCGGCGGCCGCCCAGCGGAGATTTTCCACAAAACAAGCCCGCGCCGCAGCCCCCTCAGCCGCACCTGCCATAATATGCAAATGCTGCGCGCCCAGCGCCTTGGCATAGCGCGCCGCGCGTATGAAATCTTGCTGGAACCGCGCGCCGACCACAGCGGCAAAGCCCCGCTCGCCGCCCGTATAATTGGGCGGCGGACAATTGATCAGCGCCAGCGGCAACCCGTTGCGCCCCAGCATATCGAGCATATCAGGCACGGCCACATCATAGGGAAACAGCACCTCGACCGCATCAAAGCCTGCGGATTTCGCCGCGCCAAACCGCTCCAAAAATGGAAGTTCGGTAAACAACATCGTCAGGTTCGCGCAAGTCTTCATCCATGTAACTCCGCCGCTGGAATGATCGGGAAGAACGCCCCCTTGGACATCACGCCAAACCACGCAACGCCGTCAACATCGTGTTCTTCACCGACGTCAACCAATCGGTAAAACGACTTGCGGTCGATCAGCGCCACAAGGTTCGCGCGCACCAAGACATAGGGCGCGGGTTCGCCGGTTTCCGGATCGCGCACCACGCGGATCGGTGCCTCTGGCCCCGCATCAACAAAGTCCCCGACATTTGTCTCGAACACCAGCGCGTCACCCTTGCGATTGAAATCCACCGCGACAAAGGGCGCATCATCCACCGTAATCCCGACCTTCTCGACAGGCGTTACAAGAAAGTAATCGTCCCCATCGCGCCGCAGAATCGTTGAGAATAATTTGACCAATTCCAACCGCCCAATTGGCGTGCCGAGGTAAAACCACGTCCCGTCCCGCGCAATTCGCATATCCAGATCGCCGCAAAACGGCGGATTCCACAGATGAACGGGCGGCAAACCGCCTTTTTTCGCGGCGCGCGCCGACGCGGCAAGGCTTTCGGCACTTGGGGTCACGATCTTTTGTCCGGTCATTGTATTTCCCATTGGGGTCAGTGCACTAATCTGTTGTTATAAGCATATCAGCGTAACAGGAGCATTGTCATGGTAAACCCCGATCAATTGGTCACCGATATTGAGAAACTTGGGACCAAATTGGCCAAAGCCCGAGAGAGTATCGGCAAACGGTTTATCGGGCAGCCCCGCGTTGTTGACCTGACGCTGACCGCGCTCATCTGCGGCGGCCATGCCGTATTGATCGGTTTGCCTGGTCTGGGGAAGACCCGCCTTGTCGATACGCTCTCGACCGTGATGGGCCTCCATGGCAACCGGATCCAGTTCACGCCCGACCTGATGCCCGCCGACATCCTTGGCTCCGAAATCCTTGATACGGCCAAAGACGGATCGCGGGCGTTCCGCTTTGTTGAGGGGCCTGTGTTCTGTCAGTTGCTGATGGCCGACGAGATCAACCGCGCCAGCCCGCGCACTCAGTCCGCCCTTCTACAAGCCATGCAGGAAAAAGAAGTGACCATCGCGGGTGAACACCGCCCGCTTGGCATGCCTTTCCATGTGCTTGCCACCCAGAACCCGATTGAACAAGAGGGCACCTATCCGTTGCCCGAGGCGCAGCTAGACCGCTTCTTGGTGCAGATCGACGTGCCCTATCCAGACCGCGCAACCGAGCGCGACATCTTGATTGCGACAACAGGGACACAAGAAGAAGAGGCCACGCAAGTTTTCACCGCCGCAGAGCTTCTTGAGGCACAGACCATCCTGCGCCGTATGCCGGTGGGCGATCATATTGTCGAAATGATCCTTGATCTGGTGCGCGCATGCCGCCCTGACGAAAGCGCCTCTGAGGCGGTGCGCAATGCCGTCAGCTGGGGACCCGGTCCGCGCGCGGCCCAAGCGCTCATGTTGACGGTCCGCGCGCAAGCCCTTCTTGACGGGCGTCTGGCACCTTCGGCCGAAGACGTCATGGCCATGGCCGTGCCCGTTCTCGAACACCGGATGGCGCTGTCGTTTGCGGCCCGCGCGCGCGGTGAAACCGTGACCGGCATCATTCAGGCAGTCGCAGCTCAGATCACATCGGTGAAGGCCGCCGCGTGACCAGCCCACTCGATCTTCGCAGTCAGGCCGAAACCGCCGCCAGCCCGCTTCCTGCGCTTTTGGCAGGCGCAGAGCATCTGGCGACGACCGTCTTGCTGGGCGATCACGGGCGCAGGCGTGCCGGCATGGGCGATACGTTCTGGCAATACCGCAACGCACAAACGGGCGATGATTTGCGCAGCATCGACTGGCGACGGTCAGCGCGCGCAGACAGCAATTTCGTGGCCGACAAAGAATGGCAAATCGCCCAATCCGTAACCCTCTGGGTCGACCAATCGGCCTCCATGGCTTTCGGCTCTGACGCGAACTTGCCCAGTAAATCAAACCGCGCCCGCACCATTGCGCTGGCAACTGCGATCCTGCTGATCCGCGGCGGCGAGCGGGTCGGGCTGACGGGCGATCAACTCCCCCCCCGCCGCGGCGAGGCACAAATCAGCAAACTTGCGAATGTCCTCTCCCAAGACGAGACCACCGACTACGGCACCCCTGACACCACAGGCATGCTCCCCCGTTCCCGCGCCCTCTTCGTCTCAGATTTCATGGGTCACATCGACGCGCTTGAGACGGCCCTCTTAAAGGCCGCCGACCTTGGCGTGCGCGGTGTGATGCTGCAAATCCTTGACCCGCAAGAAGAAACCTTCCCCTTCAACGGGCGCACCATTTTCCAATCGATGTCAGGCAGCCTGCAACATGAAACCCTGCAAGCGGGCGAGCTGCGCAACCGCTACCTTGAGAGGCTGGCAGAGCGCAAAGACAGGCTCACCCATCTGGCACGCACCACGGGCTGGCAGTTCCACACCCATCACACCGACACGCCAGCCACCAGCGCCCTTTTGTGGCTCTACCAAGCGCTTACGAGGTCCATATGACCACCCTTCTTTTGGCCCAAAATACCTGCGCGTCTGGTGCCGCGCCCCAGCGGTCCGCGACAAAGGATACCCTCTGATATGTGGATGATCGGCCCCATTGGTTTCAGCGCGCCTTTACTGCTCCTCGGCCTGAGTGTGCTACCTATTCTCTGGCTTCTGCTGCGGGCCGTGCCCCCCGCGCCCGTGAAACGGCGGTTTCCAGGGGTGGCCTTGCTCTTGGGTCTGACAGACGCAGAAAGCCAAGCTGATAAAACCCCGTGGTGGCTTCTGCTCCTGCGGCTCTTGGCGGTTGCAGCACTCATTTTGGGTTTTGCTGGGCCTGTTCTCAATCCGACCGAAAGCAAGGGCGGAGCGGGCGATTTGGTCATTGCGTTGGACGGATCATGGGCGGGGGCGCCGAGCTGGAGGGCACAGATGGACCGCGTCGACACGCTCTTGACGGAGGCGGCAGCAAACGACCGCCGCGTGGCGATCATCAACCTCTCGGCCTTGCCCGTTGGCGGGTTGCCCTTCGCTTCGCCCAATGAGTGGCAGAACAAACTGGCCAATGTGCAGCCTCAACCGTGGCAGCCTAGCGCAGATACGAGCGCATGGATCGCAACCCTATCGGGCCGGTTCGAGACCTATTGGATGTCCGACGGGATCGACTGGGACGGGCGGGATGCGCTGCTTGCGGCGTTCGAAACCCATGGCGCTGTGCGCATTTTCCAATCGCCGCGATCGACATTCGGGCTGCGCCCTGCGCGCTTTGAGGACGGCGAAATCATCGTCTCTGCAGTCCGCACGCCGATCGGCGCGGCGGCAACCGTGCCCGTTACCGCCGTCGGGCTGGACCCGTCTGATGTCGAGCGGCAATTGCAGACCATCGACCTCGCGTTCAATGCGGGCGAGGCCGTGGCCGAGACCGCCCTCGTTTTGCCCTCCGAACTGCGCAACCGCGTGACACGTTTCGAAATCACCGGCCAGCGATCTGCCGCCGCCGTCAGCCTGACCGACGACGCACTCAAGCGGCGCGAAGTGGCGCTCATTGCAGGATCGGACAACCGCGAGGGGCTGAACCTGCTGTCGCCGCTGCACTACCTGCGCGAGGCCTTGGCCCCCACGGCCGACCTCATCGATGGCACGCTCGAAGACATCTTATTGGCCAATCCAGACGTGATTGTGCTGGCCGACGTGGCAGGGGTCACATCGCTTGAAAACAACGGTCTGATCAAATGGGTCAATGACGGCGGGCTACTTTTGCGCTTTGCAGGGCCACAGCTAGCGACCTCTGATATTGGCCGCGCCTCTGAGGACCCACTCTTGCCTGTGCGCTTGCGGGCGGGTGGGCGCAGCGTTGGTGGTGCCATGAGCTGGGGCGAGCCCAAGGCGCTGGCCCCCTTTGCTGAAGATTCTCCCTTCTTTGGTCTGCCCGTGCCAGAGGATGTGACCGTCACCAGCCAAGTGATGGCGCAGCCCGACCCGACGCTGGCAAGCCGTGTGATTGCGCAACTGGCCGACGGCACACCGCTGGTCACCCGCAAAAGCCTCGGACAGGGGCAAGTTGTCTTGGTCCATGTGACCGCAAATGCGGAATGGACGACGCTGCCGCTCTCGGGGCTTTTCGTGCAAATGCTCGAACGGCTCGCGGTTTCGACACGCCCCGCCCTCTCTGACGCGACAATTTTGGAGGGGTACACGTGGTTGCCGCGCGATATGCTGGACGGCTTTGGCGACTTGCAAGATGCAAGTGCCTTGGCGGGTGTCGACGGCGCCGTGCTTGCGGGTGGACAGGCGGGTCCAAACCTGCGTCCCGGCCTCTATGCGGGGCCAGACCAGCAAATCGCGATCAATGTGATCGACCAGGACACCACGCTCTCGGTTGCCGCTTGGCCCGCGCGCATCCCCGTAGAGGGCTTGGGCACAGCGCAGGAAACGGCGCTTAAAGGCTGGCTTCTGGCGGGTGCGATGGCGCTTTTGCTGATCGATATTCTCGCCTCGCTCGCGATTGGCGGGCGGCTGCGCGGACCGCAGGCAGATGCGGTGGCGCTCTTGCTTGCGGCCATGCTTATCGCGCCGGATGCACAGGCCCAAACCAATGATAAAACCGCCATTGCGGCCGCAGCCAATGTCGTGCTCGCCCATGTGCTGACGGGTGACAAAGAGACCGACGATATCGCCGCCGCAGGGCTTTTGGGGATATCGCGGACGCTCTTTCAGCGAACGTCGATTGAACCCGCAAAGCCCATGAGCGTTGACCTCGAAACAGACGAACTGACGTTCTTTCCATTCCTCTATTGGCCCATTACCACGGATCAACCGCTGCCAAGCGCAGCCGCCTATAGCAAGCTGAACCGTTATTTGCACACCGGCGGGATGATCCTGTTTGATACGCGCGACGCCGATCAGGCAAGCTTCGGCTCTGGCAGCCCCGAGGGGCGCAAGTTGCAGGCCATCGCGCGCGGGCTCGACATTCCCGCACTTGAGCCGATCCCCAGCGACCATGTGCTGACGCGGACCTTCTATCTGCTGCAGGATTTCCCGGGGCGCTACAACAGCCGCGATATCTGGGTTGAAGCCGCGCCGTTCAACGCCGAACTGGCCGAGGGCATGCCGTTCCGCAATCTCAACGACGGGGTCACACCTGTCGTGATCGGCGGCAACGACTGGGCGCGGGCTTGGGCCATTGATGCCAACGGGAACCGCATGTTCCCCGTCGGGCGCGGCACTGCAGGCGAGCGGCAGCGCGAATTTGCCCTGCGTTTTGGCGTGAACCTGATCATGTATGTGCTGACAGGCAATTATAAATCGGATCAGGTGCATGTGCCTGCGCTGCTCGACCGTTTGGGACAATAGCTATGACCGAAACTCTGATCCTTGATCCGCTTGTCCCGCTCTTTGCGCTTTATGCGCTGGCAGGCTTGTCTGTGGCCTTTGTCGGGCTGGCTATCTGGCGCAGGTTGAGCGGCTGGTGGGTGCGTGCGCTTGCGGGGATCGCGATTTTGGCAGCCATCGCAAACCCTTCGGTGCAGCGCGAAGAGCGTGCACCGCTCAGCGATATCGTCATCGCGCTTGTCGATGAAACCGCCAGCCAGCAGGTCAGCGACCGCCCCGACCAAACCGCCGCAGCCCTTGAGAACCTCGCGTCCGAAGTGGCCGCACTGGCCAATACCGAACTGCGGGTCGTGTCCCTGAGGGACGCGGACGACGACGGTGGCACCCAATTGATGTCGGCCCTCGCGGAGGCCCTGGCAGAAGAGCCACAAGCGCGCATCGCGGGGATCGTGGCCATCACAGACGGGCGCGTGCATGATGCCGACCGCCTGCCCGCACTGCCTGCGCCGCTGCACACATTGTTGACAGGCCGCGCGACAGATTGGGATCGCAGGCTGGTTGTTTCCAATGCCCCCGCTTTTGCGATCTTGGGTGAAACTGTGACACTAACCCTGCGCGTTGAGGACCAAGGTGCCGCGCCAGAGCCGGATGCAATCGTCCCTTTGTCTATTGCGGTGGACGGGAATGCACCGCTGGTATTTCAGATCCCGACTGGCCAAGATATCGAATTGCCGCTGGATTTGCCACATGGCGGTATGAATATCGTGCAATTCACGACGCCCGCCATAGAGGGCGAACTGACCGACCGCAACAACAGCGCTGTGGTGCAGATCAACGGGGTGCGCGACCGTTTGCGTGTGCTTTTGGTCTCGGGCGAACCACATGCGGGCGAGCGGACTTGGCGGAACCTTTTGAAATCAGACGCGGCAGTAGATCTCGTGCATTTCACCATTCTGCGCCCGCCAGAAAAGCAAGACGGCGTGCCTGTGGATGAGCTGTCTTTGATCGCCTTTCCGACGCGCGAGCTGTTTCTGGAAAAGATCACCGACTTTGATCTGATCGTCTTTGACCGCTACCGCAGGCGCGGGATTTTGCCGGCCGAATATCTGGATAACATCCGGAATTACGTGGTCGAGGGCGGCGCAGTGCTGATCTCGTCCGGACCGGAGTACGGTGCGGCAGAGAGCATCTATCGCTCGCCGCTGGGGGTCATTCTTCCAGGTGCACCCACGGCCCGCGTGTTTGAAGAAGGCTTCACGCCGCAAGTGACCGATATCGGCGACAGACACCCGGTGACCGCAGGGCTGGAGGCCGCATGGCCGAACGCCGACGCGAGCGGGCCAGGGTGGGGGCGCTGGTTCCGCTTGGTTGATGTGCTGGTACCTGAGACCGCGACGACAGTCATGTCGGGGCTGGATGACAGGCCCCTGCTCACACTGGACCGCGTCGGTGAGGGCCGCGTCGCGTTGATCGCCTCTGATCAGTCATGGCTTTGGGATCGGGGCTTTGAGGGGGGCGGGCCACAATTAGAGCTGCTGCGCCGCTTGGCCCATTGGATGATGAAAGAGCCCGAACTTGAAGAAGAGGCGCTTTGGGCCGAGGCAACGGGGCAATCCATACGCATCATCAGACGCAGCCTGAACCCCGAAATTGGCGATGTCACCGTTGTGCAGCCGGACGGGACAGAGACGGTTTTGACGCTTGATGAGGTCTCGCCGGGTCGGTTTGAGACACTTTGGAACGCGCCGGAACTGGGGCTGTACCGATTGCGCGATGGCACGATTGAGGCAGTCACAGCGCTTGGGCCCGCAGCCCCGCGCGAGTTTGAACGGACTATCGCAACGCAGGAGATCATGGCACCGATTGTCGCCACGACACGCGGTGGCGTTGCACCGATAGAAGATGGCAAGATCACGATCAGATCAATCCGCGAAGGCAGACCTGCCGCTGGGCGTGGCTGGATCGGGATCACGCCACGCGGCGCATTCCAGACCGCAGATATCCAGATTACACCGCTCTTGCCTGCTTGGGCGTTCTTGCTGATCGCTGGGCTTTTGACAATTGGTGCATGGCTACGCGAAGGCCGGAAGATGGGTTAAAACCCATCCTACTTAGGTGTGGCAGGAAACATCTATTGCGCCAGTGTCATTTGCCCCCATTGAGCAAAATGTCACGCGGCATGGAGGCAAATTCACGCGACCACACCACCCAGATCACGACACCGGTCGCCACGACCAGCGGGACCGGCCCAAAGAGCCAAGAAAGCGCACCCAGCGCGAAATACATCGACCGCAGTCCACGGTTGAAGTTCATGGCCGCACGAATGTTCAGCGACGCCGCTTGGCTCGAGAGCGGCTTGCATTGCGGATCGTTTGGATCGTTCGGGACAGCAGCCATCAAAACTGCACAATAGCCAAAGACACGGTTCGACCAGACAAATTTCAGAAATGCATTCGTGAGAAACAAGGCAACAAAGGCAAGCTTCAGCTGGATCAGCAATGCTGGCGACATGTCTGCAAGCACCTCGAATGTCACGCCCTCCAAGGGCTCTGTGTTCTTGGCCAAAGCCAACACGCCCCCGATTGCAAAAACGCATGTCGACGCGAAAAACGAGGTACCTTCGCGCAGGCTTGCCAGAATTTGGCTATCAAAAATGCGCGGATCACGGCGCACAAAGACCTCCATCCAATCCCGCCTACGCTGCGACATCAGAACTGTCACGGAAGGCCGCGATTTGGGTGGGTTTTCAATCAGCAAGCCAAGCCCGAACCATGCAGCAATCATGAAGACTGCGGCGCTGATGTCGTAGATCGACAAGAGTGCGAAGTGATATGTCAGTGTCATACCCCAAACTACCGCGTTCAAATCAAACTTGCCATCTGCAAAAATTGGTAATATTAACTTACCAATAATCAAAGGGAGAGTCGCCATGGAAATGCCTGTACCAGATGCTGCAGTGATTGCGCGAAAGGACAGGCTTGTCGCGCGCCTGCGCGAAGTGTTGCCAATGGACGCCGTGATTTCCGATATCTCCGAGACGCGGGCCTATGAATGCGACGGTCTGACAGCTTACCGCTGCCCGCCACTGTGCGCCGTTTTACCCGCAAACACAGCGGAGGTCGCCGCCATCCTCAAGATCTGTCATGAATTGAACGTGCCCGTTGTGCCGCGCGGCTCTGGCACCTCTCTCGCGGGGGGGGCCTTGCCCACAGCAGATAGCGTCATTATCGGGGTCGCGAAAATGAACGGCGTGATCGAAACCAATTACGACGACCGCTACATTCGCGTGCAAACGGGGCGAACAAATTTGTCGGTCACGGGCGCGGTTGAAACCAATGGCTTCTTTTACGCTCCCGATCCGTCAAGCCAATTGGCTTGTGCGATTGCAGGCAATATCGCGATGAATTCCGGCGGGGCGCATTGCTTGAAATACGGGGTGACGACCAACAATTTGTTAGGGGTCACGATGGTCATGATGGACGGGACCATCATCGAGATCGGGGGCGCGCATTTGGATGCTGGTGGCCTTGATCTGCTTGGTGTTATTTGTGGCTCCGAGGGGCAGCTTGGCGTTGTGACAGAGGCAACTTTGCGGATTCTGCACAAACCCGAAGGCGCGCGGCCCGTGCTGATGGGCTATGACAACTCCGAGGTCGCGGGGCAAGTTGTGACCGATATTATCAAGGCCGGCGTTTTGCCTGTTGCGATCGAATTTATGGACCGGCCCTGCATTGAAGCGACCGAGAAATTCGCGCAGGCGGGCTATCCTATGTGCGAAGCGCTTTTGATTGTAGAAGTCGAAGGGTCCGACGCGGAGATTGACGCACAACTCGCACTGATCATGGAAATCGCGCGCAAGCACAATCCGGTCGAATTACGCGAAGCGAAATCAGCGGATGAAGCCGCGCGCATTTGGCTTGGCAGGAAATCAGCCTTTGGGGCGATGGGCCAGATCAATGATTACATGTGTCTGGACGGGACAATCCCTGTCTCGGCTCTGCCCTTTGTTCTGAAACGGATCGGAGAAATGTCAAAGGAATTTGGCCTCGACGTCGGAAACGTTTTTCACGCAGGCGACGGAAACATGCACCCGCTTATTCTGTTCGACGCAAATAAAGAGGGTGACTTGGAACTCTGCGAGGCGATGGGCGCTGAAATCCTCAAGCTTTGTGTCGAAGTCGGCGGATGTTTGACGGGCGAACATGGCGTTGGCATCGAAAAGCGCGACCTGATGCACGTCCAATTCGCGACCGCTGATCTCGAAGCGCAAATGGCGGTGAAGGATGTGTTTGATCCGAAATGGCTATTGAACCCCGCTAAGGTCTTCCCGCTCGACTCCTCATCTCCCCGCCGCGCGGCCTGACCAATTTTCGTCGAAAATTGGAAACTACGGCACAAGTCCTTTTATCAGAAGAAATGACATGACACCCAAAACAGAAACCGACCTCGCCCAAATGATCACTGACGCAAGCGGTCCGCTGCGTATCACTGGGGGAGGCACACGGCCTATTGGGCGCGTCATCGGCACCCCGCTTGATCTTTCAGCGCTGTCAGGGGTCACCCTCTATGAGCCGGGCGCATTGACGCTTGTGGCGCAGGCCGGCACCCCAGTGGCCGAAATCGAAACCTTGCTGGCCGCCGAAAACCAGCGCCTCGCGTTTGAACCGATGGATCACCGGGCCTTGCTTGGCACAACGGGGACACCCACGATCGGCGGCATCGTCGCCGCCAATGTTTCTGGTCCCCGCCGCATCTCCGTCGGTGCGGCGCGCGATTTCATGCTTGGTGTGCGTTTCGTTGATGGCTCAGGGACCGTCATCAAAAACGGCGGCCGTGTTATGAAGAACGTGACAGGGTACGATCTGGTCAAGCTAATGTCTGGCTCCTATGGCACGCTTGGGGTTCTGACCGAGGTCTCGCTCAAGGTCTTGCCAGCCGTCGAAACGAGCCTGACACTGACCCTCAAAAACCTCGACGATTCCACCGCAATCAAGGCGATGTCGGCAGCACTCTGCTCTCCATTTGAAGTCACGGGTGTCGCCCATACCCCAAGCACGGCAACGACCCATTTCCGGCTCGAAGGATTCGCGGTGTCTGTCGCTTACCGCGCAGACGAGCTCTCCAAAAAACTTGCACCCTTTGGCCGCACAACAGAGGCACAAACCGACTGGGCGGCGATCCGCGATGTCCACGCCTTCGCCAAACAGGAAGGTGATGTCTGGCGCATTTCCGTCAAACCATCCGATGCGGCGGCACTGGTTGCAAAGCTGGGCGCAGTGTCCGTGCAATACGATTGGGGAGGCGGCCTGATTTGGGCACTGTGCCCCGAAGGCCATGATCTACGCGCTGCCATGGGCCATACAGCGGGCCATGCAACATTGATCCGCGGGAAGGGCTGCGGGCCGACCTTCCACCCCGAACCAGCCCCGATCGCTGCAATCACCGCCGGTTTGCGCGCGAAATTCGATCCACGCAACATTCTCAATCCGGGGATCATGTCCTGATGCAAACCACATTCACACCAGAACAGCTCGAAAACCCCGCAACCGCCCGCGCCAATGAAATTCTGCGCGCCTGCGTGCATTGCGGGTTTTGCACCGCGACCTGCCCGACCTACCAAGTCCTCGGCGACGAGCTCGACAGTCCGCGCGGCCGCATTTACCTGATCAAGGATATGCTTGAGAACGAGCGCACCCCCGACGCCAAAACCGTCAAGCACATCGACCGCTGTCTGTCTTGCCTCGCGTGTATGACAACCTGTCCGTCTGGCGTGCACTATATGCACCTGATCGACACCGCCCGCGCCTATATTGAGGATAACTACAAACGGCCTCTCTCTGACCGCGCCCTGCGCTGGGTCTTGGCCCGTATCTTGCCCTACCCGACACGGTTCCGTATCGCACTCCTTGGTGCCAAAATCGGCAGGCCTTTTGCGCGGTTCATCCCTGACCCCCGCCTTCGTGCCATGCTGGAGATGGCGCCCAAGGTCATCCCGCCCGTGTCGCGCAACGACGACCCGCAAACCTTCCGCGTGGCTGATAAGAAAATGCGTGTGGCCCTGATGACAGGCTGCGCCCAGCGCGCGCTTAACACAGATATCAACGATGCGACGATCCGGCTCCTGACACGCCTTGGTGCAGAGGTCGTGATCCCCAAAGGCCAAGGCTGCTGCGGCGCGCTGACCCATCACATGGGCAAAGAAGACGAAAGCCACGCAACAGCGGCCAAAAACATCCGCGCTTGGGTGGCCGAAATGGATGCCGGGCTCGACGCCATCGTCATCAACACCTCCGGATGTGGGACCACGGTCAAGGACTACGGCCACATATTCCGCAACACCGATCTGGCGGCCGACGCGGCCCGTGTGTCGGCTATTGCCATGGATGTCTCTGAAGTGCTGATGAAACTCGACCTGCCCGAAGGCGAGGACAAAGATACGCGCGTCGCCTATCACGCGGCCTGTTCGCTGCAACACGGGCAAAAGATCAAAACGTTCCCCAAGGACCTGTTGCGCAAGGCGGGCTTTACCGTGCTGGAACCCGCAGACAGCCACCTGTGCTGCGGCTCGGCAGGCACATATAACCTGATGCAGCCCGAGATCTCGAAGCAGCTCAAGGCACGCAAGGTCAAAACCCTTGAGACACTCACACCTGACATCATCGCCGCAGGCAACATCGGCTGCATGATGCAAATCGGGTCAGGCACCGAGACGCCAATCGTGCACACTGTCGAGCTTTTGGATTGGGCCACAGGCGGCCCGAAACCGCCCGCGCTGTCAAAATCCCACAGTCAAAAACCACAGGTGCCAATCTTGCGATAATGCCATATTATTGCCCCAAGGGGCCGCGTATACGTGCCGCGAACTGAAAGGTGAACGATGCGTTTTCTGGCCCTACTCCTTGCTTTGACCCTGAGTACAGGCGCATTTGCGCAAGACTCGGATTTGGTCACGCTCCAGACGCGCAATGACAGCCGCGGCTGGGAAGGGGTCGGTAGGCTCGATATCCTCGACAAGGGATTCTGCACGGCGGCCCTCATACAAAGCAAACTGATCCTCACGGCGGCGCACTGCCTATATGAAGCAGACGGCACGCCGATTAGCCCCGACAGATTCATCTTTGAGGCAGGATTACGCGACGGGCGGGCAGAGGCGTCCCGCAATGTCATACGACTGCTGGCGCATCCCGCATATCACCACACAGGGCCTTCAACCGATACATCAGAGGTCGCCTATGACATTGCGATCCTCGAACTCGATCAACCGATTCGCAATGGCCGGATCATCCCTTACGCGATCGCATCAAAACCGGAAGCGGGCGATGAAGTCGGGATCGTCTCCTACGGGAAAGACCGCGCAAATGCCGCAAGCCTGCAAAAGACCTGCCAAGTGATTGAGCGGCAAAACGGTGTCATCCTTATGAGTTGCGACATCGCCCTCGGCTCCTCAGGCTCGCCCGTGTTCGCCATGAAAGACGGGACCGCAAAAATCGTCTCCGTCGTCTCGGCGATGGCCGACGTTGACGGGGAAAAGATTTCCATTGGCACCTCACTCCAAGACCCACTGGCCGAATTAATCGCAATGTTTGCCAGTGCCAGCACAGGGTCGGGCCGCAAGATCGTTTTAGGTGGCCAACGCAATGAAACGGGCGCGAAATTCGTTACGCCATAAGCGTTTTGCAAGCCCGAAAATGCCCGCCGGAGGCGGATGTTTGTGGCTGGCTGACCTCTTGAAACCAAAACGCACCGTCCCCACATCTTGAATACGGACGCCGAATTTGGGTCCGTTACTCAATCGGCCCTGCCAATAATGGAGGGCCAAACACTGTTATCGCTTGATAAAGGATGACCACGATGCGTACTTTTGACTTAACTCCCCTCTACCGCGCCACCGTTGGCTTTGACCAAATCGCCGATCTTCTGGACCGGACACTTGCCGCCGAGGCTGGCAACACAACCTACCCCCCTTACAACATCGAAAAGACCTCTGACGACGCTTGGCGCATTTCGCTTGCGGTCGCAGGGTTTGCCGATGACGACCTCGCAATCGAGGTCAAAGACCGTAATTTGCACGTCACCGCCCGCAAATCCGAGGACGAAGACAGCAAAATCTATCTGCACCGCGGCATTGCGACCCGCGCGTTCGAGCGGCGCTTCCATCTGGCCGATCATGTCCGCGTGACAGGTGCCAGCCACGAAAACGGCATGCTGCATATCGATCTGGTCCGCGAAGTTCCCGAGGCGCTCAAGCCCCGCCAAATCGCGATCACCAAAGGCCGCAAGACCGAGGCCAATCTGATCGAAGAAAAATCGGTAAACTAAGCGGCACAAGGGCAACCCCTGCCCTTTGCCACACCTGCGTAGGATGGGTTTTAACCCATCCTACTTCAGTTCGACCTCCACAAAGGTCATCGTTTCGCGACCACGATTGATCACATTGTGCTTTACTCCCGCATCGCGACGATAGGCGGTCCCCGCAGGGATCAGCACTTCTACAACCGCACCATCAGGGTTTTCCAAAAGCATCGCGCAATCTGTCACCGCCGCAATCACATAGTCATACGCATGGGTGTGCCAGCCGGTTTCGGCGTCAGGCGCAAAGTCAAACCGCGTGACACGCACCCGCGCGTCATCAATCATTTGGGTTGCTATAGCGGGTTTGCGCGCCATTAATGCGCCTCTGCCCAGCTCTTGCCCTGCCCCGCATCCACCGACAGCTTCACATCCAGTTTGACCGCAGGATCAGAGGCATTCTCCATCACATCGCGTGCGACCCTGATCAGATCATCCGCGACACCAGCCTCCACCTCGAAAATCAATTCGTCGTGGACCTGCAACAGCATCTTGGCAGGAATCCCCTTGATCGCCTCAGGCATCCGTATCATCGCGCGGCGGATCACATCGGCGGCAGTGCCCTGAATAGGTGCGTTGATCGCGGCCCGCTTGGCAAAGCCCGCCTGCGGCCCCTTGGCGTTAATCTCGGGCGTGTTGATCTTGCGCCCGAAAAGCGTCTGCACATAGCCGTGATCTTTGGCAAATTGCACCGTCTCGTCCATATAGGCGCGAATACCCGGGAAACGCTCGAAATAGCGGTCGATAAACCCCTGCGCTTCGGCCCGTGGAATCCGCAAATTCCGCGCAAGGCCAAAACCCGAAATTCCGTAAATCACACCAAAGTTGATGGCCTTCGCCTGACTGCGTATCTCTGGCGTCATCTCGTCCAAGGGCACGTCAAACATCTCGGAAGCGGTTTGCGCGTGAATATCCACGCCGTCCTTAAACGCCTGTTTCAGCGCATCAATCCCCGCCACATGGGCCAGAATGCGCAGCTCGATCTGGCTATAGTCGAGGCTGACCAACACCTTGCCGTCGTCCGCAATAAACGCCTCGCGGATGCGCCGCCCTTCCTCAGAGCGCACCGGTATGTTCTGCAAATTCGGGTCGGTCGAGGCCAAGCGCCCCGTGTTCGCCCCCGCAATCGAATAGGAGGTGTGCACGCGGCCAGTCTCTGCGTTGATATGCTCTTGCAGCGCGTCCGTGTAGGTCGACTTCAGTTTGGCCAACTGCCGCCAGTCCAGAATGCGGCGCGGCAGGTCATGCAGCGTCGCCAGATCCTCCAACACATCCGCCCCTGTCGAATAAGCCCCCGTCTTGCCCGTCGACGGCTTTTTGCCGTCGGGCATCTCAAGGTTCAGCTCGTCAAACAGAATTTCTCCCAATTGCTTGGGCGAGGCGACGTTAAACTTGCGCCCTGCGAGCATCTGAATCTCGTCCTCCAGCCCCGCCATCTTCTGCGCGAAGGTATTGGACATGCGGCTTAGCGTATCGCGGTCCACCTTCACGCCCGCCATTTCCATTTGCGCCAGCACTGGCACCAAGGGCCGCTCTAGCGTCTCGTAGACCGTCGTTACCTTGGCCTGATGCAGCATCGGCTTGAACATCTGCCACAGACGCAGCGTGATATCGGCATCTTCTGCCGCATATTTCACCGCCTCGTCGATCGGCACCCGGTCGAAAGTGACGGCAGATTTGCCAGTCCCGAGCAGTGGCTTGATCGGGATCGGCGTGTGGCCCAGATACCGCTCTGACAGCAGGTCCATCCCGTGGTTATGCAAGCCCCCATGCATCGCATAGGACATCAACATCGTATCGTCGATAGGGTGCACATTGATCGCAAGACGGGCGAAAATCTTGGCGTCATATTTCATGTTCTGCCCGATCTTGAGGATCGTCTCATCCTCCAACATCGGCTGCAACATGGCGAGGCATTCGCGGAAATCCATCTGCCCTTCAGCGCGCGCATCAGAGCCAAACAGGTCATCCTGTGCTGCCGCCTTATGGGTCAGCGGAATGTAACAGGCCTGCCCTGCCTCAACGCAAAGCGATATGCCCACCAGCTCCGCGCGCATTTCATTGAGCGCCGTCGTCTCGGTGTCCACCGCCACATAGCCGCGCGCATAAATCCGGTCGAACCAGACCTGCAATGCAGCCGCATCGCTGACTTTCTCGTATTTTTCCGCATCAAAGGCCACAGCCTCGGCTGGGGCCGCTGACGCGGGCGCTTCGACCTCTGGCGCTTTGGCTCCCAAGCGATCAGCCAAACGCTTCACAATCGTGCGGAATTCCATCTTGGCCAGGAAGGCCAACAAGTCCTCGGGCACGGCATCTTTGATCTCAAGGCTATCAAGATCGAACGGCAGCTGCATATCGCAATCAAGCTGCACCAGCTTCTTGGAAAGTTCGATCTGCGCGCGGTTCTCAATCAGGCTCTCGCGGCGCTTGGGTTGCTTGATCTCTCCTGCACGGTCGAGCAGCGTTTCCAGATCACCGTATTCATTGATCAGCAGCGCCGCCGTCTTGATCCCGATCCCGGGTGCGCCTGGCACGTTGTCCACGCTGTCGCCCGCCAGCGCCTGCACATCGACAACGCGCTCGGGCTGCACGCCAAATTTCTCAACCACGCCGTCGCGATCAATGCGCTTGTTCTTCATCGGGTCGAGCATTTCGACGCCATCGCCAACCAGTTGCATCAAATCCTTATCCGATGACAGAATGGTCACACGCCCGCCCGCATCCCGCGCCCGATGGGCCAAGGTGGCTATAATATCATCCGCCTCAAAGCCTTCGATCTCTTCGCAGGCGATGTTAAAAGCGCGGGTCGCCTCGCGGGTCAATGGCATCTGCGGGCGCAAATCCTCAGGCATCGCCTCGCGGTTCGCCTTATAGAGGTCATACATATCATTGCGAAACGTATGGCTGCCCTTGTCGAAAATCACCGCAACATGGGTCGCGGCATCGGGACCCGCGTTATTCTCGATATAGCGCTGGAGCATGTTCACAAAGCCACTAACCGCACCGACAGGCAAGCCGTCAGACTTACGCGTCAGCGGTGGGAGTGCGTGATAGGCACGGAAAATAAACGCAGAGCCATCTATCAAATGCAGATGGTGACCCTTTCCGAATTGCTGTGTCATGAAACCGTCCCCCTGCGTTGCCTCAGGGGTGGTTTTGCCAGAAACGCGGACCGCCTGCCAGTCTTTAAGCGGTGGGCTCGATCATTGCGACGCGGGTAGCGTGACGACCACCTTCAAACTCTGCGCTCAAAAACGCCTCGACAATATCAAGCGCGAGACCGACACCGATCACACGCGCGCCCATTGAGAGCATATTAGCGTCATTGTGCTGGCGGATCATGCGGGCAGAAAACGTGTCAGAACAAACACCACACCGAATCCCAGCGACCTTATTGGCCGCCATCATGATGCCTTGGCCTGTGCCGCAAATGATAATGCCCAGCGCACACTCACCTGACACAACACGCTCTGCGGCGGCCTGACCATGGGTCGGGTAATGTGTGCTTTCAGTGCTTGTCGGGCCAATATCCACGACCTCCCAGCCTAGCGATGTCACATGCGCGGCAACCGCTGCGCGTAGTTCAAGCGCCGAATGGTCACTTGAGAGTACAATACGTTTATTTGCCATGGAACTCTTGCCTCGCGCGGCCCCAAAGTCTGCAGACTTTGCCTACAAAATCTGAGATTTTGTTTTAAAAATCAGACTTTGCCTTCAAAGTCTTTATGAACCAGCTTCGCATCGCAATAAGGGCATTCAACCCAGCCATGCTCGCCTGTGATTTGCAGCCAAACGCGCGGATGACCCAAGGCACCATCGCCGCCATCACAGGCCACACGATACTCGTTCACAATGCGGATTTCTGGGGCAGGTGTTGTCATGTCTGATCCTGTCTGGTTGCCACGGGTCACGGCCCGCCTTACATCTCTCCTAGCACAAAGCCCACACTGGGGGAAAGACGGACATGACACAGAATGCCATCGAAATTTCGGGTCTTTCCAAGACCTATGCGGCGACGGGGCGGTCCGAGGCCAAACACGCGCTCAACAACATCGACCTGAACATCCCGCGCGGCATGATCTTTGGGCTTTTGGGGCCGAACGGCGCTGGCAAGTCCACGATGATCAACATCCTCGCAGGGCTTGTCACCAAGACCTCCGGGTCCGTTAAAATCTGGGGATTTGACCAAGACGAAAACCCGCGGCAATCCCGCGCCGCCATCGGGATCATGCCGCAAGAGCCGCACCTTGATCCGTTTTTCACCCCCGCAGGGTCGCTCGACGTGCAAGCTGGCCTTTACGGCGTGCCAAAGTCGCAGCGCAAAACCGCAGAAATCCTCGCACTGATTGGCCTGACCGATAAGGCCAATGCCTATGCGCGCTCGCTCTCTGGCGGCATGCGGCGCAGGCTTCTCTTGGGCAAGGCACTCGTGCACTCGCCGCAAATCCTAGTGCTTGATGAACCAACCGCTGGCGTCGATATCGAGCTGCGCAATATGCTCTGGGCAAACGTGCGCAAGCTCAATGAGCAAGGCGTGACGATCATCCTGACCACGCACTACCTCGAAGAAGCCGAGGCGATGTGCGACGAAATTGCGATCATCAACCACGGCAATCTGATCGTGCGCGACACCACAGCCAATTTGCTCGGGCGACTGGACCACAAGACGCTTGTGATCCGCCCTGCGTCTGACGCCGACCTGCCCGCCTTGCCCGCCAATATCACGGGGCAGAAGCGGCACGACGGACGCCTCGCCTTCACCTACCAAAGCGGGCAAACCAGCGCGGACGCAGTCCTCGATCTGATCCGGCATGCAAAAATCCAGATCAGCGACATCACAACAGAGCAATCAGATCTCGAAGATGTCTTTCTCGCGCTCACAAAGTCCTAGGCGGGCAACATCCGCCCCAACTGCTTGCCACCCACAATATGCATATGGAAATGCGGCACCTCTTGGACGCCGTGCGTGCGTGCATTGGCGACTGCACGGAAGCCCTCTTCAACGCCGCTGATCTCGCAGACAGCGGCCACAGCAGCAAAGAAACCCGCCTGCTCGGCGGCACTGGCGTTGGCTGCGAAATCGTCAAGGCTGACATAAGCGCCCTTGGGGATCACCAGCACATGCACGGGGGCCTGAGGGGCAATATCTTTGAACGCAAGCGCGTGATCATTTTCAAAAACCGTGCTGTTGGGGATATCACCGCGCAAGATTTTGGCAAAAATATTCTGGTCGTCATAAGCGAATTGCATAGGGCACCTCAGTCAACAAATAGGTAAGGGGTTTCAGCGAGTTTTCTGGCGGTTTCATCGTCAAGCGACAAGAACCGCGCGATGGCTAGGGCATTTTCCTGCGGGCTGGCGGATTCACGGATGCGGGCATAATTCTCAAAACCAGCGTCGCGTATCTTATCGCTTTCGAAAATAACGTCATAGCGGATCGTGGGCAACAATTGGGTCAATGTCTCTGGCGAGGTCTGCTCGCCCGCAAGACCAACGCGCTTGGCGTGGCCGATCAAATACTCATCGGTCATGTCACATTGCACCTCCAGCAACTTGGTCGAAGACCTGTCGGAGAAGAAGTCCTGCATCAGATCGAGACTGGCAGTATCGAGGCAAATCACCAAACGGTTGGTGTCGTAATAGTCAAACAACATGCGCATCAACGCGCGGCGGTGACGACGCCGCTTGCCCAAGTTTGACTGGATTCCCCCCAAATCAGGCAGGGCAGTGCCTTCTTCATCAAAGAGATATTCGATCGCGGGAATGTCCGAATGATTTCGGATCGAATCGATCAACCGTTTGGCAACATGCCACTTTTTACAGGCCACAATGAGCAACTCGCGCTCACGGCCCAGCGAGGCCTCTGTCTCCCAAAACCGGTTTGAAAACCTGCGGCCAATCCGTCCGCGCCCCGTCAAAAACTTGAACAGACTGCGGCCTTCGTTCGAAATCTTAAAATCGTCGCGCTCGGAGGCATATAGCACGCCCAACCGTTCCTTCAGCTCCATGGCTTCGGGGCTGATTTTGCGGGCGAACAGACTGTCTTGGCTCAAAAGCAGATCATAGTGATCATTATAAAACGTCACCGGCATCCCGTAATCTGTGAACATCAAAAACGTCATCGTGCGGGATTGAATTTCATTTCCAGGCACAAGATGGCGAACAACCGTTTGGAAAAACGTCTCATCAGGAATCCACGTCGTGCGGAAAAAGCGCATCACATCTTTGCGCTTTTTGGTGAAATCAATGATCCATTCAATCGTGCGGCGGCGCAGGCACCACCACTGAGAGCCAATCATAATCTGCAAATCGGCGGGCACCTCGCGGGTGATCCCGAATTTGCGTTGAAACCCGAACGACCAATAAAACCTGCGCTTTTGCGTGCGCTCGTTAAAGAAGTGGCGATAAATCAGGCGTTCTTCTTTGAAACCGGTTTTGATCCATTCACTCTCTAAATAGTCGAAACTCTCCACGTAATCGCAATCATGGTCATCTAGAAACTGATGGGCATAGGTCGCGGATTTGATCGCCATACAATCACCCGAGACCATATAAAAATGGGTCGCCCGCGGAAATGCTTCGACCGCCGCCTCCACCGCATGCAACGTCGCCTGCACAAGGCTCCACTCGCCCCAGCCGCATTTGATCCGTTTTTTCGCATAGGCCACATTGAGGTTATCGGCAAATGCGCTCTGAATTTTCTCAAAAGCGGCAAGCGGCGCGCGCGCGTCAAAATGGATCGCAATGAAATCGCCAACAGCCGTGAGCTGCTTTGCCTGAAGGATAATTGCGTCAGGATCCTTGTGACACAGGAGAATAAAAGCGATTTTTGCCATACCGGTAAACGTAAACCCAAAGCCTAAGTGTTGCTTACTTCTCATAGCGTGAACAGACGTTGAATATACAGGGTTTCTTTGCTTTTGTTGGTCAACTATGACGGTCAGTGATTAAAAGCGCGCGCGAAAGCGCATTTTGGAGACAATTAATATGGGTTTTCCCGGCACTTGGATGACGTAAAGCGAAAGTGTGGTCTATCGGGTTGTCCCGAAATGCGCCTGCTCGACCATTGGCCAGATCATGTATTACTCGGATCACGGCACTTTTTTGATGGTGATATTCACGATGCGACCGACGGGATGCACAAATGGGCGATGGACGCGAGCCAGCCGCTTATCACGACCAATGTGAAGCACCACAGCAGCTATTCCTTCACTTGCGTGCGCAATCCATACACAAGAATCCTGTCGTCGTTCTTCGATAAGATCTGTGGCATCCAGCGCAACGGCAAACGCTATCGGGGCAATCTCGTGCCCCTGTTGATCCAGAAATACGGGATAGAGGTCGGCGACCCCGAGACCGGCTTTGAATTCGACCAAATCAAATCGTTCCGCCGGTTCTTGCTGTTTGCCCGCGACACCATTCGCTGGCGTCGCCCGATGGAACCAGACATTCACTGGTCTGCCATGTCAGGCCACATATCGACCTTCATCGTGAACGGAGGATCCTATGACAAGATCATCTGGACCGAGAAATTCAACGACGGCATGCAAGAGGTTTTGGACAAGATCGAAACCCCGAGCAAAATCGACCTGTCCACGATCCCCCGCTTTAACGAAAGCGAAGGGCATGGCCCAAAACGCCTGCATCCTGTCGAAGACTACTTTGACGATCTGTCCAAGCATCTGATGTGGGAAATGTACAAAAAGGATTTCCAACTGTTCAAATACGACTTTGACGATGCGCGCAATAAAATGCCCGTCGGCGAGATTGATTTGCACGAAGTGCATGCAAAACTAGGCGACTAGGTCTGCAAGGCGCGAGACCGGCGGGCATGGCTATGTCCGCCGACGAGAAGCCGCTGCCACGCCTCTCGCGCCGCGCGACATGAGGCGAGCCGTGCAACGCCTGCCTTTTTCGAGCCCAAATATGCCCGCCTGAGGCATCTTTCCCTCGCCTTGCCGCCGCGCCGCGCTAGCTAGCCGATGCGGGAAGGGAAATTCATGACAACAGTATTGATTATTGGCTCAGGGCCGAATGCACTTGAGGCGCGCAAATGGGATCGCGGCCACTTTGACAAAGTGGTGGCCATCAATAACGCATGGCGCGTTCGCGATGACTGGGACCATTTGATCTTTCCAGAAGATTTCCCGGATGACCGGCGCCCAAAGCTGATTGCAAGCGACCAAACCCTGATTGAGGCCACAACCTTCGTCGCCCATCAAAACACCTTTGGCGGGTTTGTCTATGCTGGTGGCACGATGGCATTCACGGCGGCCTATTGGGCGCTTGGGGCGCTCAAGCCGTCGGTCATTGCCATGATTGGCTGCGACATGACCTATGCGCAAAACGGGCCGACGCATTTTTACGGGCGCGGCACAGCGGACCCTTTACGCGACGACATCACACTGCGCTCGCTCCCCGCGAAGTCGGCCAGATTATCGGCACTTGCGGCGCGGGAAGGCTGTGCGATGGTCAACTTATCCTGCGCGCCCAGCCAGTTGACGTTCCCACGGGCGACACATTTGACCGCCGCCGCGCAGGTGCCCTTGCAACACAATGCAACAGCGGTCGCGGCGGCCCTCCGGCAGGAGCGCGCCCTGAATTACTACGTCCCCTCAGGGAAATACTGGCACGACGTCAGCGAGTTTGATCCCCGCGAGGTTGACGCGCTTGACGCTATGTGGCTGGCGTCAGCCCTGCCTGCGCAATAAGTACCGTCAGATCCGCCTCAGGCCGCGCGCCGATATGGCTAATCACTTCAGCGGCGGCGATATTCCCGATATGGCCACAATCTGGAAGGCTGAACCCATGGGTCAATGCCCATAGAAAAGCCCCCGCAAAAAGATCGCCCGCACCCGTCGCATCGACGATCGTTATCGGGATCGCTGGCAGGTGCCAGCGGGCGCCCTGCGCCAAAACATGCGCGCCATTGCTGCCATCTGTGCAAGCCACGATCGCAACATGATCCGCCGCGCGTAAAAGTGCTGCGTCAAAATCATCGGTTTCATACATCGACAGCATCTCGGCGCGATTGCAAAACAGCAGGTCGACATCGTTTTGGATCATATCGCGAAACGCATCGCGGTGCCGGCTTATACAGAACGGATCAGAAAGCGTCAGGGACACGCGGCCCCCTGCCGCCTTGCAGGCCGCAATCGCCTTGGCGAAGGCCGCATGACTGTCAGGCCCGTCAAAACGGTAGCCCTCAAGATAGAGCCACTCGGAATCCGCCATTTGGGCTTCGTCGATATCGTCTGGCGTCAGGAATTCTGTCACCCCCAAATAGGTGTTCATCGACCGCTCGCCGTCAGGGGTCACGATAATCAGGCAGCGACCGGTTTCATCAGCCGCATCTTTTGGCGCAAACGTCGTCTCGTAAACCGCGCCCTGCGCGCGCAAGTCATGGGCGAAAATCGCGCCGAGCTGGTCGTCTTTGACCTTGCCGACATAGGCCGTGCGCCCGCCAAGATGGGCGATCCCCGCAATCGTATTGGCAGCAGAGCCACCAGAGACCTCACGCGCAGGACCGATGGACCCATAAAGCGTGACAGCGCGCTCCATATCAATAAGCTGCATGATCCCCTTTTCGATGCCAGCCTGCGCAAGAAAGCTATCATCTGCACGCGCCAGCACATCCACCATCGCATTACCGATGCCTACGACCTGAAACTTCTTCATAGGTTTTTATCCTCATATAGACATAGGTCGCGGATCAGACAGGCCGCGCATTTCGGTTTTCTGGCCACGCATGTATAGCGGCCATGCAGGATTAGCCAGTGATGGGCGTGCAATTGAAAATCGGCGGGGACGTGGTCTTCAACGGCGCGTTCAACCGCGTCCACATCTTTGCCCACGGCAATGCCGCTCCGATTGCCGACGCGGAAGATATGCGTATCCACGGCCTGCGCAGGTTGGCCCCACCACATGTTCAACACCACATTGGCGGTTTTGCGGCCTACCCCGGGGAGTGACTGGAGCGCGGCCCGCGAATTGGGCACCTCACCGTCAAAGTCGTCCACGAGAATCTGGCTCATCTTGATGACGTTCTTGGCCTTTTGTCGAAATAGGCCAATCGTCTTGATATGCTCGGTCACGCCCTCAAGGCCCAGATCGAGCATCTTTTGCGGGGTGTCGGCAATCTTGAACAATTCGCGCGTCGCCTTGTTCACGCCCGCGTCCGTCGCTTGCGCCGACAGGGCCACCGCCACCACGAGCGTGTAGACGTTCACATGCTCCAGCTCGCCTTTCGGCTCTGCTTCGGCGGCGTGAAAGCGCTCGAAAATCTCGCGGATCGTTTTGTAATCGAGTTGTTTTACCATGGCACAATCTATGCGCAATTTTCGGGTCGCGGGCAACCAGTGCCTTGGCCTAGAGTGGCGTCATGGAACAGCAAAACGCATATCATTACGATGTCATGCGTCGGGCCATCGATTACATCGATGGGGCGGCGGGACCGCAGATCGGCCTTGCCGATCTGGCCACCCAGATGAACATGAGCCCAGCCCATTTTCAGCGGCTCTTCTCGCAGTGGGTCGGCGTTTCACCAAAGCGCTACCAGCAGTATTTGCAGCTCGATCACGCCAAGTCCCTGCTGGCCGAGCGGTTCACCACCTTGGAAACCGCTGACGCCATTGGCCTGTCCGGCTCTGGCCGCTTGCACGACCTCTTTGTGCGCTGGGAAGCCATGAGCCCCGGTGACTTCGCCCGCGCAGGTGAAGGTCTGACGATCAACTACGGTTGGTTCGGCAGCCCCTTTGGCCCTGCCCTCTCCATGGGCACGGATCGCGGTATCTGCGGGCTCGCTTTTGCCGCTGAATTCGGGCATCAGGTTGCCATGGCTGATCTGCGCGGCCGCTGGCCCAAGGCGACCTTTGTCGAGAACCCCGGGGCGATTGCGCAATGGACCACCGCCGCCCTTGGCCTGTCTGGCGACACCGCCCTGCATATGATTGGCGCGCCATTTCAGCTACAGGTCTGGGAGGCCTTGCTGCGCATCCCCTCTGGCCATGTGACCACCTATTCCGAAATAGCCCAGTCCATTGGCCGCCCCAAAGCCGTACGCGCTGTGGGCACGGCCGTCGGGCGCAATCCTGTGAGCCTGCTTATTCCGTGTCACCGTGCCCTACGCAAATCGGGGGCGCTTGGGGGGTATCATTGGGGGCTTCCAGTCAAGCGCGCCTTACTTGCATGGGAATCGGCACGCAACGACAGTGCCGCATAAGGCAGAAAACAGCGGAAATCCGCTGTTTTTGGGAACGTTATTGGATAGCAATCGCGAATAGGTCATATCAGTTCTCATCCACATCGCGCCACGGCGCATCCATATCGATCGGAACCCAAGATATGACTATTATGAAACTCCCCCTCGTCCTCGCTGCCGCGACAATGACCTTTGTCGGGGCCTGCACAGAAACCAGCCCGAACGGCGGCCAGCAGGCGCGCAACGGCGCCGCCATCGGCGCAGGTCTCGGCGTGCTCGCAGGAATCGCAACAGGTGACAGCGTCGAAGAGCGTCGCTCGAACGCAATCAAGGCCGGGCTTATCGGCGGGCTTGTTGGTGCAGGGATCGGCAACGAACTGGACAAGCAAGAAGAAGAACTGCGCGCGCAAATGGGTGGCAATGTCGGCATCGTAAACAACGGCACAAACCTTGTGGTCACGCTGCCGCAAGACATTCTGTTTGACACAGATTCAACCACAGTCTCGGGCGCATCGCAGAACGATCTTTACACATTGGCCCGCTCGATCAACCGCTACCCCAACAGCACCGTCAACGTTGTCGGGCATACGGATAGCACAGGGGACGCGTCCTATAACTTTGACCTCTCGCAGCGCCGTGCCCAAGCGGTCGCTTCGGTCCTTATGAATGGCGGCGTCGCCCCTCAGCGGATCCGCTCCATCGGGCGCGGCGAGGATCAACCGGTTGCGTCCAACGCAACACCGGCAGGGCGGTCGCAAAACCGCCGTGTTGAGATCATCATCACACCGAACTAATCCAACTGTTGGGTCGAACGGGAAAGGGGTCGCATCTTGCGGCCCCTTTTTCATTGCTGAAGCCCCCGCTTTGGTCATACAATCTGACCAATATCAAGTGGAGCCCCCTCATGCCATTCGAGCCGATCCATCAAGAAAAAGTATCGATGAGCGTCGTGCGTCAGATCGAGGGACTGATCCTGCGCGGCATCTTACGTCCAGGTGAGCGGCTGCCCTCAGAGCGGGAACTCAGCGAGCGGATGGGCGTCTCAAGGCCCTCTCTGCGTGAGGCCTTGAGCGACCTGCAGGACAGGGACCTTCTGGCCAGCCGCGCAGGCGCAGGCGTCTTTGTTGCCGATGTCTTGGGCAGCGCCTTTGCACCCGCATTGGTCAAACTGTTCTCGTCCCATGATGAAGCGGTCTTTGACTACATCAGCTTTCGACGTGACATGGAAGGATTGGCGGCAGAGCGTGCGGCCCGTTTGGGCTCTGACATGGACCTCAAGGTGATCGACACCATTTTCAATAAAATGGAAACCGCGCATTCCAAAAGAAACCCCGCAGACGAGGCGCATCTGGACGCGGACTTTCACCTCGCCATCATCGAGGCCAGCCATAACATCATCATGCTGCATATGATGCGGTCGATGTATGAACTCCTACGCGAGGGCGTTTTCTACAACCGTGCCATCATGTTCAAACAGCGCACGACCCGCGACACGCTGCTCGACCAGCATCGAGCCATCAACGACGCATTGCAGGCGCGCGATCCTGTCCGCGCACGCACAGCCGTCGAAGCACATCTGAGCTTTGTCGAGGCATCACTGACGGACCAGCAAAAAGCAGACCGGAACGAGAGCTTTGCAGCCAAACGCTTTGAACACGAAAGCAACCGCTGACGACGAAAGGCCCTCCTCACATTCTGGCGGGCGGACAGATAGCCGAGCAGGACGCAAGAAAAAAGCCCAGCCAAATTGGCCAGGCTTTTGAGGTTAGTCGAGCATGTCAGATGTTAGTGAAGCTTGGCTTCAACATCCGCAATGGCAGCATCGATCAGCGCGTTGCCTGCTTTTGCGTCCATCTGGGCTGCAATCACATCTTTCGCAGCAGCGACAGCGACAACAACAGCCTGATCCTTGACAGCCTTAATCGCAGAGGCTTTCGCACTGCCGATCTGCTCTTCAGCAGCCGCCAAACGACGTGTGATCGAGTTCGCGATATCCGCTTTTGCAGTCTCGGCAGCAGTTGCAGCCTCGTCCTTCGCGGTTGCAACGATACGATCAGCTTGCGCCTGCACTTCCTTTTGCTTGCGCTCATAAGAGGCGAGCAAGGACTGGGCCTCTTCGCGCAAAGCCTTGGCTTCGTCCAGCTCGGACTTAATCGCAGCAGAACGGCCATCAAGCATGTCGCCAATCTTGGACGGCACTTTGAAATAGATCAAAATCCCGATGAACAGCAAGAACGCCAAAAGAACGATAAAGTTGGTGTTCTTAAGCGACACAAATGGGCCAGTTGCCGCAAATGCTGGCGATGCAAACACAGTCATCAGGGCGGCGGTCAGATATTTCATGTCCTTAACCCTTCATGCGTGCAGCGACGGCTGCGGTGATTGTTTTCGTATCAGCCGTGCCACCAAATGCCGCAACCAATTCCTTGGTTGTGTCTTTGGCGACTTGCGTCACGTTCTTAACGGCGCCATCACGGATTTCCGCTATCGCAGCTTCGCTTTCAGCAGACTTCGCTGCGATCTTTTTGTCAGCTTTCTTCAGCTCTACATCAAGTTCGGCCTGAATATCAGCCTTGGCTTCTGCAACAATCGCATTGGCCTGCGCACGCGCATCTGCAAGGGCCTTTTCATAGGCGGCCTCTGCTTCAACAGCTTTTTGCTTTAGCTCTTCGGCTGCGGCAATATCATTCGTAATTGTGCCCGAGCGTTCCGCCAGAACCGCGCTAATGCGTGGCAGTGCGATGCGCGACAGCACAAGGTAAATCACCACTAGGGTGACTACGAGCCAGAAAATCTGGTTCGGAAAGGTCGAGAAGTCCAGCTGCGGCATACCCGCAGAAGCTTCCACCCCGTGTTCGACAGTCTCTGTTGCCATGGTGGCCCCCGATTACCTTTGGTTTTACCGACCTGCGCACCCGTTTGGAGCGCGCAAATCAGCCGTAAGGATAACGGTTTTAATTATACAGCGAACATCAACAGCAGAGCGACGAGGAACGAGAAGATCCCCAGAGCTTCTGCGAATGCGAGGCCGATGAACAGTGTTGCAGTCTGCGATGCAGCTGCGGATGGGTTGCGCAATGCGCCTGCGAGGTAGTTACCAGCGACGTGACCAACACCGATTGCGGCTGCGCCGGAACCGATTGCTGCGAGGCCTGCGCCGATGAATTTGCCGAGTGCGGCTGCTGCTACGAGTTCCATGAGATTCTCCTTACGATGGAATGTATGTTGTAGTGACGGATCGGACTTAGTGCGCGGGGTGCAAAGCATCCTTGAGGTATACACAAGTCAGAATGGTGAAAACGTAGGCCTGAATACCGGCCACCAAAACCTCAAGTCCATAAATGGCGGTGATCGCCAGAATGGACACGGGGCTGATGGCTGCGATGGCAGCAAAACCTGCGAAAACTTTGATAACTGCGTGGCCGGCCATGACGTTACCCGCAAGACGGATAGAGTGGCTCACAGGGCGCACGAAGTAAGAAATAAGCTCGATGATCGCGATGACGGGTCGCAGTACGAGCGGCGCGTCTTTCATCCAGAACAAGCCAAGGAAAGCAGGTCCGTTCAGCACGAAACCCAGAACAGTGACACAGATGAACACACCGAAACCGAGAACCGCAGTGACCGCAATGTGGCTTGTTGTGGTGAACGACATTGGGATCAAGCCAAGGAAGTTCGCGAAAAGTATAAAGAGGAACAGCGTCATGATGTAAGGGAAGTACTTCACACCATCCTTACCAGTGACGTCCTCAACCATCTTGTAAACGAAGCCGTACATCAGCTCGCCGACCGACTGGATACGCGATGGAACGATTGCGCGACCGCGGCTGCCCAGAACAAACAATGCAACGATGCAAAGAACAGCAATTGCCATCCAAAGTGTCACGTTTGTTGGCGTGTACCAATGGATCGGGCCTTCGCCGAACAACGGCTTGACGATGAATTGATCCAGCGGGTGGAAAACCAACCCAGTATCTTCAGCAGCGTGCGTCTCAGTTGCCACGGTTTTCACCCTCATGTTCGTTGGCGGCTGCCAACTGTTTTCTCTGCACTTCCTGCGCCGATCGCATCATGGTTTTGACACCAGCCGCGAGGCCCAGAAAAATAAATATCACCAGGAAAATCGGAAGCGTTCCAAAGAACTGATCCAAACTATACCCAATGCCAAATCCGATCCCAAGACCGGCAACTAATTCGATCACCATGCGCCAAGCGAGTTGTGCCTGACTATAGCTCTCATCTCCGTGCTCTTTGACGTATTCTGTCTTCTTTGCCGCCGCCAGTTTGGCCTCAAGCGCCTTTAGTCGGGCGCCATCATCTACTGGATCGTGTGGCTCGGACATCAGTTTCAAAATCCCACGAAGTGTTGCGCAGGGTTTAGGGCGACCAGCGCAATGAGTCAAGCAAGCGATGCGATGCGATAACCATCTGTTTTCAAGCATTAAATGCGGAGGTGCGACACTTTGGATTATCCAACTTTCGGGCCCTGATGCCAGAAACGTTATTCAACCAAATGGTTGACGTTTACCGCTACTGGGGCTTAATCGCCGCTATGACAGATCAACTTGACGCCACCTTCGCGGCCCTTGCCGACCCGACCCGCCGCGCGATCCTCGCGATGCTGCTGGAGGACGATATGGCCGTCACGGACGTCGCCGAACCTTTTTCCATGTCACTGGCTGCGATTTCCAAACACCTTACCGTGCTCACCGCCGCTGGCCTGATCTCTCAGGAAAAGCGGGGCCGTGTGAAATGGTGCAAGCTGGAGCCTGACGCCCTGCGCTCTGCCTCGGTCTGGATGCAAGGCTTTGGCCAGATGGACGCGATTGATCTGGATGCGTTTGAGGCCTTTCTGGCGCAAGAACTCCCCAGCTAGCCCTCGTCGCGCAATAACAAGACCAGCGCAATTATCGTCAACGCGACGCCGCCAAGCACCGCCAGCGGCGGCATTTGCGCGCCCAAGGCAATGCTCCAGATGATCACCCATGACGGGACCAGATAGGTATAGGCCATGACCTTTGCCGCAGGCAGGCGCATCGCAGAGAACTGCAACAAGGTGACTGTCGCTGCACTGGCAAAAACCGCCGTATAGAGGATCGTCAGCCAGACCACGCTGGGCAAATGCGCCCAATCGGTGCTGCTCAAATCCGACCAGCCGACAAGTGTCAAAATCACCGCCCCCGTGAGCAGCGTACCAAAGGCAAAGACCAAGGCGCTCTCGCCGCGGTTCAGCTTACGTACCAACGGCGTATATAGCGCATGGCTCACGCAGCCGATAAAATAGATCATCTCGCCACGCCCGACCTCAAACCGCAAGAGCGCCGCGACATCTGCGCGGAAAATGACCCAAAGCGCACCAATGGCCCCAATCGCCAACGCCAGCTTGATCCGGCGGTGCATTCGCTGCCCCAACAAAAGCCACCCAAACCCCGCCGCCATGACTGGGGTGAGCGTAAAGACCGCAGCCGCACTGACTGATGGCGCTGTTTTCAACCCTTCGAACATCATGACGAAGTAGAAGGTAAAGATCGAGGCTAACACCACATAGCGCCAAGGTGCGTCGAGCGCCGCCCTCGGCACGCCGCCACGCATCAAAACCAAGGCGCCAATAATCGCCGCCGCGATCCAGAACCGCACCGTGTTGAGCGCCAGCGGCGTGATGTCATTGGCGGCCAAGACGCCAAGCGCAAATGACCCTGCGACAAGCATCGAAAAGGCCAACATTGCCACATGGCCGCTACGGGCCTCTGGCGTCATGCCTCGTAACTCTTCGCAAAGACCTTCAGATGGGCCAGAATCGCCTGCACCTTGCTCGTGCGGTGCAAATCCACATGGGTGACCAGCCACAGTTTTGATGCCCAATCCGCCCTTTGCGCAATGACCTCCACGAGATCGCAACTTTCGGTCATGTCGAAATCCGACAGAAACCCGATGCCCGCCCCTGCAAGGATCGCATCGACCATATTGCGCTCGTCAGTTGCCTGATAGACGATCCGCGCATCGCCCACTGTCGCCCGCAACCACTTGTTAAACGGTGCACGATTGACCTCGCTGTAATGGCCGACAAAGCGGTGATGGCGTAAATCGGCCTCGGATGCGGGCATCCCGTGACGCGAGATATAGCCCTTTGACGCCACCAACCGCACATTCAAATCCAGAAACGGCTGCACCACATTGTCAGGCTGGTCGGGCATATCGCCCGCACGGATCGCCACATGCGCCTCGCCATATTCCAATCGAAACAGCCGCTCACCCGTCAAGAACCGGACCCGCACATCAGGGTGTTCTTCTTGGAACGCCACCAGCGCAGGGGTCAATAGCCGTGACAGCTCCCCCAGCGAGGTGATCACCAAATCACCGCTGACGCCCTCGCCCTGCCCCTTGATCCGACCAGCAAGTTGCGTGAACTGATCTTCGGTCGCTTGCGCAACGACGAGCAGATCATTGCCCGCCTCCGTCGCTGTATAGCCGCGCGCATGACGCTGGAAGAGCTTCACGCCCAGACGGCCCTCCAGCGCGTCAATATGGCGAATGACGGTCGCGTGATGCACGCCCAGCGCCTCCGCCGCACCCGACACCGTGCCATTGCGTGCCACCTGATAGGCGGTGCGGATTTCGTCCCAATTATCCATGACGTTCAACTTGTGCAAATACGAACATTAAAGCATGTTAGATCGCATTTACGTTCGCCACCACAAGATTAAAGTCGCACCTTAACGCAGCTGTGATGCCGCGCGGACGCCTCCTGTTGACTCACCACCCCCAAACAGTCTAGACGCACCTTAACTCCGGATAGCACCAGCTTTCCGGTCCCTATTCATAGGGATCGCCCTCCGTCAGCGCGTTGCGCCCACGGGGGCGCTACTGCATAGAGCATTGCGTTCCTATATAAGGAGCCGATGTAACGACTAACGAGGGCACAGCGCCGATGTTTGAGAACCTATCCGACCGCCTATCAGGCGTCTTTGACAAGCTCACCAAACAAGGTGCGCTCTCTGAGGATGACGTCAAGACCGCGCTGCGCGAGGTCCGCGTGGCCTTGCTTGAGGCCGACGTCTCGCTCCCCGTCGCCCGCGACTTTATCGCCGCCGTGCAGAAAAAGGCGACGGGTCAAGCCGTCACCAAGTCAATTCAGCCCGGCCAGCAAGTCGTCAAAATCGTGCACGACGAACTGCAGCACATCCTGACAGGCGACACTGATCCCGGCGCGCTCAAGATCGACAACGCCCCTGCGCCGATCCTTATGGTCGGTCTGCAAGGCTCGGGCAAAACCACGACGACGGCTAAACTCGCCAAACGCCTCAAGGAACGTGAAGGCAAGCGTGTTCTTATGGCCTCGCTCGACACCAACCGCCCCGCCGCGATGGAACAGCTTGCCATCCTGGGCGCGCAAATCGGCGTCGACACCCTGCCCATCATCAAGGGCGAAACACCCGTTCAGATCGCCAAACGTGCGAAAACCCAAGCGGCGATGGGCGGCTACGACGTCTATATGCTCGACACCGCAGGCCGCTTGCACATCGACGCAGACCTGATCGCGCAAGCCGCCGAGGTCCGCGACGCAGTCAACCCTCGCGAAACCCTGCTCGTCGTTGACGGTCTGACAGGCCAAGACGCGGTGAACGTCGCGCAAGAATTCGACGACAAAATCGGCGTCACCGGCGTCGTCCTTACCCGCATGGACGGCGACGGTCGCGGCGGTGCGGCGCTCTCGATGCGGGCCATCACCGGCAAGCCGATCCGCTTCGTCGGTGTTGGCGAAAAGATGGACGCGATCGAGACTTTCGAGCCATCGCGCATTGCGGGCCGCATCCTTGGCATGGGCGACATCGTCGCGCTGGTCGAGAAGGCACAAGAAACCATCGAGGCCGAACAAGCCGAACGGATGATGCGCCGCTTCCAAAAAGGTCGCTTCAACTTCAACGACCTCAAGATGCAGCTTGAACAGATGATCAAAATGGGCGGCATGGAAGGCATGATGGGCATGATGCCTGGCATGGGCAAAATGAAGTCTCAGATGGACGCCGCAGGGCTCGACGATAAAATCCTGACCCGCCAGATCGCCCTGATCAACTCCATGACCAAGAAAGAGCGGGCCAATCCAGAACTGCTCGCAGCCTCCCGCAAAAAACGGATCGCCGCGGGTGCAGGTCTTGAGGTCTCTGAACTCAACAAGCTCGTCAAGCAGCAGCGCCAAATGGGCGACATGATGAAGAAGATGGGTAAAATGGGCAAAGGCGGCATGCTCAAACAGGCAATGAAAGGCATGTTCGGCGGCAAAGACGCAGGCACCATGCCCGATATGAACGATCCTGCCGCGATGGCCGAGGCCGCAAAGGCGCTCAAAGGCAAACTGCCCGCGGGCTTTCCGGGCATGGGCGCGGGTGCAGCCCTTCCCCCCGGCCTATCCGGTTTCGGAAAAAAGAAATAATGCACCACCGCGCGGCATATGATGGACAGATACGGGCACTTCTCGCCCCGATTTTCTATGTCCAATCAAAATCCCGCCGGAGGCTGCAAGTCCTCTGTGCAGGAGGCACCCTATGAGCCTCACAAACGCCCCCGTCCTCGTGACCAAAAACCTCACGCTGCGCGGCCCGCAAAAATCCGATCTCGCGGCCTTCACCGAAATGGTCACCAATTCCGAACGGATGAACCTCATCGGCGGCAATGGCACCGAGAACGAGGCATGGCGCGGCTTCATCGCAGGGATCGGCCATTGGCACTGGCACGGCTACGGCTTCTTCACCATTGAAGACACCGCCAGTGGCTTGCCTATCGGGCGCGTTGGCATCCTCAACCACATAGATTGGCCGCAGCCCGAACTCGCTTGGCATATGTTCGACGGCTATGAGGGCAAATCGCTTTGCTATGAGGCCGCCGTTGCCGTGCGCGCTTGGGCTGGCTCCATTGGCCTGCCTGTGCTGATCTCGCTCATCGCGCCAGCCAACACGCGCTCGCTCGCACTCGCAAAACGCTTGGGTGCGATTGAAAAATCCCGCATGACCCATTGCGACGAAGAAACCATCTCCATGTTGCACTTGGCCTATGATCATCCGACGGCCCGCGCCCAACTGGCCGAGGTGACCCCATGAGCGTCACCCTCCAAACACCGCGCCTCGTCATGCGCCGTCCACAACCGGGCGATTGGATGGCGTTCCACGACTTCATGATGTCGGACCGCGCAACTGCTTTTGGTAGCAACGGCGACTTGGCCAAAACATGGCGCTCCTTCGCCGCTGAACTCGGTCATTGGGAAATCTTCGGCTACGGCATGTGGGCTGTAACCCTGCGCGGCGACAACGACTGTGTCGGTCTCGTCGGGCCTTGGACGCCGCCCGACTGGCCGGAAACCGAGATTGGCTGGATGATGTTCGACTCCTCCGTTGAAGGCACAGGCATCGCCTCCGAGGCCGCCACCGCCGCGATCAAACATGCCTATGATGTGCTGGGCTGGCAAACCGCCGTCAGCTACATCGCGCATACAAACGTGCGCTCGATCCGCTTGGCCGAAAAGCTGGGCGCAAAACTCGATGTTGCGGCCAAGGGCCCGACACCAGAGACGCTCGTTTACCGCCACCCCGTGCCTAAAGGGGTGAAGCTATGACCAAATTTGCAGTGCACGCTTGGTGCACGCCCCGTGCGCTTAAATCGCACGCACAATCTGAGCTGATATCATGATTGATCCAAACGCAAACCGCCTGCCTTGGGAAGCCCTACCCCAGCAACAAGCCGCCGTCGCCGTCGAGCGGATCGGCCAAGCTTTGCCGCGTATCTTCACGGACCGCACCGTCATGCGCGGCCCCTACATGGAAGACTTCGACGTCTTCGCCGATATGGTCATTTCCGACCGTGGCCGCTACATCGCAGGGCCTTTGACACGCGAAGGCGCTTGGGACGATTTCATCCAATTGACCGCCAGCTGGATCCTGCGCGGTTGCGGGCTTTGGACCGTCGAGGACCAAGAAGACAAAACCGTTCTTGGCTTTGTTCTGCTCGGCCATGAGACAGGTGATCCAGAACCAGAACTCGGGTTCCTGTTCACTGAAGAGGCCGAAGGCAAAGGCTACGCATTCGAGGCCGCCGAGAAAGCACGCAACAACGCCTGGAACGCCCTGAGCTTTGACACATTGGTCAGCTACATCGACCCCGACAACGAGCGGGCGATCAAACTGGCGCTGCGCCTTGGTGCCGAGCGCGACCCTGCTGGCGATCACGAAGGCACCCACTGCTACCGCTACCCCCGCCCAGACGCGCCAAAGGTTCCGCACATATGACAACAGATTCAGCCCGCGCCGCAGCCTTGCTCAAAGGCCACCGCGAAAGCATTGACCGCCTCGACGCGATCCTCGTCTACACGCTTGGGGAACGCTTCAAGCACACCCAAGCCGTAGGGGTGCTTAAGGCTGAGCACGACCTTCCGCCGTCCGATCCTGCCCGCGAAGCCACGCAGATCGCACGGTTGACCCAGCTTGCAGAACAGGCCGACCTAGACCCTGATTTTGCCAAGAAATTCCTGAATTTCATTATTCAGGAAGTGATCCAACACCACAAACAACATCAATCGTAACGGTGGGGGTTCGCCCTGCCAAACTACCTAAAACAAAGGACTATCTATCATGGCTATGAAAATTCGTCTCGCACGCGGCGGTTCCAAAAAGCGCCCTCACTACGCAATCGTTGCAGCAGACAGCCGCATGCCACGCGACGGCCGCTTCCTTGAGAAGCTCGGCACATATGCACCAATGCTGCCAAAAGACAGCGAAGAGCGCGTGAAAATGGACATGGAGCGCGTTCAGTACTGGCTGTCCCAAGGCGCACAGCCAACAGACCGCGTTTCCCGTATGCTGGAAGCTGCTGGCGTTCTGCCCAAGAAAGACCGCGCAAACCTGAAAAAGGGTGAGCCAGGCAAAGCGGCGAAAGCACGCGTTGAAGAAAAAGCGAAAAAGGCAGCAGCCGCAGCCGAAGCTGCCGCAGCACCTGCACCAGCAGCGGAAGAAGCTGCCGCTGAATAAGCGACATTGCCCGAGCCTCGCGCTCGGGCAACACCCGCCCGCTTTTTTGCAAAAAGCCTGCACTTTGTAGGGTTTTGCCAAGGAGTTCGCACATGTCTGACCGTATCGTAGTTGGCACCCTTGGCGGTGCGTTTGGGGTGGCTGGTGAAGTCCGCCTCAAGTCGTTTTGCGCCGACCCCGAAGCGATAGGTGACTATGCCCCGCTGACCACCGAGGACGGGAAAGTCTTTCCGATGCTCGTGCTTACAGGCCGTCTTAAGGGTGGCTTCACGGCCCGCGTGCAAGGGATCGACACCAAAGAAGACGCCGACGCGCTGCGCAACGTCTCGCTTTATGCGGAGCGGTCAAATTTGCCGAACCTGCCCGACGACGAATATTACTACACTGACCTTGAAGGGCTTGATGTGCTCGATACGGGTAGCCAAAAGCTGGGCATTGTGAAAACGGTCGTGAACCATGGCGCAGGGGATTTGCTGGAAATCCTCCCCGTCGGCCAATCCGACACGATCCTGCTGCCTTTTACCCAAGCGAATGTGCCGACAGTTGACCTGGCGACAGGCCGGATCATCGCCGATCCGCCCGAGGGGATTTTTCCCGACGCCTGAACACTTTACCTCTCAGGTGAAAACGGGTTCAATAGGCTAAGCGCAGCGATTGACTGGACCTGATTTTCCGATGAGACAGATCCTCTTGCATCCAGGGTTTTACAAAACCGGCACCAGCTCCATGCAGCATTTCCTGTGGGCCAACCGCGACGCGTTGGACCCCTATTTCGAAGTGCGGCTCATGCGCTACTTTAAGCCAGTGGTGCGGCTGTCGGGCATGTTCTCACGGCGTAAAAATCCGCTCCAGCTCTTGGACATGGTGCCACTTCTTGACGACTGCTTCGCGGAGTTTCCACCACGCGCCGACCGTGACCTTTTACTGAGCGCAGAGGGGCTTTGCGGGCACCTTCCAGGAACGTACAACATTCAGGATTACAGCGCGGTGCCAGTCCTGATGACCTATCTGGCGGGCTATCTTGTGGAGCGGTTTCCCGACGCGCAGGTCAAGCTTCTGTTCACGACGCGCAACAGCTACGACTGGCTTTTCAGCACCTATAAGCACCAGTTGCGGGCGCAGCGGCTCACCCTCGATTTCACCGAATTCGAAACCAAATACAAAGACGCCGCACAGTTTGATAAGGTTTTGCAGGAGGTCGTAACAGCCTTGGCGCCCCTGCCCGTCACTACGATGCCGATGTCGGATGCCCTGCGCCATCCGCTTGGACCGGGGGCCGCGCTTGTCGGTCACATGGATGTGCCTGATCTGGTGCGCTCCAGCCTGATCCCCGTCGGCAAGGGCAACGAAGGACCAAGCGACGCGCTTTGGGCTAAGTTCCTGTCCATAAACCGGTCCAGCTTGCCTGACGAAGCTGCCGCAGAGGCGAAAATGCACTCGCGAAAACCGCGGACCTTGGTGGGTGGAAGCCGCTGTGAGCGTGCAACGCATCGTCGTGCATGGCGGATTTCACAAGACGGGCACGACGTCGATCCAATCGTTTCTCATGGCCAACGGCAAGCATCTGTGGCCGCATATGGCCTTGGTCATGCCCGCGCGGATCAACGACATTACCAAGATCGCAACGATGCATTCTGTGATCCGCGACCCGCTTTCGCTGGATGAATATCAGTTCCGCATGACCACATTCTTGCGCACGCTCGACATCGGCAAAAAGCGGCACCTGTGCATCAGTTCCGAAAATCTCGCAGGGCTCATCCCTGGTCGTAGCGGCAAGGAAAGCTACGCAGGTTGCCCCGCCCTGATGGTCGCGACAAAGGACGCGCTGCGCGAGGTTTTTGGCCCCGATAGGTCGATCACCTTCTATCTGTCGACCCGCGATCCGCAAAGCTGGCTGCGCAGCAGCTATTGGCAAAACCTGCGGGCCTCCGACCTCAAGATGGATTTCGACACATATGCCGACACCTTCAAAGATGCCGCCGATTTCGGCCCAATCCTTGCCGAGACTCAAGCGGCACTTGGCGACACCCCCCTCGTGACGGTGCCCATGGAAGAGACGCTCGAATTGGAGTTCGGGCCTGCGACCCCGCTCATTGACCTCTTTGGGTTGCCCGCACAAACCCGCAATGCGCTCAGCGCGCCAGAGATGAAAAACCTGTCGCCCGACGCCGCAACCATCGCGCAAATCCTCGCATTGAACCGCAGCGGGCTTGACACCGACACGCGCGACGCCCGCAAAAAGGCGTTGCTTGCGGACCGCTAGTCATTTCGGCTAATCCACTGCCATGACTGACGCACCCAAATTCAAGGCCATTGGCCGCAAAACCATCCGCCCGACGTTTACGCCGCGCGAGTTGATGACCGACACCCCCGACCTTGCAGGCGCGTGGACGGCGCAGATCATTACGCTGTTCCCGCAGGCTTTTCCCGGCGTTTTGGGCGAAAGCCTGATGGGCAAGGCGCTGCATGATGGCCTCTGGCAATTGCAGACCTACGACCTGCGCAACTATGGAATCGGTAAGCACAAGAACGTCGATGACACCCCGGCGGGTGGTGGCGCGGGCATGGTTCTGCGCGCCGACGTTCTTGAGGCCGCAATCAACGACGCCCGCTCTGCGGCCCGTGGGGTGATGCCGATCTACTACCTGAGCCCCCGTGGCAAGCGCATCGACCAAGAAATGGCCCGCAATCTGGCAAAGGCCGATGGCGTGACCCTGCTTTGCGGACGGTTCGAGGGCGTGGATGAACGGGTGCTGGAACACTTCGGAATCCAAGAAATTTCGCTGGGTGACTTCGTGATGACAGGCGGCGAACTCGCAGCCCAAGCGCTCATCGACGCCACCGTGCGGCTCCTCCCCGGTGTGCTCGGCAACGCGGATTCAGCGGTCGAAGAATCCTTCTCCAACGGCATGCTGGAACACCCGCAATACACCAAACCCGCGGAATGGCAGGGCCACCCGATCCCCGAAGTCCTCCTCTCAGGCAACCACGCCAAAATCGCAAAATGGCGCAAAGAGATGTCCGAAGAGATCACGCGGCAACGGCGGCCCGATTTGTGGCAAGCGCGCGAGGGGCATGGGAAAAAGGGCTAGGTCCTCAACGCGGACAACACGGCCTGATGCGAGTGCGGCACAATTCACCTGCCTCGCCCGATCAAGAAAGCGTCAGCTTCGCGGCACGGCAGCAGGATTTCCACAAAGCGGCCGTTCGCAATCGGCTGAAGGGCCGAAATCCAAACCGGTCGTACGGCGTCCTAAGGCGGGTCAAATCCAGACCAATCTTTCGCCGCACGGGAGACGCACAATCGAGTCTGCGGACTCAACTGCCGCTCAGTTCACCTAATGCGGCAAAACAGTCTAGTCGAGCGAACACGTTTGCCAGGCATCTCACTCAAACCCACCCGGTCAGGCCAAGATTACCTGTTGCGCGGACGGCCTGCAGCTGCCCTTCGGTCGACGCTGAAAGCGACGTCGCGAGTGCGAAATCATGCAGGTCGAATGCGTTCTTGTGCTAGCTTTCAAAATTGATCGCTCCCACGACGTCCCCGTTGCTGATCACAGGAACACAGAACTCGGATTGCACTGAGGCGTCCAGCGCCGCGTAGTCCAAGGCAAGCTCCAGGTCATTTTCGACCCGAGAATTGCCGCCCTGCAGAACCGAGTGGACAATGCCGCTGGCGCAGGTCAGGACAGTATTCACGCGTATCATGTCCAGATTGAAACGACCCTCGTCCATGCCGCCGCGACAGTGCGAAAAGATCAGCGGTCTGCCGTCGATGGATCGTTTCAGAATGACCGCGCCTCGCTTGTATCCGAGCCGGCTGCTCAAGATAGCATGAAGCTGCTCCCATGCGGTAAAAATATCGTCGCCGCGCGCAAGAATTTGGCTGGATTCGATGGTTACGGTTGCTTTGTCGCCCGACAAAGGGCGACCGTCTCGGAGGCTTTCGAGTGGATTTCGTCTCAGGGTGTCAGGGATTGACCTGCGCACCCGACGCATCGTGTCGACCTTCAGCTTTTGTGCCATCCTGAGGGTTGGAACCCGCGCCTCTTCAAGCGGCTGATCGCCGCTGCGCACCCAGCGGACCTTTTGCGGCCCATGATCAAGCGTCATCACCAGATCACCGCAGCGCAGGGTTTCGACCGCGCGCGGCCTATCGGGCGTGTCGATCAGCGTGCCGGGGGCGTAGCAAGGGACAGTGCCTGAATTCGGCGAGGACTAGGTGAAGTAGGTGCTCCCGCCATTATCGGACTGGAGTGAACTGCCTGGACCGGCAGACCCGACACTGGTGCTGGTCTCGCCAACGGCTGGCCCCGAGCTTGCGGTGACGGTCGCCCCGCCAAAGGACACGAACTGATCGACGTTGCCCAGATCATCGACAAGGGCAATGGCCTGACCATTCAAGATATCCGAGAAGCCCGCAGTCCCATTATCAATGACATAAACATCATTGCCACCTACAGTGGATTCCACGGCTCCCAGCGAATATGTATGCGCCACTGTGCCATTGCTGTTATAGATGACGACAGTGTAACTGGATGTGTCGGTGCCAGCGGGACTTGCGAGTTCAATAAACTCGACAGATGTTCCACCTACATACCGAAACTCTGAAATATATCCTGACATGGCACGCTCCGTTAGTTTCACGGAACGCTATCGATTGTGGGTAAATGGACGGTTTATGTTAATGATTTCTTTGCCGATAAAACGAATAAAATCAGAGTGGTCAGCCTCAAAAAAACCGCTCAAAAGCTGTGGCCCCGATCTCGATCAAGACCAATCTCGCGCTCGTTTTCCAAGCTGTGCTTGATCTCTCGATCCTGCTCCCTGACCTGTTCATGCGCCGCCTCCAACGTGGAGAAGTCGGCGCCGCGTAGTGCCCCGGCCAGCCCAACAAGGACCAATCTACCCCGTCCCGCACACTGGCGTGGATGTCGGCAAACCGCTCAAGTACTTTGAAAGAAACTGACATTCATCGACCACGTAGTATTGGTCAGTCTGGGCGTATTTTGTTGAAAAACTCTTGTTGATTTGAAGTGCTATCACTGATTCAATTTACCTGTAAACGCGGGGGATTGACGATGTTGGGGCCAAAGCAAGAGGCGCAGGGCGCGTTGTTTTATGAGTTCTCGGTCGACGATCATGTGCCCCAAGATCACCTGCTACGTTCGATTGACCGGTTTGTGGATCTGA